>CANGXM010000138.1 GCA_947457845.1 Rhodospirillales bacterium | reverse complement strand
GCGCGGCCGCGGCGGCCGGCTGGGACGTGGCCGTCAACTACGCCACGGACGACGCGGCCGCCGCCCGTGTGGTCGCCGACGTGGAAGCCGCGGGCCGCCGGGCGGTGGCCCTGAAGGCCGACGTCTCGGACGCGGCGGCCGTCGTCCGCCTCTTCGACGACGCCGCACGCCTCGGCCCCCTGGGGGGCGTGGTGGTCAACGCCGGGATCACGGGCCGCATGGGCCGGGTCGACGACGACAACCTCGACAACGTCCGCGCGGTCATCGAGATCAACGTTTGGGGCGCCTACCTCACGGCGCGGGAGGCGGCGAAACGCCTGTCCACGCGCAACGGCGGGCCCGGCGGTGCCATCGTGACCACGGGATCGGCCGCCTCCACCCTGGGCAGCCCGGGCGAGTTCGTCTGGTACGCGGCGTCCAAGGGCTGGGTCGACACGATGACGATCGGCCTCGCCAGGGAGCTGGCGCGGGAGGGGGTGCGCGTGAACGGCGTCTCCCCCGGGCTGATCGACACCGAGATCCACGCGTCGAGCGGCGACGCGGGCCGGGCCGGGCGCCTCGCCCCCATGGTGCCGATGGGCCGCGTGGGCGGGGCGGACGAGGTGGCGGACGCGATCGTGTGGCTGCTGTCCGACGGCGCGCGCTACGTCACGGGGCAGGTGCTGCGGGTGTCGGGCGGGCGCTGAGGGAAGGAACGGGCATGGCCAAGGTCATCATCACCTGCGCGATCACGGGCGGCATCCACACGCCGACCATGTCGCCCCACCTGCCGATCACGCCGGACGAGATCGCCAAGGAGGCGATCGCGGCCGCCGAGGCCGGCGCGTCGATCATCCACCTGCACGCCCGCGACCCCGTCGACGGCCGGCCCACGCCGGACCCGGCGGTCTTCATGCAGTTCCTGCCGCGCATCAAGCAGCAGACCGACGCCGTGCTGAACATCACCACGGGCGGCGGGCTGAACATGAAGCTGGAGGAGCGGCTCGCGGCGCCCCTGATCGCGAAGCCGGAGATGTGCTCGCTCAACATGGGCTCGATGAACTTCGGCCTGTTCCCGCTGGCCGACCGCTATCCGGAGTTCAAGCACGCGTGGGAGAAGCCTTATCTCGCCGGCACGGACGATTTCATCTTCCGCAACACGTTCAAGGACATCGCGAACATCCTGCGCGACCTCGGCGAGGCGCACGGCACCCGGTTCGAGTTCGAGTGCTACGACATCGGCCATCTCTACAGCCTCGCCCACTTCCTCGAACGCGGGCTCGTGAAGCCGCCGCTCTTCGTGCAGACGATCTTCGGAATCCTGGGCGGGATCGGCGCGGACATCGACAACGTGCTGCACATGAAGCGCACGGCCGACCGCCTCTTCGGCGACGCCTTCCGCTGGTCGGTGCTGGCGGCGGGGCGCAACCAGATGCCGGTCGCGACCATGGCCGCGATCCTGGGCGGCAACGTGCGCGTGGGGCTGGAGGACAGCCTCTACATCGGCCGGGGCAGGCTCGCGACCTCCAACGCCGAGCAGGTGGCCAAGATCCGCCGCATCGTGGAGGAACTGGGCCTCGAGATCGCGACGCCGGCGGAGGCCCGGGCCATCCTCGACCTCAAGGGCGGGGACAAGGTAGGGTTCTGACGGCCGAAGAAGGATGGGATGGGCAAGTTGGAACGCACGGTGGTCCCGCTCTCCCTCGACTCGGACACCGTGTCCGAGGCGAGCCGCTATGGCGTCGACCTGCCCGAGGTCGCGACGCGGGCGATCAAGGCGGAGATCGAACGCCAGCGCCTCGCGACGCTGCGGGAGCGGATTGACCGGACGATGGAGTACTGGAACCGGCTCGAGGCCGACAGTGAGTTCCCGACGGTCGCGGACGAGTTCGGCACGCTCTGATGGCGCAGTACGACGTCCACCGGAACCGGGGGCGATCCGTCGGCAACCGCCCTTATCTGGTGGTCGTGCAGTCCGGTCTGTTGCATCGCTGGAACCGGAGGGTGGTCGTCCCGCTGGCCAGGACGGACGCTTATGAACCCGCGCTCGACCTGAACCCTTGGGTGACGGTTGCAGGCGACCGTTGCCGCCTGCTGGCGCACGAGATCGGCAACGTCCCGACGTCCGTACTCGGAGAGCTGGTCGCCAACCTCGACGCCGACAGCGACCGGATCGTCGCGGCCCTGGACCTCGTCCTCAGCCGCGGCTTTCCGGTCGCCTGACCGCCCTCATCCCCCCATGTCGTCGCCCTGGCCCTTGATCCGCGCGGCCAGTGCCGCCGCCAGGAACCGGTCGATGTCGCCGTTCAGCACGCCCTGGGTGTCGGACGTCTCCACCTCGGTCCGCAGATCCTTCACCATCTGGTAGGGCTGCAGCACGTAGGACCGGATCTGGTGGCCCCAGGCGATGTCTGTCTTGGTGGCCTCCAGCGCGTTCGCCACCTCCTCGCGCTTCTTCAGTTCCGCCTCGTACATCCGGGCGCGGAGCATGTCGAAGGCCTTGGCGCGGTTCTTGTGCTGGCTGCGCTCCTGCTGGCAGGCGACGACGATGCCGGTCGGCAGGTGGGTGATTCGGATGGCGCTGTCCGTCTTGTTGACGTGCTGGCCGCCGGCGCCCGACGCCCGGTAGGTGTCGATGCGCAGGTCCTTGTCCAGGATCTCGATCTCGATCCGGTCGTCGATGACCGGCGTGACCGAGACCGAGGCGAAGGAGGTGTGCCGGCGCGCCTGGCTGTCGTAGGGGCTGATGCGGACGAGGCGGTGGACGCCCGCCTCCGTCTTGAGCCAGCCGTAGGCGTTCGGCCCCTTGATCTGGACCGTCGCCGACTTGAGGCCCGCCTCTTCGCCGGGGCTTTCCTCCAGCCACTCCACCTTGTGGCCGTGCGCCTCCGCCCAGCGGGTGTACATGCGCAGCAGCATCTCGCACCAGTCCTGGGACTCGGTGCCGCCCGCCCCGGCGTTGACCTCGAGGAAGCAGTCGTTGGCGTCCGCCTCGCCCGACAGCAGGCTCTCCAGTTCCTGCTTGGCGGCGATGTCGCGCAGCCCCTCGATCGTCGCCTGGGCGTCGGCGATGATGATGTCGTCGCCCTCGGCCTCGGCCATCTCGATCAGCTCGAGCCCGTCGGACAGTTCCCGCTCGAGCTTGCGGACGCCACCGATCTTGGTGTCGAGCTGGGTGCGCTCGCGCATGATCTCCTGGGCGCGACGCGCGTCGTCCCAGAGCTTCGGGTCCTCGGCGAGCGCGTTCAGCTCATCCAGCCGCCGCAGCGCATTGTCCCAGTCAAAGATGCCTCCTCAGCAGCGCCAGCGACTTTCGCACGTCGCTCGCGACCGCTTCGATCTCGGCGCGCATGGTGCGGCCTCCTCGTCGCTTGGGGGTCTGGTTCGGGTCCGTTGCGCTAGATAGCGCGTGCGAGGCCCGAGGGGAAGGCGGGCGGTGGGAGGATGGCGTTGCACCCATGTAGTGAATTCACTACTTTGAGCGTCCGTTCACGGTCGCAGGGCGAGCATCATGACGATCATCGTTTCGGCGGCGGACGCAAACCGACGTTTCTCGGAGATCCTGCGCGAGGCGAGCCTCGGGACGCCAGTGCTGATCACCCGTCGCGGGAAGCCCGTCGCACGGCTCCTGCCGATGGACGTCCCGACATCGGACGCACGCGGCATGGCCCTGGACCGGTTGCTGTCGACGCTGGAGACGGGGCTTCGCCTCGGAGGCGACCGCTTCGATCGTGACGCGCTCTACGATCGCTGAACCGTGCGGTTCACGTTCGACACCAACGTGCTGGTGTATGCCGTGGATCGTGACGCGGGCCCGCGTCACGAGGCGGCAATCGGGATCCTGCGCCGGTCGCGTGGCCGGGACTGCGTGCTCACGGTCCAGGCACTGGCCGAACTGTTCCGGACGCTGACCGGACGGAAGCTCGGCGTTCCCGCCGAGAGGGCGACGGAGATGGTCCGCGGCTTCCAGCACGCCTTCCCGATCGTCGCCGCGGACGAGGCCGCACTCGTCGACGCGATGGATGCGGTGAACCATCATGGCTGGTCGTTCTGGGACGCGATGATGTGGGCGACGGCGAAGCGTCACGGCTGCCGCGTCCTCGTCTCCGAGGATGGTCAGTCGGGACGGACGCTGGGCGGCGTCACCATCGTCGACCCGTTCTCCACCGACGGCGCCGGGATGCTCGAACCGCTCTTCAAGGCCGGGCCATAGGCTTCGTCAATAGAGCCCGCCCGTCCCCGCCATCCCCTCGCCCTCCCCGCTCGACACCGGGCCCACCGGGCCCCGTTCGGGCCGGAGCCACGCCTGCCCGTCGACGCTGCCGTCGAGCACCACGCGTTCGGCGCTAGGTTCCGTGCCGGGCAGGAACGCGTCCCAGATGGCGTTGCGCTGGCCGGGCTCGGCCGGGCGGCCGCTCTCCGGATCGACGCGCACGAGCCGCACGCCGGGCGGCACGCGGAAGGGGATGACCGGCGCGTCCTTCAGCGCGGCCGCCATCACGTCGCGGAAGACCGGCGAGGCGGTCCCGCCGCCCGTCTCGTCGCGACCGAGGCTCTTCGGCTGGTCGAAGCCGATGTAGAGCCCCACCGCGAGGTCGGGCGAGAAGCCGACGAACCACGCATCCTTGTAGTCGTTGGTGGTGCCGGTCTTGCCCGCCAGCGGCCGCTGAAGGGGGCGCCCCACGGTCGACGCGGCGGTCCCGCGCCGCACCACGCCCTCCAGCATCAGCACCATCTGATAGGCGATGCGGGGATCGGCGACCTGTTCGCGGGTGTCGGGCACCGCCGGCACCGGCAGGTCGTCGTTCCACGCGACCGACCGGCAGCCCTCGCACGGGCGCTCGTCGTGACGGAAGGTCGTCCGGCCCTTGCGGTCCTGGATGCGGTCGATCAGCGTCGGCGTGATCTTCTTGCCGCCGTTGACCATCATCGAATAGGCGGTGGTCATCCGCAGGACCGTCGTCTCCCCCGCCCCCAGCGACATGGGGAGAAAGGGCTGGAGCCGGTCCATCACCCCGTACTTTTTGGTCGCGTAGTCGACGACCTTGTCCATGCCGACGGCGTTGGCGAGGCGGACCGTCATCAGGTTGCGCGACTGTTCCATGCCGACGCGCAACGGCGTCGGGCCGTAGAAGCGCTGGGTGTAGTTCTCAGGCCGCCAGACGGGCTGCCCGAAACCGGGGTCGTAGGCGAAGGGCGCGTCCAGCACGAGGGAGGACGGGGTGAAGCCGTTCTCCAGCGCCGCCATGTAGACGAACGGCTTGAACGACGAGCCCGGCTGCCGCCACGCCTGGGTCGCGCGGTTGAAGCTCGACATGTCGGGCGAGAAGCCGCCGACCATCGCCAGCACGCGCCCCGTGTGCGGGTCCATCGCGACGAGGCCGCCCTGCACCTCCGGGATCTGGCGCAGGCCGAAGGTGCCGGCCGGCAGACGCTGGCCACGCTCATCCTGCGCCACCGGCTCGACCAGCACCACGTTTCCCCGCGCGAGGACGTCGGCGGGCCGGGCGATCGCCGGGCCGAGGCGATCGCCGTTCACCCGCCGCGCCCAGCGCAGCTCGGACAGCGGGATGCGGCCACGCACGCCGTCGGCGAGCCCGACCTCCGCCGCCTGGGGGGTGACGTTCAGCACCACCGCCGGGGTCCAGCCACCGGCGCCGGGCGGGAGCTGGACCTTCGCCAGCCCCTGCTCCCAGCCCTCCAGGTCGGCGAGGGTCGCGACCGGTCCGCGGTAGCCGTGGCGGCGGTCGTAGGCGATGAGACCCGTCCGCAGCGCCTTCGTCGCCGCGTCCTGCAGGGTCGGGTCGAGCGTCGTGCGGATGGACAGGCCGCCCCGGTAGAGCGCCTCCTCCCCGTACTTCTGCACGACCTGCCGCCGAACCTCCTCGGCGAAATGGTCGGCGTTGGCGACCACCTCCGTCGCCTCGCGACGGCGGGTGACGAGCGGCTCGGCCCGTGCGGCCTCCGCCTCGGCCTGGGTGATGAAGCCGTCCTCGGCCATCCGCGCGATGACGTAGTTCCGCCGGGCGACGGCCGCGTCGTAGCGACGCTGCGGGTGGTAGCGGGACGGCGCCTTCGGCAGCGCCGCGAGATAGGCGGCCTCGGCGATCGAGAGTTCGTCGAGCGAGCGGTTGAAGTAGTTGAGCGCGGCGGCGGCGACGCCATAGCTGCGGCCGCCGAGGAAGATCTCGTTGAGGTACAGCTCGAGGATCTTGTCCTTCGCCATCGCGCGGTCGATGCGCACCGCCAGCACCGCCTCGCGCAGCTTGCGCGTGATCGACAGGTCGTCGTTGAGGAGGAAGTTCCGCGCCACCTGCTGGGTGATGGTCGACGCGCCCTCCGGACGCCGGCCCTGGGCGATCCGGTCGACGTTGGCGATGGCGGCGCGGGCGATGCCCTGCGGGTCGATCCCGAAATGGCTGTAGAAGCGCTGGTCCTCGGCGGCGACGAAGGCGAGCGACACCCGCTTGGGGATGGCCTCGATCGGCACGTGGATGCGCCGCTCGCTCGCGAATTCCGCGAGCAGGCGCCCATCGCCCGCGTGCAGGCGCGAGACGACCGGCGGCTCGTAGTTGGCGAGCGCGGAATAGTCGGGCAGGTCCTGGGTGACCCGCATCAGCACATGGACGCCGACCCCACCGGCGGCGAGGCCCGCGACGACCACGAGCGCGGTCAGGAACAGGAAGACACGGAGCATCGCGGACCGCCCTGGGGACCACCGGCTGGGGCGGTGACGGCCGCCCGGTGCGTTCGATGCCCCAACATTGGGGAGCGAATGTGACGGGTCTAGGGCCGGCGCGTCATGGCCGGATTGCGACGTTCGCAGGTGCGAAAAAACGATCGACGGCCCGGGCGATCGAACGGGCGAGCCGCTGCTGGTGCGCGCCGGTCGCCAGCAGGCGCGCGTCCTGGGGGCTCGACAGATAGCCCATCTCGACCAGGACGGCCGGCACGTCGGGCGCCGTCAGCACCGCGAAACCGGCCGACCGGTGCGGCTGCGGGATGAGCGGGAACTCGCCCCGCATGGTCTCGACGATCTGGTTGGCGAGGCGACGGGACTGGTTGAGCGTGTGCCGCTGGGCCATGGAGACGAGGACCCGGGCCACCTGGTCGCTGGTCCGGGCGAGATCGACGCCCGCGAGCGCATCGGCCCTGTTCTCGCGCGCCGCCAGCTGCGCCGCCTCCCGGTCAGACGCCTGATCGGAGAGCGTGTAGACCGAGAGGCCGCGCACCGTCTCGCGGTCGATGCTGTCGGCGTGGAGCGAGACGAAGAGGTCGGCCTTGGCATCCCGCGCGATGGCCACGCGATCCCGCAGGGCGAGAAAGACGTCGGCGTCGCGGGTCATCACCACCCGGTAGCGGCCGGTCGCCTCCAGCGCGGTACGGAGCGCGCGGGCGATCTGGAGCGTCACCTCCTTCTCGTGCATTCCGGTCACCGCGATGGCGCCGGGATCCACGCCGCCGTGGCCCGCGTCGACGACCACGACCCGCCGCGACGGTCCACGTTCGGTGGACGGACGACCCCCGGGGGCGATGCGGTTGGCCCGGGTGGGCAGCGGTTCGGCGGGTACGCGCAGGGTCGAGACCGGCGTCGCGGCCACAGGTGGCTGGGGCACGGGCGGCTGGGGCACGGGTGGCTGGGCCACGGGCGGCCCCGTGTCGCTCGTCCCGACCGCGATCCGGCGCTCCTCCGGCCCGAAGGCGCCGACGCCGGTCGGCCGGAGGTCCAGCACCAGCCGATGGCGTCGCCCGTCCTGCGGCGGCAGGGCGAAGGCCTGGACGATCTCGACGGGCCCGAGCAGGTCGAGGACGATTCGCCCGGCGTCGGGATCGCCGGCGACCGCCGCGACCGCCCCGCGACCGGCGAGCGCCCCGGCGGCCCAGTCCAGCGCCGGCCCGTTCAGCACGATCCGGTAGGGGTCCGCGAGCACCGCGATGCGGAACGCCGCCGGTTCGGCGAGTTCCAGCACGAAACGTGTCGTCTCCCCGTTCTGGCCGAGGCGCACGTCCACCACCGCCGGACGCTCCGCCCGCACGGCGCCGGCGCCGAGGACGGCGACGACGGCGAGGAGGAGGGCGAGGAGCAGGCGGATCGGCACGGACGGCGGCCCCACGTTCGGTATCCTTTCAGATATACAGCCTGAAAATCAAAGACTTCAATCGGCATATTGAGACGCTGCCTCACCCCCTCTCCCCTCGGCGCGGGCCCTTTCGCCGACGGGGCGGCCGGCGACGACGATTCGGTGGGGGTCGGCGCGATCGGGCATTGTGGCACGCCCCCATCGGGGGTTATGTTGCGTCCGCGACATACCCACGTCCGCCGGACCCGCAACGGGTCCTGCGTCGACGCGACGGGTCGGGCGACCGCAGACACCCACGTGCGAAGGACACCGGGAGCGGAGCCGACCGGCGCGAAGGCGGTTCCCGGACGGTGCGGGAAGAGGCGAAACCTCGAAGCTGGCCTTCGGCCCGGATCACCGGGCCGGAAGCCCGGTCGCCGCCGATCCATCCGTCATGGCAGCTCTCCGGATGCGCCGTTCGACGGGCCGGGTCCGGTGGCCGTCCGCTTCGCCACAGACGAGAGGCGAGCCATCCGGCGTCGGTCGCGCGCGGGGTGGCGCGCCGCGGGGAGTTGCATGACCAAGCGCATGCTGATCGACGCGACGCATCCCGAGGAGACCCGGGTGGTCGTGGTGAGCGGCAACAAGCTCGAAGAACTCGATTTCGAGGTCGCGAGCCGGAAGCCGATCAAGGGAAACATCTATCTGGCCAAGGTGACGCGGGTCGAACCCTCGCTCCAGGCCGCCTTCGTGGAGTACGGGGGGAACCGTCACGGGTTCCTGGCCTTCTCCGAGATCCACCCGGACTACTACCGCATCCCGGTCTCCGACCGGGAGGCGCTGGAGATGGAGACGCAGCGCGTCTCCGCCCGGGCGAACGGCGGCGGGGACGACCACGGGGAGGCCGAGGGCGAGGGCTTCGACGCCCTGCCGGCCGCTGGCGCCAATGACGCGCTTCTCGACCACGGCGACGACGCCGGCGACGAGGACACGCGCGGTGCCGCCGAGGAGGCCGCCGAGGAAGCGCGGGCCGCCTCCGCCGAGGGCGGTGACACCGAGGGCGACGAGGCCGACCGCGTCGAGCAGGTGGGCGGGGACGAGGTGGACGAGGTCCGCCAGCGCCGGCCGCGCACGCTGCGCCAGTACAAGATCCAGGAGGTGGTCAAGCGCCGGCAGATCATGCTGGTGCAGGTCACCAAGGAAGAGCGCGGCAACAAGGGCGCGGCGCTCACCACCTTCCTGTCGCTGCCGGGCCGCTACTGCGTGCTGATGCCCAACACGCCGCGCGGCGGCGGCGTCAGCCGCAAGATCACCAACACGACGGACCGCAAGCGCCTGAAGGAGATCCTCGACGATCTGGATCTTCCGGACGGCATGAGCGTGATCCTGCGCACGGCCGGCATGGAACGGTCCAAGCAGGAGATCAAGCGCGACCTCGACTATCTCCTCCGGCTCTGGGACTCGATCCGCGAGCGCACGCTGGAATCGACCGCGCCCGAGTTGATCTACGAGGAAGGCAACCTGATCAAGCGGTCGATCCGCGACCTCTACAACCGCGAGATCGACGAGATCTGGGTCGAGGGCGAGGCCGGCTACCGCACGGCCAAGGACTTCATGCGGATGGTCATGCCGTCCCATGCCCGCAAGGTCCAGAACTACAAGGACGACCTGATCCCGCTGTTCATGCGGCACCAGGTCGAGAACCAGATCGACGCGATGCACAACCCGGTCGTCCAGCTGAAGTCGGGCGGCTACATCGTGCTGAACCAGACCGAGGCGCTGGTCGCGATCGACGTCAACTCGGGCCGCGCCACGCGTGAGCGCAACATCGAGGAGACGGCGACGAAGACCAACCTGGAGGCCGCCGACGAGGTGGCGCGCCAGTTGCGCCTTCGCGACCTCGCGGGTCTGGTCGTCATCGACTTCATCGACATGGAGGAGAGCCGCAACAACGCAGCGGTCGAGCGGCGCCTGAAGGAGGCCATGAAGGCCGACCGCGCGCGCATCCAGATCGGCCGCATCTCGCCCTTCGGCCTGATGGAGCTGTCGCGCCAGCGGCTGCGTCCGTCGCTGATGGAGACGCACTTCACCCGCTGCCCGCACTGCCAGGGCCTCGGCCTCGTCCGCTCGGTCGAGAGCGCGGCGATGGAGGTGATGCGTGCGGTGCAGGAGGAGGGCATCCGCCGTCGCTCGGCCGAGATCGCCGTGACCGCGCCGACGGCCGTCGTCCTCTATCTGCTGAACCAGCTCCGCCCGGCGCTGTCGGACCTGGAGCGCCGCTACGCGTTCCGCGTTCTGGTGACGGCCGACGACGCCCTTGTCGTCCCGGCCTTCAAGATCGACCGGGTGCGCGCCCGGACGCCGGAGGAGATGCAGGCCATCGCCGCGGAGTTCGCCGAGCGTGAGCGTCAGGCCCAGATCGTGGCCCGCGCCGAGGCGGAGGAGGAGGCCGCGGAGGACGCGCCCGAGGACGAGCCGGTCGCGGCCGAGGAGACCGAAGGCGCGGCCGAGACGGCCGAGGGCCAGGACCGCGGCGGCGAGGACCAGAACGGCCGGCGTCGCCG
>CANGXM010000137.1 GCA_947457845.1 Rhodospirillales bacterium | reverse complement strand
TCGAGATCGGCCGCGGCCCGCACCGCCGCCTCCTCGTCGCAGGCGAGGATCCCGCGCGGCACCCGGAGGCCGAGGTCGGCCAGCATCGCCTTCGCACGGTGCTCGGGCACCGTGCCGCGCACCGGCAAGGGCAGGGCGACGGGCGGGACCGGCACGCGGGCGGCGGCGGCCGAGAGGGCGTCGGAATAGGACGCGACCGCCGCCATGGCCCGCATCGCCCGGTCCGTCGATCGGAAGAAGGGGATGCCGCTCGCGCGGACGCGCGCCATGAACACGTGGTCGAGGGGGAAGTCGTCGCCGACGATGTTGAGGAGCACCGGCTTTCCGGCCGTCGCCGCCACCGGCAGGATGGCGTCGGCCTTGATGACCTGCTGCTTCGGCGAGCCGCCGGCATGGGCCAGCAGCACGGTGCCGACGCCCGGATCGGCCAGCATGGCGGCCAGCGACGTGCCGAAGATCGACGGCGTCGCGAAGCCCGTCGTCCCGATGTCGAGCGGGTTGTCGACCGGCACATAGGGCGGCAGCAGCGCCCTGAGCGCGGCCAGCGTGTCGGCGGTCGGCGTCGCCAGCGGCAGGCCCAGCCGGTCGAACCCGTCGAAGGCGAGGCCGCGGATGGCGCCCGAATTGGTGACGACCGCCGCCCGGCCGGGGGGCGGAACGGGGAAGCGGGCCAGCACGGCCGTCACGTCGAACAGCTCGTCGATCGTGTCGACCAGCGCGACGCCCGCGTCGCGCACCACCGTCCGCATCGCCGCGTGGTCGCCGGCCAGCGCGCCGGTGTGGGACTGGGCGGCGTCGCGCGCGGCGGTGCTGTGGCCGGGGTGCAGCATCACGATCGGCTTGGCGAGATCGCGGGCGCGCGCGGCGACGGCGAGGAAGCGCGGCGGGTCGCGCAGCTGCTCGACGTAGACCGCGACGGCCGCGACGTCGCCGTCCTCGATCAGGTGGGCCAGCACGTCCTCGGTCGTCACCACGGCCTCGTTGCCGGTCGCGACCACGTGCGACACGCCGATCCCGCGGGCGTGGAGCGAGAAGCGGATGTTGGCCGCGGTCGCCCCGCTCTGCGCCAGCACGGCGACGCGGGGGCCGGGCCCGGCGGCGCGGGGTTCGACCGGCTCGAAGGTGAGCGGGATGCCGTCGACGTAGTTGGTGTGGCCCATGCAGTTCGGGCCCATGAGCGGCAGACCGGCCGCCCGGCAGGTGGCGGCGAGATTTTCCTGCGCCGCGCGGCCGTCCTCGCCCGCTTCCGCGAAGCCCGAGGAATAGACGATCACGCTGCCGGCCCTGCGCCGGACGCAGGCGGCGATCGCCTCGTCCACGGCCGCCTGCGGCACGATCAGGACGACGACGTCCACCCCGTCCGGCAGGTCGTCGATCGACGGCAGGCAGGGCCGGCCGCGGATCTCGCTCTTCGACCGGCTGACGAGGTGGATGGCGCCGGCATAGCCGAACGCCTCCAGGTTCCCCAGCACCCCGCCGCCGATCGACGTCGGCTCGGGCGAGGCGCCGACGATCGCGATCGACCGCGGCCGCAGCAGGCGCGCGACCGGGATGGGCTCAGTCACGGCGATAGGCGCCGAGGCCCGGGCGGTAGGACTTGTCGTCGAGGAACTGGCTCATCCCCGCCTTGCGCCCGCGCTCCGGGTCGCGGTGGTCGGACTGGTCGGACTTGGCCATGAGATAGTCGGCCGCCTGCTCCCACGTCAGCTCGCGGGCCTGGCGGACGGCGGTCTTGGCCTGGCGCAGGACGAAGGGGTTCTTGCCCATCAGCACGCGGGCGAGGTCGCGCGTGCGGTCCTTCAGGCGGTCGAGCGGCACCGCCTCGTTGACCAGCCGCATCTCGGACGCCTTCTTCCCGTCGAACGTCTCGCCGGTCATGACGTAGTACATGGCGTCGCGCAGGCTCATCGTGTCGACGACCGCCTTGGTGACGACGCCCGCCGGAATGATGCCCCAGTTGATCTCCGACAGGCCGAAGGTCGCCTCCTCCGCCGCGATGGCGAGGTCGCAGGCGACGAGGAACTGGAACGCGCCGCCGAAGCACCAGCCGTTGACCATGGCGATGGTCGGCTTGGGATAGGCCATCATCCGCCGCCACTGCCACGCCGCGTTGGCGCGGAACAGGCGCTCGCGCGCGACCGGCTTCGCGGTCTCGTAGGCGCGGAAATACTCCTTCAGGTCCATCCCGGCGGAGAAGCTGTCGCCGGACCCGGTGACGACCATGACCTTGCAGTCGTCGTCCTCCTCCAGCGCGTCCATGACCGCGTTCATCTCCCAGACGATGCCGGGGTTGATCGCGTTGCGCTTGGACGGGCGGTTGAGGGAGACCCAGGCGATCCCGTCCTCCATCGTCATCGTCACGGTCTCGCCCCAGCCGGGCGAGGACGGGGTCCTCTCGACGCTGGCGTCGCTCACGGGGTCACCTCTTCCGCTGATCGTCCGGGGCGTGATATCAGGGAGCCGAATATACGTCAATCCGCCGGGGAGCCCGCCATGCCGTCCGCACCCAGGATCAAGGGCCTGTACCACTTCTCCTTTCCCTGCCGGGACGCGGAGGAGACACGGGCCTTCTACGAGGATCTGCTGGGCCTGCCGCTGGTCAACTGCATGCAGGCGGACCGGGTGCCGAGCACGGGGGAGGAGAAGCCCTATGCCCATTTCTTCTTCGAGATGGGCGACGGCTCCTACATCGCCTTCTTCGACCTGGGCACGGGCGAGATGCCCAAGCCCTCGCCCAACACGCCGGCGTGGGTGATGCACTTCGCGGTGGAGGTCGCGTCGGTCGGGGAGGTGACGGCGATGCGCGACCGGCTGCGCGCGGCGGGGGTGCAGACGACGGACGTGGTCGACCACGAGTTCATCAAGTCGATCTACGTCTTCGACCCTAACGGCCTGCGCCTCGAGGTCACGGCGCGGACCGAGGCGCCGGGATACGTCGAGGAGGCGGCCCGCACGGCGCACGACGAGATGGCGCGGTGGGCGGAGCGGAAGGCGGGGTTGCTGGCGGGGCGGGGGTAGGGGGGCTCGAGGGGCACTCGATTGCCGTCATCCCCGCATTCGCGGGGATGACGATCGAAGATGTAGAGGACCCGGATCGGACGATGCGACTGTTGCGTCGCATGTCGCCTTGTCCCCCGTTGATCGTGGTCACGCCCTCGGGCGACGGCAGGACCCGGCTGGAGCCGTGATGCCTCCGCTCCGTTGATCGCTTCAGGACGCGACGAACCCGTTCGACTTCGCACCGACCGGTGTGCCGACGACCAACCCGTTTGTTTGAAGGCAGCCCCCCTACCCCTCCAGCAGCCCCTTCCGCCGGCTCCAGTCGGTCACCGCGGCGATGCAGGTCGCGAGGTGGTCCGGTTGGCCGAGGTAGTAGTGCGTCGCCCCGGGGATCGACACGAACGCCTTGTCCGGCGTCGCCAGCGCCGCGCGGATCGCCGGGTTGTGGGTGGCGGGCACCGCGTCGTCGGCGCCGTTCTCGATCTGGAGAACCGGCGTGCGGCGCACCCGCGCCGCGTTCGCCGGACCCTTGGCGTTCGACAGGTCGACGCTCCACTGCGAGAGCCAGGAGCGCAGCGTGGTGTAGCGGGCGAGGCCCACCGGGCCCACGTTCACCGTCCGCGGGTCGCCGAGGTAGGTCCAGCCGGGCTTTCGCCCGTTCGGGTCGAGCGTGGGGTCGAGCCAGCGCGGGTCGCACATGGTGCGGTGGACGACGAAGGCGCGTTCCCGTTCCGCCCCGCCCCGCCGCTTCAGCCGGTCGAGCGTGTCGAGGCACCATGCGGTGATGCGGCGGTTGCGCGCCACCTGGGCCGCGCGGAAGGCGGCGACGAAGTCCGCGGAATAGGGCGGCTGCGCCGGGCAGGCCGGATCGTGGATGTCGAGCGCGGGGTCGCGGTCGTCGGGGTCGGCCTCGGTCCGGACCGACGGGTCGAGCCATTCGGTCAAGGTCTCCGCCCGCGACAGGTGGGCGGCGATGAAGACGATGCCGTCGGCCGGCCGCAGGCGCTCCGCCGTCAGGTCCACCGGGTCGCCCGCGGGCGTCGCCACGATGGAGGGGGCCTCCGCCTGCGCCTGATAGAAGAGCGAGAGCGAGCCGCCGCCCGACCAGCCGACCAGCACCACCCGGGCATAGCCCAGCGCGTCGCGGGCATGGTCGATCCAGCGACCCATGTCGATCGCCACCTTCTCCATGATCAGGGCGGCGTCGTTCTTGGGATAGCGGCTGGCCGCGCACAGCACGTGCAGCCCCGCCCCGACCAGCGCCCGCGGCATGGGCAGCAGGTTCAGCGTCGAGGTCGGGTGCATGAAGAGGTAGACGGTGGAAGACGGCACGCCCCGGGGGCGCAGCAGCTGGCCCTCCAGGTTCACCATGCCGCTGTTGCCGGCGAAGCCGTAGGTCTCGGTGAAGGCGGCGGTGTCGCGGAAGGCGACGTGCTGCGGCAGCCGTTCGACGTCGGGGGTCACGGGGCGCTCCCCCCCAGCGGAACCGTCGTCGCGTCGTAGGTGAAGAGCCATTCGTAGCGTTCGGTCACGCGGTCCTCCCGCCATTCGCGGTCGACATAGGCCTGCGCGCCCGCCGGGTCGGCCAGCGTGCGGTCGTGGAAGCGCTTCGCGTTGGCGGCCGAGCCGGCGACCACCCGGGCGGTGCGGTCCCGCCGGGCCGCCTCGTAGGCGGCGAAGGCCGCCGCATGGTCGCGGGGGTGGGCGGCCCGCGCGCGGGCGAGGACGAGGCCGTCCTCGATCGCCATCACCGCACCCTGGGCCAGGAACGGCAGGGTGGGATGGCAGGCGTCGCCCAGCAGCGTGACGCGGCCGCGCGACCATTCCGGCATGGGCGGCCGCACCTTCAGCGCCCATTTGTGGGGCCTGTCGATGGCACCCAGCAGCGTGCGGACGTCCGCGTGCCAGCCGGCGAAGTCCGCGAGGCACTCCTCGCGGCTGCCCACCACCGACCAGCTCTCCACCGTCCAGTCCGCGCGCTCGACCGCGCCGACGACGTTCATGAGGGCGCCCTTGCGCAGCGGATAATGGACGACGTGCCCGCCGGGGCCCACCCAGTTGGTCCCGACCGGGCGCAGCAGGTGCGGCGGCAAACGCTCCGCGGGCACCACGCCGCGCCAGGCGACGATGCCGGTGAACGCCGCCTCGCCCGGGCCGAACACGGCCTCGCGCACGCGGGAATGGACGCCGTCGGCCCCCACCACCGTCGCCGCCCGCGCGGTGCGCCCGTCGGCGAAGCGCAGCGTCACGCCGTCCGCGTCCGCCTCCAGCGCCTCCAGCCGTGCGCCCAGCCGGATCGCGGCGGGATCGATCGCCCGCACGGCATCGGCGAGGGCCGCGTGGAGGTCGGCCCGGTGCAGCGTCAGATAGGGAAAGCCATAGCGGGCGACCGACTGCGCGCCGAGGTCGAACAGCGTCCACCGCCGCCCGTCGCTCCACAGGCGGATCTCCTTGCCCTCCGCCTCGGTTGCCACCGCCCGCAGCGCGGGCTCCAGCCCGAGGTCGTGGAGGATCCGGGTGCCGTTCGCGCTGACCTGGAGACCGGCCCCGACCTCGCCGAGCGCGGCGGCCTGTTCGAAGACGACGACCGGGAGGCCGCGCCGCAGCATCGCGAGCGCAGCGGTCAGGCCGCCGATGCCCCCGCCGACGATCGCCGTCCGGACGTCCACCGCTGATCCCCTCCCCCGCGCCGCGACCGCGCCCGGGGCGGTCGTGTTCCGGGCACCGCACGCCCACCGATTTCCGCTGGCGCCGGCCCGACGGATACCGCCGATCCGCCGCCCGACGCCAGCGGAAAGCGGTGGCACCGTATGGCTGCCTGATATATTCCTCGACGGGAGTCGCGCTGTCCGTCGGCAGACTTGCAAAGGGCCGCCGAGGACCGCAATCTCGACGGGCGTCGAATGCAATACGATCAAGTGGGATGGCCGAACACGGGCCACCGAGGGGGGGAGAGGTCCCGATGGTATGCAACTCCGTCGCGGGCTGCGGTCGGTGAGGGCCGGATGATCCGCATCCGGAGCCCCCAGGACCTCGGCGCCGGCCTGTTGTTCCTCGCCATCGGCGGGGCGGGCGTGCTCATCGGCCAGGACCTCGCCTTCGGCACGGCGCGCCGCATGGGCCCGGGCTTCTTTCCCACCATCATCAGCGCCCTGATCATGCTGATCGGCGTCCTGGTCGCGCTGCGCGGGATCGCGATCGCCGGCCCGCCGCTCGAACGCACGCCGGTGCGCCCGCTCGTGATGGTGCTCCTGTCGGTTCTGGCGCTCGGCCTTCTCCTGACGGAGATCGGGCTGTTCCCGGCCGCCCTCGTCTTCGTCCTTGTCGCCGCCCACGCCCGCCGCAGGCCGGCGATCGTCGAGACGCTCGTCTTCGGCCTTCTGATGACCGCGGCCATCGTGGCCCTCTTCATCTTCGGGCTGTCGAAGCCGCTGCCGCTGTTCGGAGGGGCGTGAGGGATGGAGATGCTCGACCATCTCGTCACCGGCTTCTCCGCCGCCCTGACGCTTCAGAACGTCCTCTTCTGCCTGCTCGGCTGCCTGCTCGGCACCCTGATCGGCGTGCTGCCGGGCATCGGCCCGATCCCGACCATCGCGCTGCTGCTGCCCATCACCTTCGGCATGGATCCGCTGACGGCGATGATCATGCTGGCGGGCATCTACTACGGCGCCCAGTACGGGGGCTCGACCACCTCGATCCTGGTGAACATGCCGGGCGAGGCGTCGTCGGTGATCACCTGCATCGACGGGCACCAGATGGCCAAGCAGGGGCGCGCCGGCCCGGCGCTGGCCACGGCGGCGCTGGGCTCGCTGTTCGCCGGATGCGTCGGCACGCTCTTCATCGCCGCCTTCGCCCCGCCGCTGTCGGCCTTCGCGCAGAAGTTCAACTCGCCCGACTATTTCTCGCTCATGGTGCTCGGCCTCGTGATGGCGGTCGTGCTGGCGCACGGGTCGGTCATCAAGGCGGTCGCCATGGTGCTGATCGGGATCCTGCTGGGCCTCGTCGGCACCGACGTGAACACGGGGCTCGCGCGATACACGCTGGGCATCTCGGGCCTGTGGGACGGGATCGAGTTCCTGCCGATCGTGCTCGGCATGTTCGGCATCGTGGAGGTGATCCGGAACCTGGAGAAGCCGGCCGGGGAACGGATCACCATCAGCACCAAGTTCCGCGACCTGTGGCCGACCCGGAAGGACTTCCGCGAGGCGTGGCCCGCCGCCGTGCGCGGCACCGCGCTCGGCTCCATCCTCGGCATCCTGCCGGGCGGCGGGGCCGTGCTCGCCTCCTTCGCCAGCTACACGATGGAGAAGCGCCTCGCCAAGGACCCGTCGCGGTTCGGCAAGGGGGCCATCGAGGGCGTGGCGGGACCGGAGAGCGCCAACAACGCCGCCGCGCAGACCTCCTTCATCCCGCTGCTCACCCTCGGCCTGCCGTCGAACGCGGTGATGGCGCTCATCATGGGCGGCCTCGTCATCCACGGCATGCAGCCGGGTGCGGCGATGATGACGGCGAAGCCCGACCTGTTCTGGGCGCTGGTCGCCTCGATGTTCATCGGCAACGTGATGCTGGTGGTCATCAACCTGCCGATGCTGGGGATCTGGGTGCGGCTGCTGGGCGCCCCCTACCGGTTCATGTACCCCACGATCCTCATGCTCTGCGTGGTCGGCGTCTATGCCACCACGGCCGAGCCGTTCCAGATCGTCATGATGGTGATCTTCGCGGCGTTCGGGTACGTGCTGCTGAAGTTCGGGTGCGAACCGGTGCCGCTCGTGCTGGGCTTCATCCTGGGCCCGCTGATGGAGGTGAACCTGCGCCGTTCGCTCCAGATCTCGCGCGGGGACCCGACCATCTTCTTCGACCGGCCGATCTCGGCCACGCTTCTCGCCATCGCGGCGGGGATGATCCTTCTGGCCGTCCTCCCCTCGTTCCGCAGGACGCGCGAGGAGGCCTTCAAGGAATGACCGGCGGGGCGTCCGCCCCGGCCGGCCCGGCATCGACGACAGGCGGCGCCCGAACCGCCGCCCACAGAGGAGGGAACCCGTGACCAAGACCCCGCAGACCATCACCCGCCGGACCGCCATCGCGCTCGCCGGCTCCACGCTCGCGATGCCGTGGGTGGCGCGCGCCCAGGGCGCCTATCCCAACCGCACGATCACCTTCGTGTGCGCCTTCTCGCCGGGCAGCGGCGCCGACACGCTGGTGCGCTACTTCGCCGACCGGGTGCAGAAGGTGGCGGGCCAGACCATCATCGTGGAGAACCGCCCGGGTGCCGCCGGCAACGTCTCGGCGGAGTTCGTGGCGCGGGCCCGCCCCGACGGCTACACGATCTACCCGCACGCGGCCTCGTCCACCGCCGCCAACATGCACCTGTTCCGCCGGCCGCCGATCGACGTGGCCAAGGACCTGCAGATGGCGGCGAAGATCAACCGGCAGGCGTTCATGATCGTCGTGCCGGCGTCGAGCCCCATCAACAGCATCAAGGACCTGACCGACCATCTGCGCCCGCTGGGCGACAAGGCGTCCTACGCCTCGGCCGCGACGTCGGGCAAGGTAATGGCCGAGACCTACAAGGTCCTGGCCAACCTGAAGACCGAGGAGGTCAACTACCGCGACGCGGGCGAGAGCCTGAACGACATGCTGTCGGGGCAGGTGGCGTTCGGCGCGCACGACCCGGTGTTCTGCCTCAGCCAGGCGAGCCAGGGCCGGCTCAAGATCCTCGCCACCGCGGCGGGCGAGCGCCTCAAGGCCATCCCGCAGGTGCCGACGATGACCGAGCAGGGCTATCCGATGGACCAGCTCGCCTGGTGGGGCGTGTTCGTGCCGTCGCAGACGCCGCGCCCGATCGTCGACACCATCAACGGCTGGTTCAAACAGGTTCTCGAGACCGACGAGACCCGCGAGTTCCTCGGCCGGTTCGGCGGCGACGTCGCCATCGGCACGCCGGACGAGGCGCAGGCGATGCTGCTTCGCACGATCGACCAGTGGAAGGAGTTCGTGCTGGTCGCCAAGCTGCCGCAGCAGTGAGGTGAATGGGGGGCGGGCCACCCGTCCGCGGCGGCTCGCCCCCTCTCCTCACGTCCTGTACGACGGATCCTCCCGGTCCAGCCGGCGCAGCATCGCCGGCCACTCGCGCTCCCCCACGGGCACGGGCGACCGCTCGTAGGTGGCGGCGGTGCGTTCGGCGATCGCCGCATCCGGCGCGGTCAGCCCGCCGGGGCTCGCCGCCATCGCCATGAGCTGGGCGCGCGCCGCCTTCTCCAGCCAGAACATCCACACGAACGCCTCGGCGACCGTGGCGCCGGCGGTCAGCGTGCCGTGGTTCCTCAGGATCATCGTCCTGTGGGGGCCCAGGTCGGCGATCAGGCGTTCCTGCTCCTCCATGTTCAGCGCCAGCCCCTCGTAGCCGTGGTAGCCGATGCGGCGGTGGAAGAACATCGCGTGCTGCGACAGCGGCAGCAGCCCGCAGTCCAGCATCGACAGGGCCATCCCCGCCTCGGTGTGCAGGTGCATGACGCAGTTCAGCTCCGGCCGCGCCCGGTGCACCGCGTGGTGGATGACGAACCCCGCGCCGTTCACCCCGTACCGCGAGGGGCCGACGATCCGTGCCTCGTGGTCGATCTTCACGAGGCTGCTGGCCGTCACCTCGTCGAACGCGAGGCCGAAGGGGTTGATCAGGAAATGGTCGTCCCGCCCCGGCACACGGGCGGAGATGTGGTTGTAGATCAGGTCGTCCCAGCCGAGCCTGGCGACGAGGCGGTAGGCGGCGGCGAGGTCGACCCGCACCGCCCACTCCTCGGCGCTGACGTCGGCCGGCGGCGCCCCGGCTCCACCGCCCTCGATCGCGTGGCGCTGATGGGTCATGCCCGTCCCTCCGCTGCTGGGGTCGCGACGGGGGTCGGCAGGGGCCGGCCGTCCGCGAACGCGACCATGTTCTCGACCAGGAGCCGCCCCATCGCGAGGCGCGTCTCCAGCGTGGCGCTGCCCTGGTGGGGCGAAAGCACGACGTTGGGCAGCGCGCGCAGCGCGTCCGGCACGGTCGGCTCGTCGGCGAAGACGTCGAGGCCGGCCCGGCCCAGCCGGCCGGACGACAGCGCGTCGACCAGCGCCGCCTCGTCCACCACGCTGCCGCGCGCGACGTTGACCAGGATCCCGTCCGGCCCCAGCGCGTCGATCACGCCCGCGTCCACGATCCCGCGCGTCTCGGGCCCGCCGCGGCAGGCCACGATCAGCACGTCCGCCATCCGCGCCATCTCGCCGAGGTCGGGCACGTGGGTCCAGGGCACGTCGGGCTTGGGCCGCGGTCCGGTCCACAGGACGCGGGTGCGGAACGCCGCCACCCGCTCGGCGATCGCGCGGCCGATGCGACCCAGGCCGACGATGCCGACCGTCCGGTCCTTGATCGTCCGCCCCAGCGGCACGCGGGCGGCGAGCGTCGTCCACTGTCCGGCGCGCACGTGCGCGTCGAGCGCCGGCAGGCCGCGCGCGGCGGCGAGCATCAGCAGGACCGCGAGGTCGGCCACGTCCTCGGTCAGGAGGCCCGGGGTATTCGACACCGCGACGCCCCGCCGCCCGGCGGCGGCGAGGTCGATGGCGTCGGTGCCCACGCCGT
>CANGXM010000136.1 GCA_947457845.1 Rhodospirillales bacterium | reverse complement strand
GCCGCGATCTCGGCCAGCGCCGCCTCCCGCCAGCGGATCGCCGTCATCCGCCCCGCGTCGGGCTCGGTCCCATAGAGCCGGTGGGGCGCCGCGGCCTCGTCCGCGGGCCCGGGACGCGCCGTCAGGACGCGCAGGTCCGCATAGCACTGCATCGCGTCGGCATTGACGACGACGCCCCCGCGAGCGCGGGCGAGGTCGAGCGCCAGGGTCGACTTGCCGCTGGCCGTCGGGCCCGCGACGACGACGACCGGACGCGCGCCCGTGGACAGGGGACGGGCGTCGCCGCTATCACCGGTCGCATCCGCCCCAGCCCCCCCGCGTGCCCCCATGCGCTCCGTCATCACCCTCCTCGTCGATCCCGCCGGCCCGTCGCTTGACCCTAGCACGGCCGACCGCGCGCGGGATGCGCTGGCGGCGGCCGGGGCCGCGGCCGGCCCGGTCGACTGGCTGTCGCCCGGCGTCGCCTGCGACGTCCCGTTCGAGGGGGTTCCCGAGGGCGCCGCGGAGACCGCGGTGCGGGCGGCGCTTGACGGCATGCCCGTCGACCTCGCCGCCCAGCCGGCCGCCGGGCGGCGCAAGCGTCTCCTGATCGCCGACATGGAAAGCACCGTGATCCGGCAGGAGATGCTGGACGAGATCGCGGCGGTCGCCGGCATCGGTCCGAGGATCGCGGAGATCACCCGCCGGGCGATGAACGGGGAGCTCGACTTCCGCGCCGCGCTGGCGGAGCGCCTCGCCCTGCTGAAGGGCATCCCGGTCCGGGTGATCGACGACCTCCAGTCCACCATCACCGTCATGCCGGGTGCGGCGGCGCTGGTCGACACGATGCGCGCGGCCGGCGCGCGCTGCCTCCTCGTCTCCGGCGGATTCCGGGTTTTCACCGGCCCCGTCGCCGCCCGCCTCGGCTTTCACGCCGAACAGGGCAACGTGCTGGAGATCGCGGACGGGCGCCTGACGGGCCGGGCGGTTGAGCCCATCCTCGACAAGGACGCGAAGCTGATGGCGCTGAACGTCGCCTGCGCGGAGCTGGGCATCGGGCCCGTGGATGCGGTGGCCGTCGGCGACGGGGCGAACGACCTGCCGATGCTGATGGCCGCGGGCCTGGGCGTTGCCTTCCGCGCGAAGCCCGCGGTGGCGGCGACGGCCCGCATCCGCGTCGACCACGGCGACCTCACGGCCCTCCTGTACCTGCAGGGCTTCCGGGCCGGGGAGATCCGCGCGGAGACCTGATCGGACGGACCCCCCCCTGGTCCCTCCCGCGCGGAAGGGGCCGGGGGGACCGAGCCGCGCCGTCAGCCCGGGATGTTCAGCGCCACGAACCGCAGGTCGCCCTGACGGTCGACCAGCAGCAGGACCGACCGGCGGCCCTGCTCGCGCGCCCGGCGGATCTTCTGCTGGACGTCGGCCGGGTTGGCGACCGCCTCCTGCCCGACCTCGACGATCACGTCGCCCGCCCGCAGCCCGCGTCCGGCCGCCGGGCTGTCGGCCGTGACCTCGGTCACCACCACGCCCTTGATGTCCTGGCCGATGTCGAACTGCTGGCGCAGTTCCGCCGAGAGGTTCGACAGCTTGAGCCCGAGCGCCTCGACGACCGGCGGTGCCGTCCGCTGCTGCTCGGCCGGGACCGAGGCGAGGAGCCCCTGCTGCTCGGCGGCCTCGAGCTCGCCGACCTTCACCTGCATGTCGAGCTGCCGGCCCTTGCGCCAGACCTGCACCGGCACCCGGGTGTCGACCGCCGTCTCTGCGACGATCCGCGGCAGGCGGGCCGAGGTGTCGACCGGGCGCCCGTTGAAGGCCAGGACGATGTCGCCCGGCTGGATCCCCGCCTCGGCGGCCGGGCCGCTGGCGGTGACGCTCGCCACGAGCGCGCCGCGGGCCCGGTCGAGGCCGAGGCTCTCGGCGATCTCGTCCGACACGCCCTGGATCCGAACGCCGAGCCAGCCGCGGCGCGTCCGGCCGAATTCGCGCAACTGCGCCACGACGCCCTTGGCGAGGTTGGCCGGGATCGCGAAGCCGATGCCGACCGACGAGCCCGTCGGCGAGAAAATGGCCGTGTTGATCCCCACCACCTCGCCGTCGAGGTTGAACATGGGGCCACCGGAATTGCCGCGGTTGATGGAGGCGTCGGTCTGCAGGAAGTCGTCGTAGGGCCCCTGCTGGATGTTGCGCGCCCGGGCCGAGATGATGCCCGCCGTCACCGTGCCGCCGAGGCCGAAGGGATTGCCGATCGCCAGCACCCAGTCGCCCACCCGCGACTTGTCGCTGTCGCCGAACGTCACCGCGGTGAGCGCGCGGTTGGCCGGCGGGGTGATCCTCAACAGCGCGAGATCGGTCTTTGGGTCGCGGCCGACCAGCGTCGCCCGGATGGTCGTGTCGTCCTGGAGGATGACGTTGATCTCGTCCGCGCCGTCGATGACGTGGTTGTTGGTGACGACCAGCGCTTCCTTCGCGTCGATGATGAAGCCCGAGCCCAGCGACGTCGCCCGGCGCGGCGGCGCGTTGGGGTTCCGGCCCTGCCGCTCGAAGAAGTCGCGGAAGAATTCCTCGAACGGGGAGCCCGGCGGGAACTGCGGGAGCTCCGGCCCGCGCTCGCCCCGTTCGCCGCGCGGCTCGCCACGGCCCTCGCCGCGCTGCGGAACGGTCTGGGTGGTGGAGATGTTGACGACCGCGGGCAGGAGCCGCTCGGCCAGGTCGGCGAAGGTCGCCGGTGCGGCCCGCTGGGCCGACGCCGGCGTCGGAGCGGGAACGGCGAGGGTGATCGCGAGCGCGACACCGATGGCCGAGGCCACGCGACGGACGTAGGACGGTGCGACCGGAATGCGGGCGGGAGACGGGCTCACGGGTTCTCTCTCCATGACAGGCGGACAGGACCGCCCGATCGCGGAGCGTACCCTGCCGAACCGAAGCATGCGAAGCGAGTTTGGTGCAATTGCGGCGATGACGAGCCCCAGGCCGGTGCCACCGGCATCCGTCGGCGGTGCCCCGTCCGTGGCAGCGCGACCCGGGGGTCGGCCGCACGGACGGGGACCGGTCCGTCAGTTCGCCGGGCGCGGCTCCACCGGAGCCACCGGAAGGGCGGCGGTGGCCGGTGCGCCGGTCGCCGTCGGCGCGATGCCGCCGGGTGCGGCCGGACCGCCGTTCACAGGACCGTTCCGTCCGCTGAAGTAGCGGAAGAAGTCACCCTGCGGCGACAGCACGAGCGTCGTGTCGTCGCTGCGCAGCGACGTCCGATAGGCCTGTAGCGTCCGATAGAAGTTGTAGAACGTCTGATCCTGCGCCGTCGCCTCCGCCAGGACGCGGATCGCCCGGTTGTCGCCTTCGCCGCGCAGCGTCTGCGCATCGCGCTGGGCCTCGGCGAGAAGCACGGTGCGCTCGCGGTCGGCGCGCGACCGGATCTGCTGCGACTGCTCCTGGCCCTGGGCGCGGAACTCCGACGCCTCCCGCTCGCGCTCCGAACGCATGCGGGCGAAGATGTTCTGCGTCGTCGCGTCCGGGACGTCGGCGCGGCGGATGCGCACGTCGACGATCTGGACACCGAAGGTCTGCGCCTCGGCGTTCACCTGCCGCGTGATCTCGTCCATCAGCCGCACGCGCTCCTCGGACAGCACCTGGATCTGCGTCGCGGCACCGAGAACGCGGCGCAGCGTCGAGGTCGAGATGTTCGACAGGCGGGTCTCGGCCGTGAATTCGGTCCCGACCGTCTGGTAGAAGCGCAGCGGGTCCCGGATCTGGTAGCGGACGAAGGTGTCCACCTCCAGGCGCCGCTGGTCGGCGAGGATGATCTGCTCGGACGGCGGTTCGATGTCGAGGACCCGCCGCTCCATGTAGACCACGTTCTGGATGAGCGGGATCTTCACATTAAGGCCGGGCCGGTTGATGACGTTGACCGGCTGGCCGAACTGGAGGACGAGCGCCTGCTCGGTCTCGTCCACGGTGAAAAGGGAGTTTGCGGCGACGACGCCCGCGGCGATGACCGCGATGCCGGCGATGACGAGCGACCTGTTCATGTCCTGTCCCTCTCCCGTCAGCGGCGCGGCGGCTGCTGGCCGGCGGCGCCGCCGCCGGCGGGCTGCCCCTGCGCCGGCGCACCGGGACGCCGCATGAGTTCGTTCAGCGGCAGATACGGAACCACGCCCTGGGCGTCCTGCCCGTTGGCGTCGATGATCACCTTGTTGGTCCCGCGCATCACCTGCTCCATCGTCTCCAGATAGAGCCGGTTGGCGGTCACCTCCGGCGCGAGGCGATAGGCCTGGAGGACCGAGATGAAGCGGCGCGCGTCACCCTCCGCCAGGTTCACCACCTCCTCGCGGTAGGCGGCGGCTTCCTGCAGCAAGCGCTCGGACTCGCCTCGGGCCCGCGGGATCACGTCGTTGCGGTAGGCCTCGGCCTCGTTGCGCAGCCGTTCGCGGTCGGAGCGCGCGCGCTGGACCTCGTTGAAGGCGTCGACGACGGGGGCCGGGGGATCGACCTTGCGGAGCTGGACCTGCGTCACCCGGACGCCCGCCCGGTATTCGTCGAGCATGTCCTGGAGAAGACGGCGGGTCTGCACCTCGATCTCCTGCCGGGCGTCGGTCAGGGCGGGCTGGATCTCGGTGCGGCCGATGATCTCGCGCATCGCGCTCTCCGCGACGCGGCGCACCGTGCCATCGGGCTCGCGCAGCTGGAACAGATAGTCCCGCGCGTTCGCGATCTGCCAGAAGACGACGAAGTCGATGTCGATGATGTTCTCGTCGCCGGTGAGCATCAGGCTCTCGTCCGGCACGTCGCGCTCGGTCCCCGGTCGCCGCGGGTCGACGCCGGTACGGTATCCGACCTCGACGCTGTTCACGCGGGTGACCTTGGGCAGGCGCACCGCTTCGATCGGCGACGGGAGGTGATACTTCAGGCCCGGCATCTCCTCGGTCCGCACCCACTGGCCGAAACGGAGGACGACGCCGTGCTCGTCCGGCTGGACGCGGTAGAAGCCCGTGAGCCCCCACAGCACCAGAAGAATGGCGACGACGGCGGCAAGACCCTTTCCGCCACCGAAGCCGCCCGGAATCATCCGGTTCAGGCGATCGCGCCCCTTGCGGATCAACTCGTCGATGTCCGGTTGCTGGCCGCCGAAGCCGCCGCCCCCGCCGCCGCCCGACCCCGATCCCCAAGGATTGCGGTTGCCGCCGCCCGGGGGCGAGCCCCACGGACCACCGCCGCCACCGCCCTGATTGTTCCACGGCATACGTCAAGTCCCTCGTGATTGCGCCCGGTGTCCGGTCCCGTCGACGGTCGTTCGGCGCGGCGGACGCCGCCCCTACCGGCCGGTCGGGCGGGCCCTCATATCCAGATGCCCCGGACGGGGCATCCCCGGAAAGAGCCCGGGCGCGCAGGTTTTCCGAGATATTGGGAAGGGGGCGGAGTTTTCAACATGGCTGGACCGACGCAGGAGCAGGTGTTGGCGGCGCTTCGGGCCGTCCGCGACCCCGACCGCGGGGGCGACGTGGTCTCGCTCGGGATGGTCTCGGGCCTCGCCGCCGGGGACGGCCGGGTGACCTTCGCGATCGAGGTCGACCCCAAGCGCGGCCCCGCGCTGGAGCCGCTGCGGCAGGCGGCGGAGCGCGCGGTCGCCGCGGTGCCGGGGGTGACGCACGTGACGGCGGTCCTCACCGCCCAGCGCCCCGCCGCGGCGCCACCGCCCGTGCCGGGCGCGGGTGGCGGCAAGGGCACGAACCGGGTCGAGCTGCCCGGGGTGCGCGCGATCGTCGCGGTGGCGTCGGGCAAGGGCGGCGTCGGCAAGTCGACGACGGCGGCCAACCTCGCCCTCGGCCTTGCCGCCGAGGGGCTGCGCGTCGGGCTGATGGACGCCGACATCTACGGCCCGTCCATGCCGCGGATGATGGGGATCACCTCCAAGCCCCGGGCGACCGACCGCAAGACCCTCGAGCCCCCGGTCGCCTACGGCGTCAAGGTCATGTCGATGGGGTTCCTCGTGGCCGAGGACGCACCGACGATCTGGCGCGGCCCCATGGTGCAGGGGGCGCTGGTCCAGATGCTGCGCGACGTGGAATGGGGCGACCTCGACGTCATGGTCGTCGACATGCCGCCCGGCACCGGCGACGCGCAGCTCACCATGGCGCAGCAGGTGCCGCTGGCCGGCGCCGTCATCGTCTCGACGCCCCAGGACATCGCGCTGCTGGACGCGCGCAAGGGGCTGAACATGTTCCGCCGCGTCGACGTGCCCGTCCTCGGGATCGTCGAGAACATGAGCTATTTCTGCTGCCCGAACTGCGGTCACCGGACCGACATCTTCGGCCACGGCGGCGCGCGGGCGGAGGCCGAGCGGCTGGGCGTCGAGTTCCTGGGGGAGGTGCCGCTCCACATCTCCATCCGCGAGACCTCGGACGGCGGCCACCCGATCGTCGTCGCCGATCCCGAGGGCGAGCACGCCCAGGCCTTCCGCCGCATCGCGCGGCGCGTCCGCGACAAGGTGCTGGCGGCGCGCGAGACGCCCGCGATGCCGCGGATCGTGATGGAGTGACCGGGCGCCGCGGACACGGCGACGGCGGCCGGTCGCGCGGTATCGCGCCGAAACGAGATTGAGCGCACGGGACCGACGGGCTAAGGATCACCCCCGTCGACCCCGGCGCCAGGTGCTCCCCCATGTCCGCCAGCCCGCTCACGCCCGATCAGGCCGCCGAGGTCGCGCAGGCCCGTGCCCACCGGACGGAAACCCTCCGCCCCACCGTCCCGGCACTGGAGGAGATCCTGTTCCAGCCGCTCCCGGTGCTCGACCACGGGTTCGTGCGGGTGATCGACTACATGGGCGACGATTCGGCGATCGTGCAGGCGGCGCGCGTCTCCTATGGCCGTGGCACCAAGCGGGTGAGCGAGGACGCGGGACTCATCAAGTATCTGATGCGGCACTGGCACTCGACCCCCTTCGAGATGTGCGAGATCAAGTTCCACGTGAAGCTGCCGATCTTCGTCGCACGCCAGTGGATCCGCCACCGCACGGCGAACGTGAACGAATACTCGGCCCGCTATTCGATCCTCGACCGGGAGTTCTATGTCCCCGCGCCCGAGCACCTCGCGGCGCAGTCGGCGTCGAACCGGCAGGGCCGCGGCGCCGTGCTGGACGGCGAGGAGGCGGTGGAGGTGATGCGCATCCTGCGCGACGACGCCCAGCGCACCTACGACAACTACGAGGCCATGCTGAACCTCGGCCCCGACGGCGGGCCGAAGGACCCGGCGAGGCAGGGCCTCGCCCGCGAACTGGCGCGGATGAACCTGACGCTGAACACCTACACCCAGTGGTACTGGAAGACGGACCTGCACAATCTGATGCATTTCCTGCGGCTGCGCGCCGACCCGCACGCCCAGTACGAGATCCGCGCCTATGCCGAGGTGATGATCGACGCGCTGGCGCGCTGGGTGCCGCTGACGCACGAGGCGTTCAAGGAATACCGGCTGGGTGCGGTCACGCTGTCGGCCACCGCGATGGCCGTCCTGCGCCGCCGCCTCGCCGGGGAGCAGGTGACGCAGGAGACGAGCGGCCTGTCCAAGCGGGAGTGGGCGGAACTGGAGGCGGCGCTGGCGGGTTCAGGCGGCGCCGGCTAATCCCATCCGGCGCTCGATGCGCTCAACTCTCTTCTCAAGCCGATCAAGACGAAGCGACATGGCGGCAATCTCGGTCGTCATGATGCCAAGACGCCCTTCGATGGCCGTGACGCGGACCTTGAGATCCTGGACGTCCTCCGCTATCCGGTCGACCTTCTCGTCGATCCGGCGCAGGTAGAGGAGGATAAGGTTGTCGGGGCCATCGGTCATGCGCGCATTTTGGCATGGTCATATGGCATCCGCAACTTCAACCTTCGGGCGAAACCGCCTGTCCCGTTCGCCCGCTCTCGAGGATCGCGTCGACCAGCCGGTGGACCCGGAGCGCCGCCCGCCCGTTCGGGTCCGGCACCCGGCCGGCGTCCAGCGCGTCGAGGAAGGCGGCGATCAGGCCGCGGTGCGCCTCGTGGGTGAAGGCCATGGGGTCGGCGCCGCCGCCCGTCCCGGCCGATCCCCCCGTCTCCTCCCGCCGGCCGTCCTGAAAATCGACCGTCAGCGCGCCGCCGACGAGCGTGGCCGTCGCGCGCGTCCCGACGATGGTGAGCCGCTCCGGCCCGCCGGGATAGGCGGCCGTGGTGGCGACGAGGCTGCCCGGCGCCCCGTTCGCGAAGATCAGGCCGGCGGCGGCGAAATCCTCCGTCTCCATCCGGTGCAGACGGGTCGTGGCGGCGACGGCGGACACGCGCTCGACCGGCCCGGCGAAGGCCAGCATCAGGTCGAGCGCATGGATCGCCTGGGTCAGCAGAACGCCGCCGCCGTCGCGCGACAGCGTCCCGCGGCCCGGCTCGTCGTAGTAGGACTGGGGCCGCCACCAGGACACGGCGAGCTGCACCGCGGCGACGTCGCCGATCGCCCCCGCCGCCAGTAGGTCGCGCAGCCCGAGCGCCCCCGCCCGCCAGCGGTTCTGGAACACCACGCCGAGCGGCACGCCGGCGTCGGCGCAGGTGCGGACGACCGTCTCCGCCGCCGCCGTCGTCCGTTCCAGCGGCTTCTCCAGCAAGATCGCCTTGCCGGCCGACGCGATCCGCCGGACGAGGTCGATCCGCGCGTCGGGCGGGGTCAGCAGCAGGACCGCGGTCACCGACGGATCGGCCAGCACCGCGTCGAGGTCGCCCGTGACGGGAAAGGCGGGGAAGGCGGCGGCGAACGCCGCCTGCCGCGCGTCCGAGCGCGAGACCGCCGCCGCGACCTCCACACGCCCCTGCGCGGCGAGGTCCGCCAGGGCCAGGGCGTGGGGGCGTGCCGCCATCCCGAGCCCGATCACCGCGATCCGGTGCCGCATCGTCGTGCTCCGTTCAGAGGAAGCTGTAGGGGTCGATGTCGACCTGCACCCGCACGGTGCCGGGGATCGGCACCCGGCCGAGCCAGTCGGCCACGAGGCTCTGAACCGGCACCGACCGCCGCGCCTTGAGAAGCAGGCGGCGCCGGTGCCGCCCGCGCAGCAGCGCCAGCGGCGCCTTGGCGGGCCCCAGCACCTGGACGTCGTCCGACCGCGGGGCGGCCCGGCCGAGCGCGCGGGCCGCCGCCTCCACCTGCCCCTCGTCCTCGCCCGAGACGATGAGGGCGGCGAGGCGCCCGAAGGGCGGCATTCCCGCCGCCATCCGCTCCTCCGCCTCCCGCCCGAGGAAATCGTCCCGTCCGCCCTGGGCCAGCGCCCGCATCACCGGGTGCTCGGGCATGTAGGTCTGGAGCAGCACGCGGCCCGGCCGCTCGGCCCGGCCCGCCCGGCCGGCGACCTGGTGGAGCAGCTGGTAGGTCCGCTCCGCCGCCCGCAGGTCCCCGCCGGCCAGCCCGAGGTCGGCGTCGACCACGCCCACCAGCGTGAGGAGCGGGAAATGGTGGCCCTTCGCCATCACCTGGGTGCCCACGAGGATGTCGATCTCCCGCGCGTGCACCTTGTCCAGCAGGTCGCGGATGGCCCGCGGCCCATGCAGCGTGTCGGACGCCATGATGGCGGTGCGCGCGTCGGGGAAGAGCATCCGCACCTCCTCGAACACCCGCTCCACGCCGGGTCCGCAGGGGACGAGCGAGCCCTCGGCCGCACAGCCGGGGCAGGCGTCGGGAACGGCCGTCTGGAAGTCGCAGTGGTGGCAGTGCAGGCGCCGCGTGTGCCGGTGCTCCACCAGCCACGCGGTGCAGTTCGGGCACTGGAGGCGGAACCCGCACGCGCGGCAGAGGGTGAGCGGGGCGTAGCCGCGGCGGTTGAGGAACAGCATCGCCTGTTCCCCGGCCTTCAGCGCCGCCGCGACCGCCGCGACGAGCGTGGGCGCGAGCCACTGTCCGCGCGGCGGGCGGTCGGTCCGGAGGTCGAGGAGGTCCACCGTCGGGAGCCGCGCCCCGCCGTGCCGGTCGACGAGGTGGAGGCGGCGGTAGCGCCCCCCTTGCGCGTTCACCACCGTCTCCAGCGAGGGCGTCGCGGAGACCAGCACCACGGGGATCTTCCCCAGATGCGCCCGCGCCACCGCCATGTCGCGCGCGTGATAGACGACGCCGTCCTCCTGCTTGAAGGCGGGTTCGTGCTCCTCGTCCACCACGATCAGGCCGAGGTCGGCGTAGGGCAGGAAGAGGGCCGAGCGCGCGCCCACGACGATCCGCGCCTGCCCCGTCGCCACCGCCCGCCACGTCAGCCGCCGCGTCGTGCCGTGGACGTCGGAATGCCATTCCGCCGGCCGCGCCCCGAACCGGCCCATGAAGCGGTCGAGCCACTGCCCGGCCAGCGCGATCTCCGGCAGGAGGACCAGCACCTGCCGGCCCTGTTCCAGCGCCGCGGCGATCGCCTCGAAATAGACCTCCGTCTTGCCTGAGCCGGTGACGCCGTCGAGCACGGTCGCGGAGAACCCGCCCGCCCGGATCCCGTCGCGCAGCGCCTGGGCCGCCGTCGCCTGGTCGATCGACAGGTCCGGGCCCGGCAGTCGCCAGTCGGGTGTGGCGCCGGGAAGGACCGGCTGGAGCAGCACCGTCTCCAGCACGCCCGCGTCCGTGAGGCCGCGGACCACGGCCGGCCCGCAGGCCGCCCGCGCGGCGAGGTCGGACGCCGCCAGCGGCG
>CANGXM010000135.1 GCA_947457845.1 Rhodospirillales bacterium | reverse complement strand
CTGGTGCTTCGGCCTCGGCTACACGGCCGAGGCGCTGGCCCGCCGCCTCGCCGCCCGTGGCTGGCGCGTGGCCGGCACGAGCCGCGCCCCCGCCCGCCGGACCGATCTCGCCGCAGCGGGGATCGAGGCGGTCCCGTTCGAGACCCCGCCGCCGGCGGACGTGACCCACCTCCTCGCCTCCGCGGCACCGACGGAGGCGGGCGACCCCGCCCTTCTCGCCCACGGCGCGCGGCTGCCGCCGGCGCGCTGGGCGGGCCTGCTCTCGACGACCGGGGTCTATGGCGACCACGGCGGCGGCTGGGTGGACGAGACGACGCCCCCCGCCCCCGGGCACGCCCGCTCCCGGCGCCGGATGGCGCAGGAGGAGGCTTGGCGGGCGACGGGCCTTCCGGTGCAGGTCTTCCGCCTCGCCGGGATCTACGGCCCCGGGCGCAGCGTGTTCGACGACATCCGCGCCGGCCGCGCGCGGCGCGTCGACAAGCCCGGGCAGGTCTTCAGCCGCATCCACGTGGACGACATCGCGGCCGCCCTGGCCGCCTCGATCGACCGGCCCGATCCGGGGGCGCTCTACAACGTCGCCGACGACGAGCCCGGCCCCAGCCATGAGGTCATCGCCGAGGCGTGCCGGCTCCTCGGACGGGAGCCGCCGCGGCTCGTCCCGTTCGACCCCTCAACCCTCTCGCCCATGGCGGCCGAGTTCTATTCCGAGAACCGGCGCGTCCGGAACGACCGGATCAAGCGCGACCTCCGCGTGCAGCTCGCCTTCCCGACCTTCCGGGAGGGGCTACGCGCCATCCTCGCCGCCGAACAGGAGCGCGGCCAGATCGGGTGAGGGCGGGACCGCCATTACGTCTGCGATCTGCCCGTCGATGCGCAGCAGCGCGTAGCCGTGCACCTCGGACCAGACGAGGTGTTCCAGCGCGCGCCGCGCCTCGTCCGTGGTCAGACCCAGCCGGGTGGCCGCCGGCGCGCAGATCGCCGTGAGTTCCGCCCGCGCCGTCGTCGCCGCCCGGTCGAGGTCGGGGTCCGACCAGTCGAGCAGCGGCGACGACCCCATCAGGCGGAAGAGCGCCGGCTGTCCCATGGCGAAGGACAGATAGCCCCGGCGCGCCGCGCGCATCTGGGCGGCCGGATCGTCCGGCGCCGCCGCCCGCTCCGCCCGCATCGACGCGCCGAACCGCGCATAGCCGATCGCGGCCAGCGCCGTCCGCAGCCCCGTCAGCGTCCCGAAATGATGCCCGGGCGCTGCGTGCGACACACCGACCGCGGCCGCGACGCCCCGCAGCGTCAGCCGGTCGAGCCCGTCCTTCTCCAGCATCGAGAGGGCCGCCTGGACGAGCGCGTTCCGCAGGTCGCCGTGATGATAGCGACCGCCCTTGGTTTCCGTCTCCAACTCCGCCCCCATCCGCCGACATCGGACTTGACGTCGTCAAGATAACGCATGAGATTGATCTATCCGCTGTCAAGATTGAGGGGCGACGATGGATTTCGATGCGCTGTTCGGCCTCGCCGGAACGGTCGCGATGACGGGGTGGGCGGCGCTGATCCTGCTTCCCCGGCACCGGCTCGTCGTCGCGGCGGTGCGGGACGGGATCGTGAGCCTGCTGGCGGTCGCCTACGCCGCCCTCGTCTTCGTCTTCTTCTTCCGGGTGGAGGGCGGCGGCTTCGGGAGCCTCGCGGAGGTCCGGACCCTCTTCCTCTCCGATCCCGTCCTCCTGGCCGGCTGGATCCACTATCTCGCCTTCGATCTGTTCGTCGGCGTCTGGATCGCGACCCGTGCGGATACGCTGGGGATCGGGCGCCTCGTCCAGGCGCCGATCCTGCTGGCGACGTTCCTGTTCGGCCCTCTGGGCCTTCTCCTCTTCCAGGGCTGCCGGGCCGTGCCGGTGTCGCGTTCCCGTGCCGGAGATCCCGCATGACCGCCGTGTCGCTCCCCCGCCTTCCCGCCGTCTCGCCCGCCACCGCAATGCTGGTCGCCGGCATCGGCCTGTCCGTGTCGCTCCTGCCGCCCTCGCTCATCGCCCTCGCGATCGACGAGCGGACGCTCCACGGGGTCACGGTCTGGGCGAAGCCGATCAAGTTCCAGCTCTCGCTGGCGATGCTGATGGCGACGCTGGTCCTGCTCCTGCCGCTGATCCCGGCCGAACGGCGGGACGGGCGGGCGGTGCGGTGGGCGGCCGGGGCGGTCCTCCTCGCGTCCACGCTGGAGGTGCTCTACATCACGCTTCAGGCGGCGCGCGGCGCCGCCTCCCATTACGCCGACGGCTCGGGTCTGGAGCGCGCGCTCTACAGCCTGATGGGGCTCGGCGCCTTCACCATCGTCGCCGGCTGCTTCGTCATCGGGGTCGTGATCCTGCGCAGTGCCGACCGGTTCGGCGCGGGGGTGCGCCTCGGCGGCGGGCTCGGCCTCGTTCTGGGCGCGGTGACCACGCTCGTGACCGCCTTCGTGCTCGCCTCGGGCGTGGACGGGCCGGGGCCGTGGGTCGGCGGGACGCGGTCGCTGGCGGGCGGGCTGCCGCTGGTCGGCTGGTCCACGACCGGCGGCGACCTGCGCGTTCCCCACTTCTTCGCCACCCACCTGATGCAGGCGGTGCCGGTCGCGGGCCTGTTGGCCGACCGCTGGCGCCCCTCGGCCGCACGGACGATCGTGGTCCTGACGGCCGCCGCCGGTGTCGTGGTGGTGGTCGCGACCTTCCTGCAGGCGATGGCCGGCCGCCCCTTCCTCGGTTGAGCCTTCAGGGGGGATAGCCGACGCCGGTGAGGACGAGCCCGTCGGGCGGCGCCGTCGGCCCGCCCGCGGCGCGGTCCCGGGCGGCCAGCGCCTCCGCCACGTCGACCGCGGTCCAGCGCCCCAGCCCCACCTGCACCAGCGTGCCGACCATGTTGCGGACCTGATGGTGGAGGAAGGAGCGGGCGCGCGCCGTCACCTGCACCTCGTCGCCCACCCGCGACACGTCCAGCCGGTCCAGCGTCTTCTCGGGCGACTTCGCCTGGCAGAGGGTGGCGCGGAAGGTGGTGAAGTCGTGCCGGCCGACGAGGTGGCGGGCAGCCGCGTGCATGGCGTCGGCGTCGAGGCGCCCGCGCACGTGCCACACCCGTCCGGCGTCGAGCGTCGGCGGCGGGCGGCGGTCGAGGATCCGGTAGAGGTAGCGGCGCTCGACCGCCGAGAACCGGGCGTGGAAATCGTCGCCCACCGCCTCGGCCGAGAGCACCGCGACGGGGACCGCGCGCAGATGCGCGTTCAGCGCATCGCGCACCGTGTCGGCGGTGGTCGCCCGCGCGATGTCGACGTGCGCCGCCTGTCCCGTCGCGTGGACGCCGGCGTCGGTCCGGCCGGCGCCCACCACCTCCCGCGTCTCCTGGCAGAAGGCGGTCACGGCCGCCTCCAGCGCGCCCTGGACCGAGGGGCCGTTGTCCTGCCGCTGCCAGCCGACGAAGGGGCGGCCGTCGTACTCGAGGACGAGCTTCCAGCGGCGGGTCACGCGTCGGGCCTCGGTGCCGCCCCGTCCTTCGACAGGCTCGGGACGAGGCGTGCCCGGCCTCCGCGACCCCACAGGGCGCGCGTCATGGCGAGCCCGTCGAACCCGGAGGCGGAACCACGCTCCCCCCCACCCCGACCCGAAGGCCCCTGAGGCAGGCCGCCCCGTCGGCCGGGCCGCGCCCGGCGCGCTGGACCGTGAGGAGGCGCAGCGCGCCCGCACCGCAGGCGACCGTGAAGGCGTCGTCCAGCACCGTCCCCGGCGCGCCCCGCCCCTCGACGGATACAGCCGCGAGAACCTTCAGCCGTTCGCCGCCCGCGAGTTCCACGAAGCAGCCGGGCCACGGCGTCAGCGCGCGCACCTGCCGGGCGAGGTCCGCCGCCGGGCGCGACCAGTCGATCCGCCCCTCGTCCTTCTCCAGCTTGGGCGCGTAGGTGGCGCCCTCGGCCGGCTGGGGCTCCGCCGGCAGGGCGCCGCGGGCGAGCCGGTCGAGCGCCGTCACGATCAGGTCGGCGCCCATGGCGGCCAGCCGGTCGTGTAGACCCTGGGCCGTCGTGTCCGCGTCGATCGGCACCGTGTCCTTCAGGAGCATCGGACCGGTGTCCAGGCCCGGGTCCATCTGCATGATGGTGATGCCGGTCCGCGCGTCGCCGGCCAGCATCGCGCGCTGGATCGGGGCCGCCCCCCGCCACCGCGGCAGGAGCGAGGCGTGGATGTTGAGGCAGCCGAGGCGCGGCGCGTCCAGCACCGGCTTCGGCAGGATCAGGCCGTAGGCCGCCACCACCGCCGCATCGAGGCCGAGCGCCGCGAAGGCGGCCTGCTCGTCCGGATCCTTCAGCGTGCGCGGCGTGCGGACGGGAAGGCCGTGCCGCTCGGCCGCCAGATGGACGGGGGTCTTGCGGAGATCCTGCCCCCGCCCGGCCGGCTTGGGCGGCTGGCAATAGACGCAGGCGACCGTGTGACCGGCGCGCACAAGTGCCTCCAGCGCCGCGACCGCGAAGTCGGGCGTCCCCATGAAGGCGAGGCGCATGCCGGTCTCCTTCAGGCGCTGGCCTTGGACTTCTTCAGCTTCTGCGTCTTGCGCAGGATCATGTCGCGCTTGAGCTTCGACAGGTGGTCGACGAACAGCACGCCGTCGAGGTGGTCGATCTCGTGCTGGAGGCAGCGGGCCAGCAGGTCGTCCGCCTCGATCTCCCGCGCCGTCCCCTTCTCGTCCTGATAGGTCACGCGGACGCGCGCCGGCCGGGTGACGTCGGCGTAATGCTCGGGGATGGAGAGGCATCCCTCCTCCCCCGCCTCGGTCTCCTCCGACCGCCAGACGATGGCGGGGTTGACGAGGCGCATGGGCGCCGACGGCTCGTTCTTGCCAGACACGTCGACGACCACGATCCGCTCCATCACGCCCACCTGCGGGGCCGCGAGGCCGATGCCGGGGGCCGCGTACATGGTGTCGAGCATGTCGTCCATCAGCCGGCGGACGCGGGCGTCCACCGTCGTCACGGACTTCGCCTTGCCGCGCAGGCGCGGGTCCGGGGCGATCAGGATCGGGAGTTCGGCCATGGTTCGGGAAGCCTCGCGCGGGGCCCCCGCGCACTGAACGACGTCACGGTGGGATTTGGGCTCCGGACGCGGCGCCGTCAACGACGAAATCCGGGGCCCGGTCGGCGGCCGCGGCGGGCCGGCGTGGCGCGACCTCCACCGCGGGGGCCCCCGCGAGGGGTTCCGGATCGGCGCCCTGCAGGTCCGCGAGGCGCCGCGCCGTCACCAGCACCCGGGCCTCGAGCGAGCCGACCGCCCCGTTGTACGCCTCCACCGCCCCGCCCAGCCGGTCGCCGAGGCGGGCGAAATGGCCCACGAGGTCGCCGAGGCGCTTGGTCATCTCCGCCCCCAGCGCGCCGATGCGCCGGGCGTTCTCGGCGAGGCGCTCCTGCCGCCAGCCGTAGGCGACCGCGCGCAGCAGCGCGATCAGGGTCGTCGGGGTGGCCAGCACCACGCCGTTCGCCATGCCGGCCTCGATCAGCGCCGGGTCGGCCTCCAGCGCGGCGGCGAAGAAGCTCTCGCCCGGCAGGAACAGCACCACGAACTCCGGCGTGTCCTCGAACTGTGCCCAATAGGCCTTTTCGCCCAGCGCCTTCATGTGAGCCCGCACGCGCTGGGCGTGGCGCGCCAGCGCCGCCGTCCGGACGGACTCGTCCGAGGCGCCGACGGCGTCCAGATAGGCGTCGAGCGGAGTCTTGGCGTCGATCACGACCGACTTCCCGCCCGGCAGCCGCACGACCATGTCGGGGCGCAGGCGCCCGGCCTCGGTCGTGACCGTCGGCTGCTCGGCGAAGTCGCAGCGGTCGAGCATGCCGGCCAGTTCGGCGACACGCCGCAGTTGCACCTCTCCCCACCGGCCGCGCACCTGCGGCGCACGCAGCGCGCGGGTCAGGCCCTGCGTTTCCTGGAGGAGGCCGCGCTGCGTCTCGGTCAGGCCACGGACCTGTGCCGCCAGCCCCTCGTAGGCGCCGGCGCGGGCCTGCTCCAGCGCGCGGATCTGGTCGTCGAGGCGGCCCATCTGCTCGCGCACCGGCGCGACCAGCGCGGCGATCGCCCCCTCCCGCCTGTCGAGGGCGCGCACGGCCAGCGCGTCGAAGGTGTCGGCGAGGCGACGCTCGGCGTCGGCCAGCAGCGCCAGCTTGTCGGTCGTCGCCGCCCGCTCGGCCGCCAGCGTCGCCTCCAGTTCCGCCGCACGGGCGGCGGAATGGCCGAGCGCCTCGGTCAGCTCGCCCACCTCCGCAGCCAGCTGGTCCGCGCGTTCCGCCCGGACCTCCGCCGCCCGCAGCCGCCCGGCCCGGCCGAACGCGACGAGGAGGACGAGGAGCGCCGTGGCGAGCACGCCGACGAGCGCGCCGGCGGCGACGGACAGGGGATCGAGGGCGAGGACGGTCAAGATGTCGGCTTCCGACGCGATCGGGACAACGAAATGTAGCGTCGCCGGAACCAAATGGGAACAGATCGCGACGTCCTACACGCGGCCCGCCGGCATCATGGCGCCGAGCGGCACCGAGACGACGAACCGGCTGCCGCGGGGCGGGCGCTCGACCGTGAACCGGCCACGCATCTGGCGGACCAGCAGCGTGACGAGCATGAGCCCGAGCCCGTCCGCCCCCTCGGGATCGAACCCGGGCGGAAGGCCCTTGCCGCCGTCGATCACCGTCAGGTGCACCGCGCCGTCGGAGACCTGCACGTTCACGGCGATCTCGGTTGTGCCGTCCTGCTCCGCCGCGTGCTTGAAGGCGTTTGTGAGAAGCTCGTTCACGACCAGCGCGAAGGGCACGACCTGGTCGGTCGGCAGCGTGACCTCGTTCGCCGACACCGAGCAGCGGAAATCGACGCCGCCGCGATCGTGGGCAGCGCGGATCTGGCGGGTCAGCGCGTCGATGAAGCCGGATACGTTGGCCCGGCTCATCTCCTCGTCGCGGTAGAGGGTCTGGTGCGCCGCGGCGACCGCCTGGATGCGGGCGATGGCGTCCTCGAACTCCCGGCGGGCGGCCTCGTCCCGGATCCGGCGTCCCTGCATGCTCAACAGGCTGGAGACCGTCTGGAGGCTGTTCTTGACCCGGTGGTGGACCTCGGTCAGCGCCGCGTCGCGGCGACGCAGGCTGTCCTCGAGCTGCTGGCTCAGGCGGCGGTGGGCGCTCACGTCGACGGTGCTGCCGACCACGCGGACCGCCCGGCCCTCGCCGTCGCGCACGATCAGCCCGCGGTCCCAGACGTCGATCCATCGCCCGTCCCGGTGCCGCACCCGGTACCGGACATCGTAGCGATCATCGATGCCGGAAAACGCCGACCGGATCGCCGCGTCGAGGTGCGGAAGGTCGTCGACGTCGATCCGCCGGCGCCACGCACCAACGTGGGCCGCGGGATCGTCCCCCTCGACGCCGATCAGCTCCATCACGCCCTCGGACCAGAGCACGGCGTCGGTCCGGACGTCCCAGTCGTAGACGAGACCGGTGAAGGCGCGGGCGGCGAGGCGGAACCGTTCCTCGCTGTCGGCGAGCCGGGCCGAGGTGTCACGCGCCCGGCGCGCGGCGCGCCGCAGCAGTTCGACCGGGGCGCAGGCGAGGAGGACCGCCGCGAGGAACACCGGCACGCTCCGGACGTGCTCCGGCGTCACCCCGAAGACGTCCTCGGGGGGGAACAGGAACAGGACGCTCGCCACCAGGGCGACGACGGTCGTCAAAAGAGCCGGTCCGATCCCGCCCACGAAGCAGGCGACGAGCACGGCCGGAAAGAAGTTGAGGTAGGGGACGCCCGCGTCGACCGGCACCACCCAGAGGCGGATGGCGAGGGCCAGCAGCGCAAGACCGGCGGCGCAACCATAGGCCAGCGGCCAGGGGACGTCGCGGGCGAGAAGGATGAAGGCGCGGTCGAGGGCGGACATGCACGGGGGCGCAACGGGACGCCGCGGATCGGCTCGGGAGAGGAAACACCCGAGCCGGATCCGGGGGTCATCACCGAACCGGATCAACCGGTCCGGGAATCGGAGGTACGCCCCTGACTGCCGCGGCCGGCCGCGCCTGCCCCGCGGGAGGACGGGCGGCGGGCGGGCGCGGTGGCGACGTCAGACCATGTCGCCGCGGTTCTGCGGGTTGCCGATCATGCCCAGGAACTCCCGACGCGTGTTCGGGTCGTCGCGGAAGGCGCCGATCATCCGGCTCGTCACCATCGAGACGCCGTGCTTGTTGACGCCGCGCGTGGACATACACTGGTGCGTGGCCTCGATGACGACGGCCACGCCCTTCGGCCGCAGCACCTCGTCGATGACACCGGCCACCTGGGCCGTCATCTTCTCCTGAATCTGCATCCGCTTGCCGAACGCCTCGACCACGCGGGCGAGCTTGGAGATGCCCACGACCCGGCGCTCGGGCAGATAGGCGACATGCGCCTTGCCGATGATCGGGGCGAGATGATGCTCGCAATAGCTCTCGAAGCGGATGTCGCGCAGGAGGACCATCTCGTCGTAGCCCTCCACCTCCTCGAAGGTGCGCTGGAGGAGCTCCGCGGGATCGACATGATAGCCTTGGAACCACTCCTCGTAGGCCTTGGCGACACGCTTGGGCGTATCGAGGAGACCTTCACGGGCGGGGTCGTCGCCGGCCCAGCGGATCAGCGTGCGGACGGCGGCCTCGGCCTCGGCGCGGCTCGGGCGTTGGCCGTCGCGGCGCCCATGATGCGGTCCCGGCACGACGTTGTCCGTATTCGCGGAAAGGGCTGAAGTGTTAGGCGGGGTCAAGGACGGCTTCCCTCCGTTGGTGTGTCACAGGATCCGTCGCCGCGGTCCCCCCGAACCGACGGCGAGCAGTCCCGGGCAGAAGCCCGAGGACCTACCCAGAAGTGGACCGACAAAATCCTTTATCAAGCGCCCGCCGGGACAGCCGCGAAAAGGGATGCGGCGGGCGTGGCGTCCCGCCGCACCGTCACCTCGACCGCCAGGCCGAGATAGTCCGCGGGCGCGCCGGTCCAGGACCCGGAGAGCGGAACGGCCTGCGCCGGGTCGCGGACGACGGCCACGCGGATCAGGTTCCGCGTGCCGACGAGACCGTTGGTCGGGTCGATCTCCACCCATCCCGCCCCCGGCAGATAGACCTCGACCCAGGCATGGGTGGCCCCCGCCCCGGTCGCGGCACCCGGTCCCCCCTCGGTCGCGGGATCGTAGAGGTAGCCGGAGACGAACCGCGCCGCGAGCCCCAGGCTGCGCGCCGCCTCCATCATGAAGAGCGCGAAGTCGCGGCAGCTTCCCGAGCCGGCGTCGAGCGTCTCGACGGGGGTCTGCGTCCCCTCGGCGTCGCGGGGGACGTAGACGAAGCCCCCCTTGATCGCCTGCGCCATGCCGGCGAGCATCGCCAACGTCTCGACAGGACCGCCGCCCGCCTCGGGAACGGCGAAGGGCTTCGCCCAGGCGTCGACGCGGTGGTCGGGATCGGGATGGTGCCGCTCGTTGGTCCGGCCGAGGTCGGGGATCTCCTCGGCCGAGTAGGAGAAGGGGTAGGTGCGCGCGTGGTCCTCGACGGGCGCGTCCAGCACATCGGCCGGGAACTGCTCCAGCCGGATCTCGCTCTCGAAGCGGATCTGGTTCGCCGTCCCCTCGAAGGTGGCGACCGCGACCGAGTTGCCGAAGACGTCGTGCATCCACCGCAGCGAGGCGGGCGCCGGGTCGATGGCGAGCGTCGTCCCCAGGAGGCGCATGTCGTGGCTGTCCCGCGGCCTGACCATCAGTCGGTGCGGCCCGAAACTCACCGGCCGGGCGTAGCGGTAGGTGCTGACGTGACGGACGGTGAAGACGGACATGGCGGCTCCTCGGATCGCGGACGCGGGTTGAACGTGCCGCCGGACCGGGGGGTCAGACGCCCGCCAGCACGCAGGCCCGCGCCCATTCCTCCGGCGTCACCGGACACACCGACAGGCGCGACTGGCGGACGAGCGCCATGCCCGACAGCAGCGGGTCCGCCTTGATCTGCTTCAGCGTGACCGGCGTCTTCACCGGCACCACGGGTGCCACGTCCACCATCACGAACCGCCCCGCCGGATCGGAGGGATCGGGATAGGCGGTGCGGACGATCTCGCAGATCCCGACGATCTCCAGCCCCTCGTTCGAGTGGTAGAAGAACGCCCGGTCGCCGACCGCCATGGCCTTGAGGTTCAGCGCCGCCTGATGGTTGCGCACGCCGTCCCAGTGGGTGCGCCCGTCGGCCACCAGCCGGTCCCAGGCGTACTTGAAGGGCTCGGACTTCAGGAGCCAATGGGCCATGGACGCGCTCACGCCTTGGGCAGGACCTGGCGCCACGGCGTCTGGCGAACCTCGGCGAACAGGCCCGCCAGGGCATAGGGATCGGCGGCGCAGAACGCCTCGATCGCCGCCCGGTCGGCGGCCTCGACGACCAAGAGGCTGCCGATGGGCGTCGTCCCGTCCTCGGCCAGCAGCGGGCCGGCGAACCGGATCCTGTCGAGGTTCGCCTCCAGATAGGCGAGGTGCGCGGGCCGGTTCGACATCCGGACCTCCAGGTGGCCGGGCTTGTCGCGGCATTCGACGGCGAACAGCATCGATCCTCCGATCGGATTGGGGGTTCGCCGCGGACCCTAACGCAGCCGCGCCGGCCGGGCCAGTCGGCTCAGCCCGCCTCCGCCCGCGGCGGACGCGCCAGCAGCGCCGCG
>CANGXM010000134.1 GCA_947457845.1 Rhodospirillales bacterium | reverse complement strand
TCCGCCTCGACGCCGGCGTCGAGGGCCTCGACCATGCGGTCGCGGTCCGCGGGGCCGACGGGACCGTCCGCGGCCACACGGTGTTCGCCCCCAACGTCGTCGTGGCCGACGCGACGGGGGCGCCCGCGCTCCGGCCCTGCGGCTGGCTGCGCGTCACGCCGCCGGGCGCCGAGGCGCCCCTGCACGACGCCCCCCATCCCGCGGCGCTGGAGACCGCGTTCGACGCGATCCTCGACATCGTCCGCGCCCATCCGTGGCCGGCACGGATGCCGCCGTTCCCGACGCTGGAGATCCGCGTCGACCTGCCGGACGCCGCGGACCTGCCGCTGGGCGTCGGGCACGAGGCGGTCCGTCTCGCCGAGGTGCTGCACGAAGACCTCTATTTCGGCGTGCGCGAGGTGCTCGCGACCCGCTCCGGCGCGCAGGCGGCCGACCGCACGGCCCGCCTCGGCCAGATCGTGCCCGACGTGCGCCCGACCGACGGGTCGCTGCGGGTCCGCATCACGACCGCCCGGCACCGGCCGGGCCCGTTCCCCCCGGGGCCGACGGGCCCGCTCGCCGACGCCGACCGTCCGCTGGACCCCGACCGGATCGCGCGCGCGGTGGACGCGCTGGGCGGCGCGCGTCGGGAGGGGCGCTCGGCCCAGGGCCGGCCGATCCCCTGGACCGTGTTTCCCGGCGAGGGGCCGGGGATCGTGATCTCGGGCGGACAGCACGCGAACGAGACGACGGGCATCGTCGGCGCGCTGCGGGCCGCCGCCCTCCTGCGCGACCGCGGCGTGCGCAATCTCGCGGTGATCCCGCTGGAGAACCCGGACGGCCACGCGCTGCACGGGCGGCTGCGCGCGGTCCACCCCGACCACATGCACCACGCCGCGCGCTACACGGCGCTGGGCGACGATCTGGAATATCGGGTCCGCGCGCCGCTGCACGAGACCGCGACGCGTCGGGCGGCCTATGCCGCGACCGGGGTGCGGCTGCACGTGAACCTCCACGGCTATCCCGCCCACGAATGGACGCGGCCCTTCACGGGCTATGTGCCGAACGGGTTCGGGGCGTGGATGCTGCCCAAGGGCGCGTTCCTGATCCTGCGGCACCACGCCGGGCTGGAGCAGGAGGCCGACCGGCTGGTGGAGGCGGTCGCGCGGCGTGTCGCGGCGGTGCCCGGCATCGCCGCCCTCAACGCGGCGCAGCTGGACCGCCACCGGATCCACGCGGGCGAACCCGACGTGCCGCTCCGGCACGGCGTGCCCTGCGACGTGCGGGCGGACGCGCGCTCGCCCGCCGCCTTCACGCTGATCACCGAGATGCCGGACGAGACGGTGGAGGGCGACCTGTTCCGCCTGCTCCAGACCGCCCAGACCGAGGCCGTGCTGGCGGCGGTCGAGGCGCTCGGCCTCGGCTGACGCCCACACCGCCGAACGCGAAACGCCCCGCGGCGGGTGCCGCGGGGCGTCCGGTTCGGTCCCGACGTCGGGACGCGTCAGCCGTGGGCGAGGATCGCCAGCAGCAGGAGCGCCACGATGTTGGTGATCTTGATCATCGGGTTCACGGCGGGACCCGCCGTGTCCTTGTAGGGGTCGCCGACGGTATCGCCGGTCACCGCCGCCTTGTGGGCGTCGGAGCCCTTGCCGCCGTGGTGCCCCTCCTCGATGTACTTCTTGGCGTTGTCCCAGGCGCCGCCGCCCGACGTCATCGAGATGGCGACGAACAGGCCCGTGACGATCACGCCCAGCAGCATGGCGCCGACCGCGCTGAACGCCGCCCCCTTACCCGCGATCGCGAAGATCAGGAAGTAGAGGACGATGGGCGCCAGCACCGGCAGCAGCGAGGGGATGATCATCTCCTTGATCGCCGCCTTCGTCAGCAGGTCGACCGCCCGGCCGTAGTCGGGCTTGGACGTACCGGCCATGATGCCGGGATTCTCGCGGAACTGGCGGCGCACCTCCTCGACGACCGAGCCGGCCGCGCGGCCGACCGCGGTCATGCCCATCGCGCCGAAGAGGTAGGGCAGGAGGCCGCCAAGGATCAGCCCGACGACGACGAACGGGTTGGCGAGGCTGAAGTCCAGCTGCACGCCCTGGAAGTACGGGTAGGTCTGCGGGTTGGCGATGAAGTACTTCAGGTCTTCGTTGTAGGCCGCGAACAGCACCAGCGCGCCGAGGCCGGCGGAACCGATCGCGTAGCCCTTGGTGACGGCCTTCGTCGTGTTGCCGACGGCGTCGAGCGCGTCGGTCGTCACGCGGACCTCCTTGGGCAGGTCCGCCATCTCGGCGATGCCGCCGCCGTTGTCGGTGACGGGGCCGTAGGCGTCGAGCGCCACGACCATGCCCGCCAGCGCCAGCATCGCGGTGACCGCGATGGCGATGCCGAACAGGCCCGCCAGCATGTAGCAGAGCACGATCGCGATGCAGATCACGATCGCCGGAAGGGCGGTCGACTCCATCGAGACCGCGAGGCCCTGGATGACGTTCGTGCCGTGGCCCGTGGTCGACGACTGGGCCACCGACTTCACCGGACGGTAGTTCGTGCCCGTGTAGTATTCGGTGATCCAGACGATGGCGCCGGTGACCACGAGGCCCACGACCGCGCACAAGAACAGCGAGAGGCCGGAGAAGGTCTGCGTCCCCACCGTGTAGGCACCGCCGAAGCCCTGCGGCAGCACCCAGGCGGTGACGATGGCGATGCCCGCCAGCGAGAGCACGCCGGTGGCGATGAGGCCCTTGTAGAGGGCGCCCATGATGTCGTTCGACGGGCCGAGGCGGACGAAGTAGGTGCCCGCGATCGAGGTCAGGATGCAGATGCCGCCGATGACCAGCGGATAGACCATCATGGCCGGGATGGTCGGGAAGAAGATGGTGGCCAGCACCATCGTCGCCACGACCGAGACGGCGTAGGTCTCGAACAGGTCGGCGGCCATGCCGGCGCAGTCGCCGACGTTGTCGCCGACGTTGTCGGCGATGACCGCCGGGTTGCGGGGATCGTCCTCGGGGATGCCCGCCTCGACCTTGCCGACGAGGTCGGCGCCGACGTCCGCCCCCTTGGTGAAGATGCCGCCGCCGAGCCGGGCGAAGATCGAGATCAGCGAGGCGCCGAACCCGAGCGCCACCAGCGCGTCGATCATCCCGCGGCCGGAGATGCCCAGGCCCAGCAGGACCGCGTAGTAGCCGGCGACCGCCAGCAGCGCGAGACCCGCCACCAGCATCCCGGTGACCGCACCGGCGCGGAAGGCGATCGACAGCCCCGCCGCCAGCCCCTCGCGCGAGGCCTCGGCCGTGCGCACGTTGGCGCGGACCGAGACGTTCATGCCGATGTAGCCGGCGGCCCCCGACATCACCGCGCCGACGACGAAGCCGATGCCGACGTGGATGCCGAGCAGGATCGAGACGATGACGGCGATCACCACGCCGACGATGCCGATGGTCGTGTACTGGCGGTTGAGATAGGCGGACGCGCCGATCTGGATGGCCTGCGCGATCTCCTGCATGCGGGCGTTGCCAGGACTCGCGGCCAGGACGGCGCGTGCCGTCTGGACCCCGTAGCCGATGGCGACGAGCCCGCACAGGAGTGCGAACGTGATCTGAACCGTGGACATTGGGCTCTTCGATCCCCCTTGATGCGCCGGCTCCGGCCGCCCCCCCGGCGGACGGCGCCGTCCGGCGTCTTATGGACGGGCGAAAATGCCATGGTGGACAGGGCCTTGGCAATCGCGGGGGCGATCGCCGGGGGTGTTGGCGTCAATCGTCGTGAAGGCGGATCAGGCGCTTGCCGACGTTCTCGCCGCGATAGAGTTCCGCGATCGCGCCCGGAGCGGTCCCGATGCCGTCCGTGACGTGCTCCCGGTACGCCAGCCGGCCCGCCCGCACCCAGGCGGCGAGCCGCGTCACCGCCTCGGCGAAGCGGTGTCGGAAGTCGAGGACGAGGAGGCCGGACACGGTCGCCCGCTTGACCAGCACGTGCCGTTCCATGCGCGGCCCCACCGGCCAGGGGTCCCAGGTGGGCTGGGAGGCGGTCCCGCAGATCACGACCCGCGCGCCGACGGCGAGGCGCGCCATCGCGGCGTCGGACACGGGACCCGAGGTGTTGTCGAAATAGACGTCGGCGCCGCCGGGAAGGGCCGCGTCCAGCGCCGCGCCGAGGTCGCCCGACCGGTAGTCGACCGCCGCGTCGTAGCCGAACGCGTCGCGGCAGAGCGCCGTCTTCGCGGGCCCGCCCGCGATCCCGACCGTGCGGCAGCCCATGATCCTCGCGATCTGCCCCACGGCCGAACCGACGGCACCGGCGGCGGTCGAGACGAGCACCCTGTCGCCGGGCTTGGGTCGCCCCAGGTCGAGCAGGCCGAAATAGGCCGTCAGCCCGTTCAGGCCCAGAACGCCCAGCGACAGCGACGGCGGCAGGTCCGTCTCCGTCACCGTGCGCGTGACCTCCGACCCGTCGCACAGCGCGAATTCCCGCCAGCCGAGGAGGCCCGTGACGAGGTCGCCCTCCGCATGGCCCGGATGGCGCGAGGCGACCACCCGGCCCACGGCGAAGGCGCGCATCACCTCGCCGATGCCGACCGGCGCGGAATAGTTGGCGACCGCGCTGACCCAGCCGCGCATCGCCGGCTCGACCGCGAGGTAGAGGTTTCGCACGAGGAACCGCCCCTCGGGCACGTCCGGCACCGGAACCGACACGATCTCGAAGTGCTCGGCCTGCGGGATCGCCTCCGGGCGGGCCTTGAGGCGGACCTCACGGGAGAGGCGGGTTGCCATGGGTCGTCCCCCTTGTCGCGGCGTGCGCAGTCTCGCACGGGCGCCGTCCGCCCGTCGATCAGCGCAGACGTTGCGTCAGAACCACGCAGACGAGGACGAGCAGCGCCGTCGCAAGCATGCCCGGGGTCACGCCCTCGCCCAGCGCCAGTGCCGCCCATCCGAGCGACAGCAGCGGCTGGGCCAGCTGAAGTTGGCCGACGCGCGCCACGCCGCCCAGTGCCAGGCCCCGGTACCAGGCGAAGAAGCCGAGGAACATGCTGACCGCCGACAGATAGGCGAAGGCCCCCCACGCCGCGGGCGTCGCCGCGGCGAGACGCGGGCCGTCCCACGCCGCGGCCGTCATGACGAGCGACGCCGGCAGCATGAGCAACAGCGCCCAGGAGATGACGAGCGGACCGTCCATCCGCCGGGCCAGCGCGCCACCCTCGGCATAGCCCAGTCCGCAGAGCGCCACGGCAGCGAGCAGCAGCGCCTCGGGACGCTCCAGGGCGAGCGTCGCGCCCTGGCCGAGGGCGAAGGCGAGGACGACCGCCACGCCCGCCGTCGACGCCGCCCAGAACCCGGCCGACGGCCGTTCGCCCGCGCGCAGGACGGCCATGACCGCCGTCGACGCCGGCAACAGGGCGGCGACCACGATCCCTTGTGCGGCAGGCCGCTCGGCCAGCGCCAGCGAGGTGAGGACCGGGAATCCGAACACGACGCCGAGGCCGACCAGCGCCAGCGACAGGAGGTCCGACCGGTCGGGCAGCGGCGCGCGGCGCCACAGGAGATAGGCGGCGGCCAGGAGTGCGGCGAACACCCCGCGACCGGCCCCGATGATCGTCGCGTCGAGCCCGCCCAGCGTCGCGACCCGGGTGGCCGGGAGCGAGACGGAAAAGGCGAGGACGCCGACGGCACCCCAGAGAAGGCCGGGCGGTGGGCGTATCGTCGGGATCACGTCGGCCTCCATTCCACCATGATGGATCTACTATAGTAGATTTTGAGATGCAACGGGTTTCCCCGAGACGGAAGCTCGGGCATGATTCCTCCCCATGGCGAGCCTTCCCGACCGTCCAGAACCACCAGCGCAGGGATCGGCCCTGGCCGCGAACCTGCGGGCGCTCCGGCGGGAACGCGGGCTGACGCTGGAGGACCTCGCCGCCCGCAGCGGCGTCAGCCGGGCGATGATCTCCAAGGTGGAGCGGGGAACCGCGACGCCGACCGCGACCGTGCTGGGACGGCTGGCGACGGGGCTGGAGGTGGGGCTGTCGCGCCTGCTCGGCGCGGCGCGGGACCGGGGCCCCGTGCTGCTGGCGGCGGCGGAGCAGACCGTCTTCGCCGATCCGGCGAGCGGGTTCGTCCGGCGGTCGGTCTCGCCGCTCTTCCCCGACCGGTTCCTCGACCTCGCCATGAACCGGCTGGAGCCCGGCGGGCGGGTGGACTTCCCGCCGCACCACCGGGGCGTGGAGGAGTATCTGCACGTGCTGCGGGGCACGGTGGAGGTGATCGTGGACGGAGCCCGCTTCACGGTGCCGGCGGGCGACACGCTCTTCTACGCCGGCGACCGACCGCACGCCTTCGTCAACGCCACCGCCGAGCCGGCCGAGTTCATGGTCGCCATCGACGGCAGCGGGGCGCGCTGATCCCCTACCGCTCCGCCCACCAGGCCTCGATCACGAGGCCGAAGGTGGGCGTCACCGCCGGTCGGCGGATCTTCGCCCAGGTGGCCACCCGGTCCTCGCGCAGATGATAGAGCGGCACGACGTACCAGCCCCACGACAGCGCCCGGTCGAGCGCGCGCGTTCCCGTCACGAGATCCTCGTAGGTCCGCGCGGTGCCGAGGTCGGCGGCCAGCGCGTCGATGGCCGGCGAGCGGATGCCGGCGTAGTTGCGCGTGCCCGGCTGGTCGGCGACGGCGGAGGACCAGTAGGAGAGCTGTTCGACGCCGGGCGAGAGGGTCGAGATCCAGCGGTTGATCGTGGCGTCGAAGTCCGTCTGGTCGAGGCGGCCCTGGTACTGCGCGCTGTCCACGGGGCGGACGGTCGCCTCGATGCCGAGGCGCTGGAGCGTCCGGGTCCATTCCAGCGCGACGCGCTCGTCCGCCGGACCGTTCAGCAGCAGTTCGAACGCGAAGGGCGCGCCGGTCCGGGCGTCGACCATCCTGCCGTTGCGCACCACGAACCCCGCCTCCTGCAGGAGCTGGGTCGCGCGGCGGAGGTTCGCGCGCAGGCCGGTCGGGCCGCTGCCGTCGGTGGCGGGCGGCACGAAGGGCCGCTCGAACACCTCCGCCGGAAGCTGCGCGCGCCAGGGCTCCAGCAGCGCCAGCTCCCCTGCCGTCGGCGGGCCGCGGTGGGCGAGGATCGAATTGGGGTAGAAGCTGGCTGTCCGCACGAACGCGCCGTGGAAGAGCGTGCGGTTCATCCATTCGAAGTCGAAGGCGTGGTTCAGCGCCTCGCGCACCCGCCGGTCGTCGAAGGGCGGGCGGCGAGCGTTGAGCACGATCGCGCGCACCGGCTCCGGGAAGCCGCGCGGCAGCGTCTCCATGCGGATGCGCCCGTCGCGCACAGCCGGCGCGTCGTAGGCGGTGGCCCAGCGGGCGGGGTCGGTCTCCCGGCGGAAGTCGAGCGCACCGGCCTTGAACGCCTCCAGCGCGATCGTGTCGTCGCGGAAATAGTCGTAGCGGATGGCGTCGAAGTTGTTCATGCCGCGGTTCGCGGGGACGTCCGCCCCCCAATAGTCGGCGCGGCGGCGATAGGTGATGCCGCGGCCGAGGTCCATCGCCTCGATCCGGTAGGGGCCGCTGCCGAGCGGCGGCTCGGTCAGGACGGCCGCGAAGTCCCGCCCCTCCCACCAGTGCTTCGGCAGGATCGGCATCAGCCCCATCAGCAGCGGAAGCTCCCGGTCGGCGGACCCGTCGAAGACGAAGCGGACCGAGCGCTCGCCGGTGCGCTCCACCGCCGACACCTTGCCGTGGGCGCGGCGGCGTGCGGGCAGCCCGGATGCCTTCAGCGTCTCGAAGGTGAAGACGACGTCGTCCACCGTCACCGGCCGCCCGTCGGCCCACCGCGCCTCGGGCCTGAGCGCGAACTCGACCCAGGTCCGGTCGTCGGGCGTCGTCACGCTCTCGGCCAGGAGGCCATAGAGGCTGAACGGCTCGTCCCAGGCGCGGGCCAGCAGCGGCTCGTAGATCTGGGGCGTGAGGCCGGGCGGCGTCTGGCCGCGGATGTTGAAGGGGTTGAGGTTCGCGAAGCTGCCGACCGCACCGTGCCGGATCTCGCCGCCCTTCGGCGCGTCGGGCACGGCATAGTCGAAGTGGGCGAAGCCGGCCGGATACTTGGGCGCGCCATGCATGGCGATGCCGTGCGCCGGCTCGGCCGCCGTCGCCGGCCGTGGTGCCCCGAGCGCGAGGAAGGCCGCCGCCAACAGCGTCATTGTGCAGCGCACCATGCTTCTTGACGCCCGGATCGCGCGGGCGCATGAAGGCCCGCCGTTCAACGACCGCCCCTCGAAGGTCACGACCATGGACATCGCGAAGATCCCCGTCGGAAAGGCCCCGCCCTGGGACGTCAACGTGATCGTGGAGATCCCGCTTCAGGGCGCTCCGGTCAAGTACGAGGTCGACAAGGACTCGGGCGCAATGTTCGTCGACCGGTTCGTCCACACGGCGATGCACTATCCGGCCAATTACGGCTTCATTCCGCACACGCTGGCGGAGGACGGCGACCCCATCGACGCCCTCGTGGTGGCGCCGCTGCCGGTGATCTCGGGCTCGGTGGTCCGCTCCCGGCCGGTCGGCGTGCTCGTCATGGAGGACGAGGCAGGCCGCGACGAGAAGCTGATCTGCGTTCCGGTGGACAAGCTCCACCCGTACCACACCCGCGTCACCAGCTACGAGCAGCTGCCCCAGATCCTACTGAAGCAGATCTCCCACTTCTTCGAGCACTACAAGGACCTCGAAGAGGGCAAGTGGGTGAAGGTGATCGGCTGGGAGGGGGCCGACTCGGCGGCCCGCATGATCCTCGAGGCGATCGACCGCGAGAATGCGTCGAAGGCCTCCCTCGGCTCCTGACGCGCGGGAGACGGGACCAGGGTAGGGGGTGCTTCAGCGCCCCGCCCGCACCTTTCGCAGCAGCGCCTCGAACGGCTTGACGATCCGCGCCTCCAGCGTCGGGTCGCCCTCGATCCGCGACAGGGCGACCGCGGCGGCCTCGATCGTCGAGAGGCCCTCCCGGCGCGGCTCCCGACGCAGGGTTCCGTAGCGCGAGCGCGCCTTCGGGAACAGCACGATCCGCCGGCACTTGAGCAGCCAGGGATTGCGCCACCACAGCGTCTTCGCCTGGCTCCAGGTGCCGTCGAGCAGCACCAGCCCCTCCAGCCCCGCGAGCGCCGCCCCCTGGTCGGGAAGCGCCGCCCCGGCCTTGTCGACCGCGACCACCGCGTCGGCCAGGCCCTCGGGCGCCTTGGCCGGGCCGAGGTAGAGCACGGCCCAGCGCCGGGCGTCGGCCTCGCGCCCCAGGGCCGCCGCGAGGTTCCGCCACGACAGCCCCGCCCGCACGTTGGCGCCGGCGATCTGCGCCGCGGCGATGGTCGCCGTGCCGAGGATTTCCGTCTTCTCCTGCGGATGCTGGAGGATCAGGACACGCGTGCGGACCGGAACCGGGTCGATCGCCGCACAGACGCAGAAGGGCCCCGGCTTTCCGCAGGCGGCGCAGGGGCCCTCCCGGACCGGAACGGCGATCGGGCCGTCGGTCATGCGGCGATCCGGTCGGGCACCGGGCCGCGCTCGCCGCGCTGGAGGGCGACCAGCTCGGCGATCTGCGCCTGGAGCCGGTCGACCTTGTCGTGCAGCGCCGCCAGCTCGGCCTCGGACTTGAGGTTCACCTCGTAGTCCATCGCGGCCGCGAGCCGATCCTTCTGCGCCTGCCGGTTCTGGCTCATCATGATGATCGGCGCCTGGAGCGCCGCCACCATGGAGAGCAGGAGGTTGAGGAAGACGAAGGGATAGGGATCGAACCCGCCGCCCAGGATCACGACGTTGAGGCCCGCCCAGGCGAACAGGAACAGGACGAAGCCGCCGATGAACGCCCACGAGCCGCCGACCGCCGCCACCTTGTCGGCGAGGCGCTGGCCCACGGTCGACCGGGCGTCGAACGCGTGGTTCACGTTCAGGTGCGTGCGCCGCGCGATGCGCGCGATGACGCGCCGGTCGCGGTCGGCGAGCGGGGTCAGCCCGCCGTGAAGGATGCGCTGGGCGAGGAAACGGACATGGTCGGCCATCAGGCACCTCGTCGTCGGTTCGAGGTGGACACGCGGGGTGGAATGGCCCGACCGCCCGCGCAACGCGCAGGCGACGGGACCACGGCCGAACGGTCGGGTCTCGACCCGACGGTTCAGCCGCGGCGTTGCGGCCGGGTTCGGTGGAGAGCGGAGCGACGCAGACGCCAGACGCAGATGGCGACCCTCGTCGACCCCCATAGGAGCACGGTCATCAGTACCTCCGGAACGACACCCGGGGACCGCGACCGGTCGACGGGTGTCAGCGAATAGGGTTGCCTGGCGACATGAACTCGCGTGTGAAGGCCCGGACGCGGGGGCCGGCCGAGCGCCGGCGGCCGCGCATGGGGCGAGACGATCCGGGAATAGACCGATCGGAGGGACGGATCAAGCCTTTGCGGACGGTCATCGTGCGGGCCCGAGGCGGCGATAGGAGAGGGCCTCGGCGACGTGCAGGCGGCGGACCCCTTCGGCCCCGTCGAGGTCGGCCAACGTGCGGGCGACGCGCAGCACCCTGTGATAGCCTCGGGCCGACAGCCTGAGGCGTTCCGCCGCATCGGTCAGCAGCGTGCGGCCGGCCGCGTCCGGACCGGCGACCCGTTCCAGCAGGTCGCCGTCGGCCTCGGCGTTGGTGCGCACCGGCGGCCGGTCCGGCGACTCCGTCGCGAGCGCGGCGAAGCGCGCCGTCTGCGTG
>CANGXM010000133.1 GCA_947457845.1 Rhodospirillales bacterium | reverse complement strand
CGTCGGGGCTCCTTCTGTCCGCGTTCGTCCTCGTCGGCGTTCCGCTGGCGCTGGCCGGTACCCCGACGCTGCTCCTCATCGCCGTCGGCATGCTGCCGACGCTGGTCGCGCTGGTCGTCGACCGGACACGGGACAAGCTGGTGGCGATCACCGTGGGGTCCATGAATACGGCTGGCCTGCTGGTTCCCCTGACCCAGCTCTGGACCGGATCGAACGACGTGGTGCAGGCCGTCTCCATCCTCATGCGGCCGGGCAACGGCGTCGTCGTCTACGGCGCCGCGGCGGTCGGATGGGCCTTCCATTTCGCGATACCGGGCCTGGTCGCCAGCGTGCTCGTCGCGCAACGTCGCCAGCGCATCGTGGTTCTCGCGGCCGAGCAGAAGACGCTGGTCGAGGCCTGGGGCGAGGAGGTGAGGGGGCGGTCGGTCGTGCGACCGCCGCCGGCGTGATCCGATCAGCCGGTGCCGATGAGGCGCTGGTCCGTGGCCGCCGTCCGGATCGACTTCTGCAGTTTCTCGAACGCACGAACCTCGATCTGCCGCACCCGTTCCCGGCTGATGCCGTACTGCTGCGACAGGTCCTCGAGGGTGGTCGGGTTGTCGCGCAGCCGCCGTTCCGAAAGGATGTGCCGCTCGCGCGGGTTCAGCGTGTCCATCGCCGCCTTTAGCAGGCGCTTGCGCTTGCCAAGCTCGTCGCGCTCGGCCAGCTGGATCTCCTGGCTCTCGCTCTCGTCGACGAGCCAGTCCTGCCACTCCCCCTCGCCGTCGATGCGAAGCGGCGCGTTCAGCGAATGGTCGGGCGTCGCGAGACGCCGGTTCATCTGCACGACGTCCTGCTCGGGCACGTCCAGCTTCTTGGCGATCGCCGCGACGTGCTCGGCCGAGAGGTCGCCGTCGTCGATCGCCTGCATCTGGCCCTTCAGCCGGCGCAGGTTGAAGAACAGCTTCTTCTGCGCGGCCGTGGTGCCCATCTTCACCAGCGACCAGCTGTGCAGGATGTATTCCTGGATCGCGGCGCGGATCCACCACATCGCATAGGTGGCGAGGCGGAAGCCGCGGTCGGGGTCGAACCGCTTGACCGCCTGCATCATGCCCACGTTGCCCTCGGAGATGAGTTCCGACAGCGGCAGGCCGTAGCCCCGGTACCCCATCGCGATCTTCGCCACGAGCCGGAGGTGGCTCGTCACCAGCCGCTCGGCCGACTTCGTGTCCCCGTGCTCGCGCCACGCCTTGGCGAGCATGAACTCCTCGTCCGGCTCGAGCATCGGGAACTTGCGGATCTCCTGCAGGTACCGGGACAGGCTCGTGTCGGAGCCGATGCTCGGGATGCTGGAGACGCTCGGGACGTTCGCGGTCATGGTCCTCCCCCCGCCGTGACCGTCGCCGCGCCGGGCCCGGACGTCTGGAGTACGGGGGCGGGACGGCGGTCGGCGGCCCGCGCCGAAAAGGCGGGGCGGATTGGTAGATACTGTCGAAGGTGGGCGGTTTAAAGGCGCGCGAGGGCGTCGAGGAGGGTGCGGAGGTCGGCCGGCAGCCCGCTCTCGAAGGATACCGCCTTCCCGTCGGCCGGGTGGCGGAACCGCAGCGCGACCGCGTGCAGCGCCTGCCGCGGGAAGGTCAGCAACGCCGTGCGCGCGGCTTCGGTTATGTCCCGCGCCCGCATCCTCGAGCGGCCGCCGTAGAGCGGGTCCCCCACCAGCGGGTGGCCGATCGCCGCCATGTGGACGCGGATCTGGTGTGTGCGGCCGGTTGCCAGCGTGCATTCCACGAGGGCGGCGACGGGGCCGTGGGCGGCGAGCGTGCGGTAGCGGGTCAGCGCCGGCTTTCCGGCCGCGACCACGGCCATGCGTTTGCGGTCGCGTGGATCGCGGCCGATCGGCCGGTCGATTTCGCCGGCCGCGGGGGCCGGCACGCCCCAGACGACCGCACGATAGGTGCGGCTCAGCGTCCGGTCGGCGAACTGGGCGGCGAGCGCCCGGTGCGCGCGGTCGGTCTTGGCGACGACCATCAACCCGCTCGTGTCCTTGTCGATCCGGTGCACGATCCCCGGCCGGCGCACGCCGCCGATGCCGGACAGCCCCTCGCCGCAATGGGCGAGGAGCGCGTTGACGAGCGTGCGGTCGGGGTTCCCCGGGGCGGGGTGGACGACGAGGCCGGCGGGCTTGTCGATCACGAGCACGTCGGCGTCCTCGTGGACGACGGCGAGATCCATGGCCTGGGCCTCGGGCGTCGCCGGGGTGGCCGCCGGAACCGTCAGCACGTAGGCTTGCCCCGGTTTGACCCGCTCGGAGGCGTCCGTTACGGTCGCTCCGCCGCGCGCGAGATGTCCCGCCGCGATCAGTGCCTGCACGCGCGAGCGCGACAGGCCGGCGTCGGCCAGGGCCGCGGCGAGGACGCGGTCGAGCCTCCCGCCGGCGTGGTCGGGCGGGACGGTGTACGGGTGGCGGGTGCCGTCGTCGGTCGGCATCGGGACGGTTTCGAGGACGGGCGGCCCGGACGGACGCCACGGAGGGGGAGAAGGTGACGCAGAACTTCGCGAGCGACAACGTGGCCGGTGCGGCGCCGGAGATCCTGGCGGCGCTGTCGGCGGCGGCGGGCGCCGGCGCCGCGCCCTCCTACGGTGCGGATCCCTGGACGACGCGGGTGGAGGCGCTCCTGAAGGAGACCTTCGCGACCGACCTCGTGGCCCACCCGGTGGCGACGGGCACGGCGGCGAACGCATTGGCGCTCGCCACGGCGACGCCGGCGTGGGGGGCTGTCTATTGCCACGCCGGAAGCCACGTCATGATGGACGAGTGCGGCGCGCCGGAATTCTTCGCCGGCGGGGCGAAGCTCGTGGGGCTCGACGGCGCGGACGGCAAGATCACGGCGGCGCACCTCGACGCGGCGCTGGCCCGTGGCGGCAAGGGCGTGGTCCACCACGTGCAGCCGGCGGCGGTGAGCATCACCCAGGCGACCGAGGCCGGGACGACCTACCGGCCCGAGGAGGTGCGGGCGATCGCCGAGGTGACGCACCGTCACGGCCTCGTCCTTCACATGGACGGCGCGCGCTTCGCCAACTCGGTGGCGTGGCTCGGCTGCGATCCGGCCGACGTGACGTGGCGGGCGGGCGTCGACGTGCTCAGCTTCGGCGCCACGAAGAACGGGGCCATGGCGGCCGAGGCGGTCGTCTTCTTCCGCGGTGACCTGGCCGAGACCTTCGCGCTGCGCCGCAAGCGCGCGGGGCACCTGTTCTCGAAGATGCGGTTCCTGTCGGCGCAGCTCGAGGCCTATCTGACCGACGGCCTTTGGCTGCACCTCGCGCGGCATGCCAACGCGATGGCTGCCCGCCTCGCCAAGGGGCTCGCCGTCGTGCCGGGCGTGACGCTCGCGCACCCGGTGGAGGCGAACGAGGTCTTCGCCGTGCTTCCGGAGGCGATGATCGCCGGCTTGCGAGCCGCTGGCTTCGTCTTCTATTCCTGGCCGGGGGAGGCCGGGCAGGGCGCCAAGGTCCGCCTCGTGCCCGCCTTCGACACGCCGGCGGCCTCGGTCGACGCCTTCGTCGCCGAGGCGCGGCGCCACGCCGGCTGACGCGCGAAAGCTCTTGCGGCCGGAAGCGGCAGAAGCTATATCGCCCTTCCACGGCTTTGTCCTGTTCGTCTAGAGGCCTAGGACACCGCCCTCTCACGGCGGTAACAGGGGTTCGAATCCCCTACGGGACGCCAAGTTTTTGGTCCTTGGCCGGGTCTACCAGATCAATGGGTTAGCGGGTAGGTCGGGTTCCCCTGTGCACACTCTTGTGACACAGGAGAGTGCCCGTGCACGTCTATCGTCGCGGTGCTGTTTACTGGTACCGGCTGCGCCTCCCCGCCGACGTCGCCCACAAAGGCGCCGTAAATGGCGTGTTGCGTATCTCGCTCAGGACTCGCTGTCCGCGAGAAGCCCGCGCTGCGGCTGCTCGCGTTCATGCGACCGTGTGGAGCGAGATCGAGAAGATGCGCCAATCCGTCGAGCAGGCCGCCGTGGGCCTCGGTGCGGGACCCGTCGTCCCTATGGCGAAACCTGACCGCATCGCCCTCATCAGCGACGCCGAGGAGGTCTTCCACCGAGCGTTGGCAGATGAGGAGCCCTACTACGTCGTCTACGACGCGCTTCATCGTCTGGATCGCCTGCGCGGCGGGCCGTCGACCATTCGGAGGCCACCCGCAAGCAAGCCGCCAGTTCCGGCGGCGCCCGTCGCGAGCTCTGCCGTTTCGAGCGAGATCAGGATCGTCGTTCCCGCCCTTCATTCCCCGGCGAACGACGTGCTGCCGCCGATGGACGCGACCTCGGTCACGCCGTCGGCCGTCACGTCAGCGATCACGACCGTCACCGTCGATGCGCGTCCGGCGACGGACGATGACGGGCTGGTCGTCGCCCCGGACATCGAGTTGGCTACTCCGCCAGAAACGTCCCTCGTCCCCGACGCCGGCTCGGTTTCGACGGCTGATGGTTCCGAGCAAGAGCGGGTCATCATGGAGAGGCCAGAGCCGGTGCGGACGACACCGGACGCCGAGATGACGATCATCGTGGATGGTCCGCCAGACCTCGCGGCGGCCCACGATCCCGAAGCCAAAGCCGTCGCGGCCATCGACGCCGGTCCGATGCCCGCCTTCGACATCGACGCCATCGCCGATGCGATCGCTGACCGCCAGCGGTACGTGGGGCTGAAGCATCCACGGCAACGGGAGCCGTGGACGACGTTCCTCGACCAGTTCTTCGAGGCAAAGAAGCTGACACCGTCGTCGGCCCATGACTACCGCCTTGCTTACCAGCAGCTGGCACAGATCACCGGAACGATCCCCTTCGCCGAGCTCGAAACCGGGCACTTCAGCCTCGCCGTCGCGGCATTCGCAGCCTCCGGGAAAGCGCGAGCCGGTCGCAAGGCGGTCGCGAAGGCGACCCAGCTGAAGCGAATCTCGGCCTACAAGTCCATCATGGCGTGGGCGAAGGCCATGTCGTTGAACCGCGAAGGCCGTGACGCACTTCAGGGAATCACGCCCCAGAACGTCGACCGACGCGAGGGGCGCAGCTACAAGCGCCGGGCCTTCAGTCAGGCTGAGCTGTCCACCCTAATCTCGGCTCCGATTTTCATCGGCGCCTTCTCGGAAGACCGGCTGTTGCGCCCGGGCCGCTTCCTCTACCGAGGGCCCCGGTTCTGGTTCCTGCTGCTGGCCCTGTGCGGCGGCTGGCGAAAGAGCGAACTGGAGGTCGCGGAAGTCCGCGATGTGACCTCCGAGGCGGAGATCCACTTCCTCGACCTCCATCACCGCGCCATCGACCTGAAGACCGATTTCTCGCCCCGTCGTGTCCCGCTCCTGCCGAAAGTAATGGAACTCGGGTTCCTGGATTACGTCGAAGAACGCCGCCGTGAAGGCGGGGAGGAGGGGAGACTCTTCCCGGTTTTCGATCATTCCAAATGGGTGAACGATTCTTTCCTGAAGAAACTGGGGATCAAGGAGAGGACGACGTGTCTCCACTCGCTCCGGCATAACTTCGTTCAGTCCGTCGACCGCTGCTTCTTGGACCGGGCGAGCGATCGGTTTCGCTTCCGCTTGACGGGACACGTCGAGGGTGATGCCCGCAGCCGGTATGAGGGGCTCTTGTCGATCGAGGACGCCCAGACGTTCATCGAAGGGTTCAAGCCCCCGACCTCGCTCGATCACCTCGTCCGGGCTCCGAAGCGGATTCGTCGGCGGCCAACGGGACGACGGTCCTCGGTCGCTGTCTCCGTGTGAACGTCCATCGCTCCAGCAGTTCCTCTGGACACCTGCGACCATAGACTGTTCCCTCATCCGAACGATGGGGGAGTGGGATGATCCGGGGCGGGCTGTTCACCAGGGACTTCCTCGGCGAAGGCATCCGGGAGACCGCCGCCTGGGCTCAGGTCGATGCGGCGGCCGTCGCGACGGTCCGTGACGGGATCACGGCCCGCCTCGCGGATTTCGTGCGCCGCCGTTCACCCTCCGAGCAGGAGACCGAGGACGACCTGATCTGGCCGATTCTCGGCGCGCTCGGCTGGCAAGACCACGCCCGGCAGTTGAACCTGTCCGCGACCGGCCGGGCGGACGTGCCCGACGGGCTCCTGTTCCTCGATCCCGGCCGCAAGGCGGCGTCGCTTCCGCTGCCGCCCTGGCAGCGTTACCGGAACGGGGCCTGCCTCGTCGAATCGAAGCGCTGGCAGCGCCTCCTCGACCGCGAGGACCGTGACCCAGCCGGGGAGACCGGCGTCCCTTCCACACAGATGCTGCGTTACCTGCGACGGGCCGACGACATCACCGGCGGCGGGTTGCGGATGGGCGTCCTCACGAACGGGCGACACTGGCGCCTCTACCGCCATGCGACCGCCGGCACCGCCGAGGCGTTCTTCGAGATCGACCTCGGCAAGGTGCTCCTGCCTTCGTCGTTCCCGGCCGACCTCCTCGACCGCGAAGCCTTCGGCCACATGCCGGAGACGGAAGCGCGGGACCATGCGCTGCGCCTCTTCCTCGTGTTCTTCGGCCGGTCGGCCTTCCTTCCGGTCGACGGGCTCACGGTCCATGACGTGGCACTGCGCGACGGGCGGCAATGGGAGGAGCGGGTCACCCGCACCCTCTCCCGCACGGTGTTCCGGGACGTCTATCCATCGCTGGCCGAAGCCATCGTCGAGGCCGACCCCGAACGGGACGGCGCCCTCTCGCAAGCCTATCTGGAGACCGTGCGTCAGGGCGCGCTGATCCTTCTCTATCGGCTGCTGTTCGTCCTCTACGCCGAGGATCGGAACCTCCTCCCCGACGAGACCGGTCCATACCGGGAATACGCCCTGACGCGGCTGCGGTTCGAATTGGCGGAGAAGGCGGCGGCCGGCGCCCTCCCGGCCTCGCGCATGACGGGCATCTGGAATCGCCTCGACGACATCTTCCGTGCCATCGCCCGGGGCGACGACCATCTCGGCATCCCGCCCTACAATGGCGGCCTGTTCGACCCGACGACGGCGCCGATCCTCGCCCGCGTCCGACTCCCCGACCAGGTGCTCGCCCCGGCCCTGCTGAAGCTGTCCCACGTGGAGGACCGGCGCGGGGGCCTGCGCTACGTCAACTACCGCGACCTCTCGGTCCAGCAGCTGGGCGCGGTGTACGAGGGCATCCTCGAACACGGGCTCCGCCCGGCCGATCCGACCGAGGGCGAGGCCGGGCGCATCGCCATCGCGGGCGACGTCGATGCCCGGTGGCTCAGCGGCTCCTACTACACGCCCGAGGAATTGGTGACGCTGGTGATCGAGCGGACGGTCGGCCCGCTGGTCGCCGAACGGCTGGTCACGTTCCAGGCCCGGGCCGATGCGCTGGCGTCCGACACGCGGCCCGTCGCCGCCCGCCTCGCCGACCTCCAGCCGCTCGACCCGGCGACGGCGCTCCTCGACCTGAAGGTGCTCGACCCCGCCATGGGGTCGGGCCACTTCCTCGTCACGTTCGTCGACTGGCTGGCCGACCGGGTGCTGGCGGCCACCCTCGAAGCGGCGGTCGGCGTCGCCTGGGGCGAATACGTCTCGCCACTGGCCGGCCGCATCTCCGCCGTCCGGGCCGATATCGAGCGGCGGGCGGCGGAACATCGCTGGCCGATCCGCGACGGGCAGCTGGACGACCGCCACGTCGTCCGCCGCATGATCCTGAAGCGCGTCGTTCACGGCGTCGACAAGAACGTCATGGCGGTGGAACTGGCGAAGGTGGCGCTCTGGCTCCACTCCTTCACGGTCGGCGCGCCGCTCTCCTTCCTCGACCACCATCTGCGCTGCGGCGACAGCGTTCTGGGCGCCTGGGCCGGGCCGACGGTGCGGATGCTTCAGGACCGCGGCGCCCTCCTGCGTCCCGGCGTGATCCAGCAGGTGGAGGCGGCCGCCCGCTTGATGGCGGCGATCGAGACGTCGACCGACACCGACATCGCCGAGGTGGCGGCGTCGAAAGAGGCTTTCCGCGCCTTGGAGGAGGCCACTGGCCCCGTCGCCGCCTTCTTCTCGCTGCTGACGGCCGAGCGGATGCTGGGGATCTTCGCGAACGCGCCGAGGAAGGCGCCACCCGATCCCGAGGCGTTGGCCCGCGCCGGCAAACCGGAGAGGCAGGTGGCGAAGGCGCGGGCCGACCGCATCGCCTTCGACCGGGCGGCGGCGTTCCAGCTGGCGCTGGACGGCACGGTGGCCGATCCGCTCGACATCGCCTCGGGCCGGGCCACGATCGCTCTGCCGGACGCCGCACGGCAGATGGACCTGCCGCCGCCCGACGCGCCGGAACAGGCGAGCCTCTTCCCCGGCATGGCCACCGACGACGCGCGCCGGGCGCTGGCGGACCGGCTGGTGGCCGAGGCGCGGCGCATCGCGGCCGAGCAGCGGTTCCTGCACTGGCAGGCGGCCTTCCCCAACGTGTGGCGCGACCTGACGTCCGACGCCCCGCCGGGCGGGTTCGACGCCGTCATCGGCAATCCGCCCTACGTGCGCCAGGAACTGCTGGGCGCCATCAAGCCCGCGCTCAGGCCCGACGCCGACCCCGACCTCGCCGAACCGGACGAGAATGCGACGGCGGACCAGCGGCGGGAGCGGGCACGCCGCCTGCTGCGCCCCCGCACGGGCTTCGCCGCCTTCGACGGCATGGCCGACCTCTACGTCTACTTCTACGAACAGGGGCTGCGGCTCTTACGGCCGGGCGGGCGGCTCGGCTACGTCGTCACGAACAAGTGGCTCAGACTAGGCTATGCAGAGGCTTTGCGTGGCCTGTTCGTCGATGCGGCCTGGGTGGAGTTCGTGGCTGACTTCGGCCACGCTCGCCACTTCTTCCCCGACGCCGACGTCTTCCCCTCCGTCCTCGTCGCCCGCCGCCCGGCGGCGGGGCTTGAGGGGCCGGAAGCGACGACAGTGTGCGTCATTCCGCGGGATGTGGTGCCGGACAAGGGGCTGGGTTCCGCTGTCGCGGCGGCAGCCTACCCCTTGCCCCGCGCCGGCTTCACACGGGAAAGCTGGGTGTTAGAGCCGCCCGCCGTCATGGCGTTCCTGGACAAGATCAAGCGAAGTGGCGTTCCGCTTGCCGATTACGTTGGCACGAAGCCGTTCTATGGGATCAAGACCGGGTTCAACGAGGCATTCCTGATCAATCAGGCGACCCGAGACCGCCTCGTCGCTGACGATCCGGGCTGTGCGGGGATTATCAGACCCTACCTGCGCGGCCAAGACGTGGAACGGTGGTGGTCGCAGGAAAGCGGTCTCCACATGATCGTCATGAAGTCGAGCGGCGATCACTCTTGGCCATGGAGTGACGCGAATGGAATTCCCGAGGCAGAGCGCGTCTTTCAGCAATCCTACCCTTCTCTCTACCGCCATCTGGGAGAACACGAAGGTTCATTGAGAGGGAGGAGTGATCAGGGAAGGTTCTGGTGGGAACTTCGCTCATGTTCGTACTATGAGAAATTCAGTGATCCGAAGATTGTGTATCAAGACTTGGCGTGGAGTTCTGAATTTTCCCACGATGATTCTGGTATCTTCGTCAATGATCTGAGCTTCTTTTTTCCGGTACAGGATTTTCCTTTACTCGCAGTTCTGAATTCTCCAATTGTATGGTATTGGTTATGGAATAAGGCCGCTCACGGAAAAGACGAAGTCTTGAGACTGAAGGGGATTTACATGGAAAAACTACCAATACCAAATGGATTATCAGAAGTAATCAACTCAGATACAGTGAAAAAAATCAACGGTATCACTAGATTGTTGCAAGGGCACTATAGCATACTAGCGTCGTGGCTCCGCCACGAGTACGGCCTCGACCGGCCGGGGAAGGCGCTCGCGACGCCGGCCACCCTCGACGCCGACGGCTTCGTCGCCGCCGTGCGCGAGGCCCTGCCGAAGAAGCGCCGGCTGACCCCGGCCGAGATCGCCCACATCCGCGACGCCCATGCCTCCACCGTGGAGCCCGCCCGTCGGGCGGCGGCCGAGATCCTGCGGCTGGAGCGCGACCTGTCCGACCGGGTGAACGCCGCCTACGGCCTGACGCCCGAGGAGGTGCGGCTGATGTGGGAGACGGCCCCGCCCCGCATGCCGCTGGACCCCGCCACCGAACTCCGCCGCCTGCGCCTGCCCGAAGCGGTGCCCTGACCGACGCCGGACGGGCGGCGGGGCAGGACCGTCGGCAGCCACCTGGGGGATCCTTGCGCCGGCGTCGACGCCCGCATAGCTCGGACGGAGGCCCAGCCGATGGAGACGCCCATGACCCGACCGACCACCCCGACCGCCGACGACATCGACACGACCCCGACGCCCGCCATCGGCACGGCGGACGCCGAGGCCCACCACGACGCCGTCGAGCGCATGCTGAGGGCGATCGCCGACGAGGTCCCCCACCCCGACCTCTGGGACGCGCTCAGTGCCGCTGACGGAAACCGAGCGAGGAGCGGCGCCCCGACGGACCGGACGTCCCCCCGTTACTCGGGGGCGGCGAAACGTCGGTCGCGACCTGCGAAACGCTGATCTTCGTTCAGTGCAAGATGGTGACGCCATCGGCGAGAACCGCGTCGAGAAGGCCGAGAACGGCCGACCGAAGGGTACGGCTCCGGTGAGCACCGCCTTGTGAGGCTGGGTCGCCGGGTGGGAGTCAATGGGCTGTCCCATTGGCTATCCCTATGGCAGTCCCCATGGCTACACAGCGTATTGAAGTGATCACGGGCCGCGAGGCGCGGCGCCGGTACAGCG
>CANGXM010000132.1 GCA_947457845.1 Rhodospirillales bacterium | reverse complement strand
CGCGAGGAAGGACGCGTAGTCCGCCGCCATGTCGTCGATCGCCGCCGCCAGGATGCGCCGACCGTCCTCCGCCGTCGCCAGCGAGGGGTCGGAGGCGACGCGGCCGTCGGGGAAGAGGTGGCGATGGCCGTCGGCGTCGTGATGGCGGTCCCCGCCGGGTTCCAGCAGCGGCCGCTCGGGCAGGGGCCGCGGCGGCCCCCAGTCGGCCGGCGGCATGCGGTCGCCGTGCAGCGCCATCGTGATCGCCACCTCGCTGGGCGTGACGTGATAGCCCTCCCACGCGCCGTAGAGCCCGGCGCGCAGCCGCTGCACCGCCGGCCCCTCCCACCAGCTGCGCAGGCGGCAGCGGACGGGCTTCGCGCCCGGACCGCGGCCGGGCGCCAGGCGGCCCATGCTCTGCGCCGCGTGCACCTCCTGCACCGCCATCTGCACGGGTGCGATGTTCCCGCCGTGGCCGTTGACGAAATAGACGTGGGTGAAGCCCTGGCGCAGGAAGGACACGATGTGGTCCTCGACCAGCGCCGCCAGCGTCGATGGCCGCGTCGTGATCGTGCCGGGAAAGGCGAGGTTGAACTGCGCCATGCCGGCGGTGATCGGCGGCGCAACCAGCGCCCCCAGCCGCTCGCCGACGCCGCGGGCGACCGCGTCGGCGCACAGCGCGTCCGTGCCGATCAGCCCGGCGGTCCCGTGCTGTTCGGTCGAGCCGGTCGGCACGATGATCCCGGTCGAGCGGGTGAGATAGGCCTCCACCTGCGGCCATGTGCAAAAGCGCAGTTCCATCCGACGTCCCCGATCCCGGCGCCCCCGCGGTCGCGCCGTCCTCGGCGGAGGGTGCCATGAGCGCCGATCCCTCGCCAACGGCCGGGCACGCCCCGGGCCACGTCGTCGTCGTGGGCGCGGGCGCGATGGGCCTGTGCACCGCCTGGGGGCTGGTGCGCCGCGGGCTGCGGGTGACGGTGATCGACCAGGGGCCGATCCCGAACCCGGTCTCATCCTCCTTCGACCAGCACCGGATCATCCGCCACGCCTATGGCGCGATGCGCGGCTATGCGGCGCTGATGCCGTCGGCCTTCGCCGCCTGGCGGCTCCTGTGGGCGGATCTCGGCGAGGACCACCTCGTCTGCGCGCCGGCCACCTACTGCCTCAGGATGGCGAGCGACTGGTACGCCGACGTCAGCCACGACCTGACGGCCATGGGCATCCCCTTCGCCGACGTGCCCCTCGACGAGGTGCCCCGGCGCCTGCCGATGGTCGCCACGCAGGACCTGTTCCGGGTGGTGGAGACGCAGGGCGCCGGCCTCCTGCTGGCCGACCGGATCGTGGGCGCGCTCGCGGCGTGGCTGCGGGCGCAGGGTGTCGTCCTGATGCCCCGCACGCGGGCCCTGTCGGTCGATCCCGTCCGCGGCACGGTGCGGACGGACGCGGGCGAGGTTTCGGGCGACGCGGTGGCGGTGACGGCCGGGGCGTGGGTCCACAGGCTGCTTCCCGGCCTGCCGGGCGCGCCGGTGCCCTCGGCGCAGACGGTCGCCTATCTGGAGCCGCCGGCCGACCTCGCCGAGGCGTGGGCGACGGCGCCGCTGCTGCTCAACCGGCTTCCGGTGGCGTCCGGCGGGGTCTATGTCCTGCCGCCCCGTCGCGGCACCGGCCTCAAGATCGGCGACTACGACCACCCGCGGATCGGCGACCCGGACGAGCCGCGCGTGCCGCGGCCGGAACTGGTCGAGCGGCTGATGGAGGCGGGGCGCCGCGCGCTCGCGGGGTTCGACCGCTATCGGCTGGTCGAGGCGAAGTCCTGCTTCTACGCCGTCACCGACGACGGCGCCTTCGTGCTGCGCCGGCTGGACGCGCGCGGCTGGGTGCTCAGCGCCTGCACGGGACACGGGTTCAAGCTGGCGGCGCTGATGGGCCTCGGCTTCGCCGACGGGCTCGCCGGACGGCAGGACGCGGACGATCTCGCCACATGGGCGGCCGGCCGCGCCATCCCCCTGGAGCGGGCGCACGAGGCCGCCGCCGCGGTGGCGTGAGGGGGCCGGGAGGCCCCCCGACGGTCCTTCAGACGAAGGCCACGCCCTTCTCGCCCTCGGCACCCTTGCCGCGGTACTGGAAGGCGCGGTCGAAGCGGCCGCGGATGTGTTCGCCCGCCCCCACCGGCGCGTACGTCGCCTCCGTCCCCGGCGGCAGGCCGCAGTCGCGCGGGTCGATCACCGTGCCCCAGTCGGGATCGAAGAACACCGGCATGGAATAGCGCTCCCGCCCGGAGCGGTTGATCACCCGGTGGGGCGTCGAGGCGAAGCGGTCGTTCGACCAGCGGGCGAGGAGATCGCCCACGTTCACGACGAAGCTGCCCGGGATCGGGGTGGCCTTCACCCACGCCTTGTCCGTGTTCAGCACCTCGAGCCCGCCGACCTCGTCCTGGTGCAGGATGGTGATGAAGCCGTAGTCCGTGTGCGGACCCACGCCGAACTGGCCGTCGTCCCGTTCGGGGTCCTGGGGCGGGTAGTGGATCACCGACGCGCGGGCCAGCGGTTTGCGGAAGCGGTCCACGAAGAACCCCTCCGGCAGGTCGAGGCCGAGCGCGAAGGCGCGCAGCATGTCGCGCCCGCAGGCGAGCGCGTGCCCGTAGTAGCCGTAGAGCGCCGCCTGCAGTTCGGGCATCGCGTCGGGCCACTGGTTCGGGCCCATCAGCGTCGTCTCCGGCGTGATGTCCGGGTCGTCGGCGGGCAGCTCCAGGCCCCAGACGAAGCTTTCCTTCCGGTCGGACTTCGCGCCTGCGTACATCTTGGCGCCGCCCATGCCGAGGAAGCCGCGGTGGCGCGGGTTCACCTTCACCTCGGCCTTCGTCGCCTCGGGCAGGGCGAAGAACGCCCTGGCGGCCCCGATCGCGCGGTCGATCGCCGCCTGCGGCACGCCGTGGTTGGTGACGTAGAAGAACCCCACCTCGGCCGAGGCACGGCAGATCTCGTCGGCCACCCGCCGCGCCGCTCCGGGCGCGCCGCTGCGAAGCCCGCCGATGTCGATCAGCGGGATCTCCGAAAAGCCCGTGGTTCCGGACCAGCGCTTGACCATGCTCGACACTCCTGGGATCGCGTGCGTCAGGGCAGTTCGACCGCCCGTGGCGGCGTCGCGAAGAAACGGTGGACCATCGGGACGAAGGCCTCGAGCGGCAGCGTCGGCAGGTCGGCGCGGATCGTCGTCTGGTCGAACTCGGCCACGAAGCGGGCCGTGAATTCGAAATGGGGATGGCCGCGGAACCGCTCGCGCGCGCCCCGGTCGACGCCCGGACAGTGGACCGAGTGGTAGGCCCCGAAATCCTGGTGCCAGCGCAGCATCCACAGGTTCCGGTCCGAGCAGTAGGGGCCGAACATCGCCGCCGCCGCCGCGCCGTGGGTGTCGGGGGAGGCGTCGTAGGCGATGTCGTGCAGGAGCCCGACCACGACCGTCTCCTCGTCGAAGCCGGCCCGGTGCATCAGCGTCGCCGCCTGGAGCCCGTGCCGGTACATGCTGATCTCATAGCCGAAGGACGGCTGCTCCTCGGCCACGCGGAACATCGAGAGCACGTGGTTCGCCTGCCGCTCCGCCAGGAACGCGGTCTTCTGGCGGGCCAGCATCTCCCAGTCCTCGCGGGTGATCTCCTCCATGTCGCGGCCAGTGGCGTAGCCCCAGTCCGGTCGCATCAGGGGTGTCCTGCCGGCGGTCGGGGCCTCGGTGCTCATGGCGTCCTCCTCGTCGGACCGCGCGCCGCCCGCGCGGCCGGTCCTGCGTCGCGAAGGCGAGGACTGTTGCCCACCGGTCACGGCCCGTCAATCGTCCGCGGCCCTCGCCAGGGCCGGTGCGCCGGTGCATCCTCCGGGCGTCGGCGAACGACGCCGCACCGCAAGGACGCAAGGGGCCATGGGCACACCGACCGCCATCGACATGCACGCCCACTACTACGGGGGGCTGGTCGACGACCTCGCCCGGCGGACGGCGCGCCCCTTCGTGGCGCCCGACCCGGCGGGCCGCCCGGTGCTGCACGCGATGACCGCCTCGACCGTGATGTCGCCGGGCTATACCGACCTCGCGGCCCGGCTCGCGTGGATGGACGCGTGCGCGATCCGCACGCAGCTCCTCACCTTTCCCGGGGCGCTGGGCGTCGACGCGATGCCGGTCGCGGAGGTCGGCGACGCGATCCGCGCCTACAACGACCATCTGGGCGACGTCTGCGCCGCCTCGGGCGGGCGGTTCGTCGGGCTGGCCGGGCTGCCGCTGGCCGACATGGCGCAGGCCGCCGCCGAGATGCGGCGCGTGCGGTGGGGCGGGCGGCTGGTCGGCGCGATCCTGCCGGGCGGCTTCTTCTCCGAGACGGCGCGCGCCGAGCGCCTCGCCCCGGTGTTCGAGGCCGCCGACGCCGAGGGGGCGCTCCTGATGATCCACCCGGGCGTGGCCCCCGACGAGACGCCGCCGCCCCCCTATCCCGACAACGGCGTCTATCGCGCGTCGGCGCTGAACCTGCAGGCGTCGGTCGCGCAGATGGCGCTGACGCTGATGATGGCCGACCTGCCGGCCCGCTATCCCGGCGTGACGTTCCAGGTGGTCAACCTCGGCGGCACGCTCCCCTTCGTGCTGGAGCGGCTGGAGGCCGTCGCCGCGTCCCGCAACCCGGACGATCCTTTCCCGGTCGGGCGCCTGCGCGGCTTCGTCACCGACTGCGCCTCGCTCGGCCCCCGTGCGTTGAGGCTGGCGGTCGAGGTGTTCGGCGCCGACCGGGTGATGCTCGGCACGGACTATCCGATCTTCACCGTGGATCAGGTCCGCGACACGCTGGACCGGGCCGGCCTGTCGCCCGAGGACCGGGCGATGGTGGCCGCCGGCACCGCGGCGTCGATCCTCCGCCGCCTGGCGTGAGCGGGGCTTTCAGTCCCCGCGCACGCGGAACCGTTCGAGCGCCTCGCGGTCGAGCGCGACGCCCAGACCCGGTCCCGTCGGCACCGGAAGCCGCCCGCCTTCGAGCTGGGGTGCGCCGCCGACGAGCGGACGGCAGAGCGCGTCGCGCAGCGGGTTGTCGAAGACCATGCACTCGAACGTCCGGAAGCTCTCCGCCGCCGCGGCGAGCTGCAGCCCCGCGGCGACGCAAACGGCGCCCGACCATCCGACGTGCGGTGCGAAGGCGGTGTGGTGGGCGGCGGCGAGTTCCGCGATCCGCCAGGTTTCCGTGATGCCCCCCGACCGGGCCACGTCGGGCTGGATCATGCCGATCGACCGGTCCGCCAGCAGTTCCAGCGCCTCGGTCGCGACGAAGTCGCTCTCGCCCGCCGCCAGGCGGATCGGAAGGTGCTGCGCCAGGCGGCGATAGCCGGCGCGGTCGTGCGGGACGATCGGCTCCTCGAAGAAGTCGTAGCCGAGATCCGCCAGCGCCCGGCCCACCCGCAGCGCGTCGTCGACGTCGTAGGCCCAGTTCGCGTCCACCCCCAGGAGCGTGTCGGGCGCCAGCCGGCGGACGAGGCGGGCCCGTTCGATCGCCGCGCCCACGGGTCGGCCCAGCTTCAGCTTGATCTGGTCGAACCCGAGGGCGAGGGCGCGGGCGACCTCGGCCTCGACCGTCGCGTCGTCGGTCCAGTTGATCGACGACGCGTACGCCTTGACATGGGTGCGGCCCATCCCGCCGAGGAGGCGGTGGACCGGCTCGCCCGCGATCTTGCCGGCCGCGTCCCAGAAGGCGATGTCGAAGGCGGCGATCGCCTCCACCAGCTGCCCGCCCGGCCGCCCCGTCAGCACGCCCCGCATGACGCGCCAGAGGCTCCGGCGGTCGCGCACGTCGCGGCCGATCAGCAGCGGGACGACCGCGTCCTCGACCAGCGCGGCATAGCCGCGGACGCCGCGGCGGCAGAGGCCCTCGCCGATCCCCACGGCGCCGCCTGCGGTCTCCACCTCGACGATCAGGATCTCGACCGACGGCCAGTCCCCCTGCGAGGTCTTCTGGACGACGGGCAGGGCCACGCGGAGCGGGTGGACGGCGACGCGGACGATGCGGCCGGCGCCGTCCCGCGCATCCGCCGAGGGGGGTGCGGTCATCGCGTCAGCCCTTCAGGTGCAGCGTGACCAGCACCGTGAGCGACGCGCCCTCGGGAAGGTCGGCCGCGACCCGCAGCCATGTGCCGAACCGGTCCACCCGCGCGAACGTCACCTCGTCCTGCCCGGTCGGCAGGTCGAACTCCGTCCCTTCGCGGACCCAGCGCATCCCGTCCGGCGACAGCTCGATCCGCGCCCGCCCCGGCCGCCCGACCGCGGGCCTGAGCGCGCGGACGAACACGACGGCCTCGTCCGCCCAGCCGGCCTCGTAGGGTTCGGTCGCCGCGGCCCCGGTCCAGGTCTCGTTGCGGGCGACGATGGCGGCGGCGCTGGTGCGCATCAGAAGTCCCCCGAGAGGCAGACGCCGTCGACGTAGAGGTTCGCGCGCTTGTCCACGTCGGTCTCGACGAAGAAGGCGAGGTTCAGCATGCACCAGAGGTTCTTCATGGCGGGGATGCGGATGGCGTCGTACCCCGACATGTCGAACGTCCGGTCGTTGACGCGGAAGCCCGTGCAGCGCATCGCGGCCAGGTCGAAGTCGAAGCACAGGTAGTGCCAGTTCACCTTGGTCGGGATCTCGTTGTAGCAGAGCCGCTGGTCGCCGCCCGGCAGGTCCTCCCAGTCGTCCGGCGACAGGTGATAGTGGGAGATGGTCTTGCTCTCGGTCCCCATCGCCACGAAGGGGGTCGTGCGCCGCTTGAACTGCCAGCGCTGCGCGTGCTCCCCGTCGAGCGCGTTCAGGAAGCGCAGGTGCGGCATCACCCGCTCCCCCCCCGCCCCGTGCCGGTCGCCCACCTGCAGGTCGAACAGGAACCCGAACGACCGGACGTCGGCCTCCGAGAGGCGCAGTTCCGTCGCCTCGGGCTTGAAGGTGACGTAGGCCTCCAGCCGGATCGGCCCGGCCTTGCGGAAGGTGAGGCGCTTGATGGTCACGTTCTGGGCACCGCGCCGGGGCCGCGTCCCCAGCTTGAGCGCATAGGTGCCGTCGAACCCGCCGTGCGAGCCGATGTCCCAGTTGGGCAGGGTGGACAGCATCGGCGACAGGTGCTGGGCATAGCCCGGCAGCATCGCGTCCAGCGTCCCCTCGTAGTTGCCGACGAGCTGGGTCCAGCCGCAGAAGCCGCGGTCGAAGTCGTCGTGGCAGATGATGCGTGGAAGGGGGTCGAAGCGGCTCAGGGCCGGGTCGTCCCAGGTCCGTAGGGTCATCGGATCAGCCTTTGGTGGCGCCGGCCGTCAGCCCGGCGACGAGGTGCTTCTGGGCGAGCACGACGAACAGCAGCACCGGGAGGAGCTGGACCGTCGATGCGGCGAACAGCACGCCCCATTCCACGCCCTCGGCCGCGCCGATCATCTCCGAGATGACGAGCGGCGCCGTCTTGGCGCGGGTGGTCGTGAACATGAAGGCGAACAGGAACTCGTTCCACGCGTAGACGATGACGAACACCGCCACCGCCACCATCCCCTGCGCCGACAGCGGGAAGATCAGCCGCCGCAGGATCTGGCCCCGCGTCGCCCCGTCGATGAACGCCGCCTCGTCCACCTCGCGCGGGATCTGGTCGATGAAGGTGCGCATCACGAGCGTGCCCAGCGACACGAAGAAGGTGGCGTAGAGAACGATCAGCACGACGTGGGTGTCGTTCAGCCCGAGCACGTTCACCGCGGGGAACAGCGGCAGGGTGATGACGATCGGCGGGATGAGGCGGATGAAGATCAAGAAGAACGCGCTTCCCGCCAGAGCCGGATGCCGGAACCGGGAATAGGCGTAGCCGGCCATAGTGCTGGCCAGCACCGCAAGGATCGTGGCGCCGGCCGTGACGACGAGGCTGTTCAGCATCCCCGTGAAGAAGTCCCCCCACCGGGCCCACAGCCCGGCGTAGTTGACCAGCGTGGGCGAGAAGGCGATGCGCGGCGGGACGGCGAAGATGTCCCGGTCGGCCTTGAAGGACGACACCACGATCATCGCGATCGGGATCAGCGACCAGCCCAGCACGACGACGAGGGCGAGCCCCTTCAGCAGGCGGCGGAGGATCACGTCAGGACGCATGGGCGGCGAACATCTCGCGATAGAGGCGGCGCAGGTACCAGAGCGCGAGAAGGAGCGAGGCGAGGACCAGCAGCCAGCCGGTCGCGGCGGCGTCGCCGAACGCGTTGTAGCGGAACGCCTCGAGGTAGAGGTAGACGGCCAGCACTTCCGTCTGCCGTGCCGGGCCGCCGCCGGTCATCAGCCAGACCTCGGAGAAGAGGCGGAAGGCGAAGATGTAGCGGAACAGCATGGCGATGAGCATCGCCGGCATGAGCAGCGGCAGCGTCACCGACCGGAACCGCCGCCACGGGGACGCGCCGTCGACCTGCGCCGCCTCGTACAGTTCGCCCGGGACCGCGAGACGCGCCGCGTAGAGGATCACGAACGTGAAGGGCAGGTGCAGCCAGATCGACAGCAGCGCCACCAGGATCAGCCCGTGCGTGGGATCGATCGCCCATTCCAGCGGCGGCAGGCCCAGGGCCTTCAGCGCCTGCGAGGCGAACCCGATGTCGACGTCGAACAGGTAGCGCCACATGACCACGGCGCTCACCTCGCTGACCGCGTAGGGCGCCAGCACCGCAGCCAGCATGAACGGCCGGGCGGGCACGCCGCTGGCGAACAGCAGCGCCATGGCGAGGCCCAGCAGCAGCTCGACATGCACGACGATCAGCACGACGACCACGGTGTTGCGCAGGGCGCGCCAGAAGTAGGGGTCGCCCAGCACCGTCGCGTAGTTCGCCAGACCCACGAACGTCGTCCGCTGCCCGAAGCTCGATTCGGTGAGGCTCAGCCAGAACACGAAGAGGGCCGGGACGAAGATGATCGCGACGATCAGCGCCTGCACCGGCGCGATCATCGCGAACGCCGGCCACGGGAGCCGTCGGAGCGGCGGTGCTGGGACGCCGTCGCGGGCGTCGGATGTCTGGGCCGGGGGCGCGGTCATGTAGGAAAGCTACGGTCGGGTCCCGAGCCTCGTCAAGATTGGCGTTGCGGAGCGTCGGTGGACGTAATTAAGCTACAGTCAACGATCGGGCCGCCAACCGGCCGTCGACGACAGGAGGAGCGCATCATGAGGATCACGCGACGCGACCTGCTCGCCACCGCGGCCGCGACGGCCGCGGCCGCCGGCATCGGCGGGGGCGCCCTCGCCCAGGGACGGCAGATCAACGTGTTCGCCCACCGGGTGCTGCAGAACGTGTCGAACGGCACGAAGGGCGGCGACGTCACCCAGGCCTTCACCCGGGCGACCGGGGCGTCGGTCAACTGGGTGACCTTCGAGACGGGGCCGCTGCACGACCGGGTGTTCCGGGAGGCGTCGCTCGGCCAGTCGACCGTCGACGTGGCCTACATCCTCAACACCTACGCCACGCCGCGCATCGCGACCCTGTTCGAGCCGCTCGACGCCTACATGGCGAAGGATCCGGTCGAGGACATGAAGGACATCTTCCCCGGCCTCGTCCAGGCGGTGACGATGGACGGCCGGCTGCACGCGGTCCCCTATCGGCATGCCTCCACGGGCCTGCACTATAACGAGGAGATCTTCGCCGAGCGCGGCATCAAGGGTCCGCCGCAGACGATGGAGGAGTTCATCGAGGTCGCGAAGCGCTGCACCTACACGCGCGCCGACGGCACCCCGGTCACGGGTTTCATCCTTCCCGGCGTGGCCTATCCGGAGGTGATCGCCGTCGCCCGCGCGTGGGACGCGGACTTCATCACGCCCGACATGAAGGTCGTCGCGAACTCCCGGCCGATGATCCAGGCCCTCACCGTCATCCGCGAACTCTACCAGGCTGGCGCCATCCCGCGGAACCTGACCGGCATGAAGGCCGAGGACGCGAACACCTGGATGCAGAACGGGCGCGCCGCGATGGCGGCGAGCTCCATGAGCCGCAACGGGCTCTACAACGACCCGGGCAAGTCGCAGGTGGCCGGCAAGGTCAAGACCACCTTCTTCCCGGTCGCGCAGGAGCTGAAGGGCAAGTACGAGGTCGCGCCGACGAAGGTCGAGTTCTGGAGCATGGCGATCCCCAAGAACTCCCAGAACAAGGAACTCGCCTGGGCCTTCATCAAGGCGGTCTCCTCGCGCGAGGCGACGGTCGCCGCGGCGCTCAACGGCAACGGCCCGGTCCGCAACTCCACCTACGACGACGCCCGCATCCGGGCGGAGCTGCCCTATGCCGAGGCCGAGCGCAAGGTCCTGGCGGTGTCGCGCGTTCCGCTGCCGGCGTTCGACAACGCCGCCCGCGCCGCCGACTTCTTCAAGGAGGAGGCGGAGGCCGCGGTGCTCGGCATGAAGACGCCGCAGAAGGCGATGGAGGATCTGACCGCGCGGGTCCAGCGCCTGCTGACCTGAGGCGGGCCCCCTCCTCCGGCGGCCTCAGCCCGCGAGGAGCGCGTCCCGGGTCACGTCCGCCGCCGTGTGGAGGAGGACGTCGCCCGGGGCCGCCATCGCCGGCACCCGGCGGCAGATCGCGAGGCCGCCGTCCGTCGCGTGGACCGCCTCGGTCTCGCGTCCGGGCCGCTCCGGGTCGTGCAGGACGCCGACGGAACCGCCGGGCGGGACCCTGTCGCCGAGCGCGACCGTCGGCTCGAACAGGCCGCGGCCCGGCGCCCGCACGAAATGCCCGCCCTCGACCGCCAGGAGCCGCGTCCCGCGCGCCGGCTCCGCGGGCGGGAGGAGGCCGG
>CANGXM010000131.1 GCA_947457845.1 Rhodospirillales bacterium | reverse complement strand
GGTCCCGGGCGCGCCCGACGCCGTCCACACCGCCGACGTCTCCGCCGCGTTCGTCCCGCTCGCGGGCACCTACGGCTGGGAGGCCGCGGTCGCGGCGCTCACCGGCCTCGCGACCACCGAGCGGGCGCTCCTGCGCGTCAAGGGCGTGGTGCGGGTGGCCGGGGCGGCCGACCTCCAGATCGTGCAGACCACCCCCGGCCGGGGTCCGACCCGCGCCGACCACGTCCCCTTTCCCGGAGAGGCGCCGCCGGAACTGGGCCTGACCGTCATCGCGGGGGAGGGGGCGGCCGGCCGCCTCGCCCGCGACCTCGCCACGCGGCTGGACGGGCCGGCGCCGAAGGTCGACGTCGCGGCGCTGGGGCTCGCGCGGTGACGCGGATCGACGACACGCTGGAGGCGGAGCGGGCGGGCCGCGACGGCCGGCTCTCGTCCGTCACGACCGCCGTCCGCCTGCTCAAGGCGTTTTCGGCCGACGAGCCGGAGATCGGGCTGACGGCGCTGGCGCGGCGCCTCGGCGTCGCCAAGAGCACGGTCCACCGCCTCGCCACGACGCTGGTGGCGGAGGGCCTGCTCGAACAGAACCCGCTGACCGAGCGCTATCGCCTCGGCATCGGCCTGTTCGCGCTCGGCACGCTGGTGCGCCGCCAGATGGACGTCTCCACCGTCTCGCGCCCGCTCCTGATGTCGCTGCGGCAGGAGACGGACGAGACGGTGCTGCTGGCGGTGATGGCCGGCACGAACGTCATGCACGTCTACAACCTGGAGAGCACCCAGGCGATCCGGATGCGGTCGGACATCGGCGTGGAGCGGCCGGCCCACTGCACGGCCGAGGGGCTGGCCATGCTGGCCTTCCGCGCGGCCGACGCGACGGAACGGGTGATCGCCGCGGGCCTGCCGCCGCGCACGGCCAACACCGTGACCGACCCGGACGCGCTGCGCGACCGCCTGGAGCGGGTGCGCCGGCAGGGGCACGCGATCGACGACGAGGAGTGCGAGGCCGGCATGCGCTGCGTGGCGGCCCCAGTCTTCGCGACGGGGCGGGAGGCGGTCGCGGCGGTGGCCGTCGCCGGGCCGGTCCAGCGCCTGTCGCGCGCGGCGGTCGATGCGCTGGTCCCGCTCGTCCGGCGGACGGCGGCGTCGGTCTCCGAACGGCTGGGCCACCGGCCGACGGGAACATGGTGAGCAGGCGGAACGAGGGGACGACGAGGGGCATGGCCAGGATCACGCTCGCCAATTCGGATGCGGCGTTCGACGTCGCCGAGGGGGACACGGTGCTGCGCGCGGCGCTGCGCGCGGGGCTGGGATTTCCCTACGAGTGCAACGTCGGCTCCTGCGGGAACTGCCGGTTCGAACTGCAGGAGGGGGAGGTCGCGCACCTGCGCGCCGAACCGCCCGCGTGGGGCGAGCGCGACCGGGCGCGGAAACGCTGGCTCGGCTGCCAGGCGGCCCCCGCGGGCGACTGCCGGATCAAGGTGGGCCTGCAGGAGAAGTACGTGCCCCTCGTCCGCCCGCGGATTTCGGGCGCGGTGCTGACGGAGCGTCACGACGTCACCCACGACATCGTCGAGTTCCGCTTCCGCCTCGACGATCCCCACCCGTTCTTGCCCGGCCAGTACGCGCTGGTCGATGCGCCGGGCGTGACGGGGGCGCGGGCCTATTCGATGTGCAACGTGGCCGGCGCGGGCACGGCCGACTGGCACTTCCAGATCAAGCGGGTGCCGGGCGGGGCGGCGACCGGCGCGCTGTTCGACCGGCTGCGCGCCGGCGACCGGTTGACGCTCGACGGGCCCTACGGCATGGCCTGGCTGCGCGAGGAGGCGCCGCGCGACGTGCTGTGCCTCGCCGGCGGGTCGGGCCTGTCGCCCATGGTCTCGATCGCGCGCGCCGCCGCGGTCTCGCCCAAGCTGGCGGACCGGTCGATCCGGTTCCTCTACGGCGGCCGCACGGCGCGCGACGTGGCGGGCGAGGCCTTCCTGCGCGACCTGCCCGGCTGGGGCACCCGCATCACCTACGAGGCGGTGGTGAGCCAGCCCGACGCGCCCGAGAGCGCCGGCTGGCGAGGTGCGACCGGCTTTCTCCACGAGGTGGCGAAGGCGCGGTTCGGCGACGCGCTGAAGGACATGGAAGTCTACTTCGCCGGCCCGCCCGCGATGGCGGAGGCGACGCACCGGATGCTGTACGAGGCGGGCGTCCCGCCCGAGCGCATCCACTTCGACCAGTTCTATTGAGAAAAGATCCCCCGGGAGGGAACCGCATGTCGAAACTGAAGCTCACCTTCGGGTGCTGGAACTACGACCGCACCCGCGCGCTGGCCGACGGCTCGGTCGCGGTCGATGGCGTCGACCTGAACTATCTCGACATGCCGGTGGAGGAGACGTTCTTCCGCATGATGCGGCACAAGGAGTTCGACGTCTCGGAGATGTCGCTCTCCTCCTACACCGTGTCGCTGAACGGCGACGCGCGGCCCTTCGTGGCCATCCCGGTCTTCCCGTCCCGCTTCTTCCGCCATTCCTGCATCTACGTCAGCGCCAAGTCCGGCATCCGCGAGCCGAAGGACCTGATCGGCAAGCGCATCGGCGTGCCCGAGTACCAGATGACCGCCCCGGTCTGGATCCGCGGCATCCTGTCGGACCATTACGGCGTCCCGGTGGACAGCGTCACCTACCATACCGGCGGGATGGAGGAGACGGGGCGGATCGAGAAGGCGAAGCTCTCGCTCCCGCCCAATATCCGGGTCGAGCCGATCGGGCCGGACAAGACGCTGTCGCGGATGCTGGCCGACGGGGAGATCGACGCGCTGCACACCGCGCGCAAGCCCTCCACCTACGTTCCAGGCGACGAGGGGCCGGTGCGGCGCCTCTTCCCGAACTACCGGGCGGTGGAGCGCGACTACTGGCGGTCGACCGGGCACTTCCCGATCATGCACACGGTCGCGATCCGCCGGGACGTCTACGAGGCGAACCGCTGGGTGGCGCAGAGCCTGACCAAGGCCTTCGTCGAGGCGCAGAGGAAGACCTACGCCGACCTCGCCGAGACCGCGGCGCTGAAGGCGATGCTCCCCTGGCTGAACGCGCACGTGGAAGAGACTCTGGCCGACATGGGCCCCGACTGGTGGCCCTACGGGTTCGAGAAGAACCGCGCTACGCTGGACACCTTCCTGCGCTACCACCACGAACAGGGGCTGTCGAAGCGGCGCCTGACGCCGGACGAGCTGTTCGCGCCCGAGGCGCTGGAGACGTACAGGATCTGAAGGGGGGAGCGGTCGGGCGACGGAATCGCGTAAACTGTCACCGAAAATCTGTCTTTGACGTGGGGCGGCGGGCGCGTCGGCCAAGCGTCGCGACGATCCGTCAGGCCATCCGCCAGGGCAGGGCCTCGCCCGACATGAAGGGGAGCACCGAGTCGCCCGCCGCACCGCCTTCCGGCATCACCAGGTCGGGAACCGCCGCATCGCCGCGCTCCAGCGCGATCGTGTCCTCGTTGGGCGGCAGGCCGTAGAAGCGCGGGCCGTTCAGGCTGGCGAAGGCCTCCAGCCGGTCCATCCGGCCGGCCCGGTCGAAGGCGGTCGCGTAGAGTTCGATCGCCGTCGCGGCGGTGAAGCAGCCGGCGCAGCCGCACGCCGCCTCCTTGTCCTTCATCGGGTGCGGGGCCGAATCGGTGCCGAGGAAGAACCACGGATCGCCCGAGGTGGCGGCGTCGACCAGCGCGAGCCGGTGCCGTTCGCGCTTTGCGATCGGCAGACAGTAGAGGTGCGGGCGGATGCCGCCGGCGAACAGGTCGGACCGGTTGATGAGCAGGTGGTGGGCCGTGATCGTGGCGCCCAGCCGTCCCGACGGCCCGTGCCGGCGCACGAAGGCGACCGCCTCCTGCGTCGTGACGTGCTCCAGCACCACGCGCAGGCGGGGGAACCGGTCCAGAAGCGGGGCCGCGGTCCGTTCGAGGAACACCGCCTCGCGGTCGAAGATGTCGATCCCGTGGTCGGTCGCCTCGCCATGGATCAGGAGCGGCATGCCGATCGCCTGCATCCGCTCCAGCACCGGGGCCACCTTCGCGAGGTCGGTGACGCCGTGGGCGGAATTGGTCGTCGCGTGGGCGGGATAGAGCTTCACCGCCGTCCAGATCCCCTTCGCGTACCCTTCGGCGACCGCGTCGGGATCGGTCCCGTCGGTCAGGTAGCAGGTCATCAGCGGGACGAAGCGGGAGCCCGCGGGCAGCGCCGCCAGGATCTCCGCCCGATAGGCCTCGGCCGCGGCCGGCGTCGTCACCGGCGGGCGCAGGTTCGGCATGATGATGGCGCGCCCCATCTGCCGCGCGCTCCACGGCAGCACGGCCCGCAGCATCGCCCCCTGGCGCAGGTGCAGGTGCCAGTCGTCGGGGCGGCGGATGACGAGGCGGTCGACGGACATGGCGGGGCCCTGGTCGGAGAACTGTCGCGCGACATTCCCAGATCGCCGTCCGGGCGACAACAGCGCGCGCGATCCCATCTATGCTGGACCACACCCGTCGCCGGACCGCCCGCGCCCATGTCGCTTCCGCCGCTCGCCCAGCGCCTGATCCCCTGGCTCGTCCGGGAGGGGCTCGTCAGCACCGGGCTGGAGGCGACCTTCGACGCCTTCTGCCGGCGGCTCGTGGAGGGCGGGGTGCCGCTCGCGCGCGGGCACCTCTCCATGCCGACGCTGCACCCGACGATCGAGGGGTTCGGGCTCACGTGGCGGCCCGCCGGCGGGACCGACGCGGCCGCCTGGAACTTCGACAACGACCGGTCGGCCTACGAGGACAGCCCCTTCTACCGGCTGATCCGCGACCGGGAGACGCGGCTGCGGCGGCGGCTCGACGGCAACGCCGCCGTCGTCGACTTCCCCATCCTGCACGAGTTCAAGGCCGAGGGGATCACCGACTACTACGTCACGCTCGAGGCGTTCGGCGACTTGGCGACGAAGGACTTCGAGACCGATCCGCTCCCCGGAGTGGCCGCCTCCTGGTCGACGGCCCGCCCGGGCGGCTTCACCGAGGACGAGCTGGAGACGATCGACGCGCTGCTGCCGGTCGTGGCGCTGGTCGCCTATCGCCTGTCGCTGACCCACGTCGCCCGCTCGACGCTCGACGCCTACATCGGGCCGGAGGCCGCGGACAGGGTGCTGCGGGGCGAGATCCGGCGCGGCGCCGTCACGCGGCAGCCGGCCGTGGTCGCCGTCTTCGACCTGTGCGGCTTCACCGCCGTCGCCGACCGCACGCCGGGCGAGCAGCTGATCGCGTGGCTGAACGAGCACCTCGACCGGATCGTCGGGCCGGTCGAGCGCAACGGGGGGCAGGTGCTCAAGTTCGTCGGGGACGGGGTGATCGCGGTCTTCCCCTTGCCCGACGGGGACGGGTCCCCGGCCTGCCGCAGCGCCCTCGCGGCGGCGAGGGCGGCCCTGGCGGAGACCGAGGTGCTGAACCGCAGCCGCGACGCCGGCGCCGGGCCGCGCCTCGACCTCGACGTCGCACTCCACATGGGCGAGGTGATGTACGGCAACATCGGCTCGACCGGCCGGCTCGACTTCACGATGATCGGCCCGGCGGTGAACGAGGCGAGCCGGATCGAGGCGCTGTGCGACCGGCTCGGCCACCACCTCCTCGCCTCCCGCCGGTTCGCCGAGAACTGCGGGATCGCGATGCGTTCGCTGGGGCTGCACGAACTGCGCGGCGTGGCCGAGCCGCAGGAACTGTTCACGACGGATTGAGGGCGGGCGCGCCAACGGCTAGAACGCTCGCCTCGATACGGATTCCCAGGCCAGACGCCCATGTCCTCCGCGATCGTCACCCCCCGCACGCCCAAAGGCGTCATGGAACTCCTGCCGCGCCAGCAGATCGCGTTCCAGCGGATGCTGGACACGATCCGCCGCGGCTACGAGCGGTTCGGGTTCCTGCCCGTCGAGACGCCGGTGTTCGAACTGTCCGACGTGCTCCTGACCAAGTCCGGCGGGGAGACGGAGAAGCAGGTCTATTTCGTCCAGTCGACCGGCAACCGGCAGCAGAGCCGGGAGCCCGACATGGCGCTGCGCTTCGACCTGACGGTGCCGCTCGCCCGCTATGTGGCCGAGCACGAGCGCGACCTCGCCTTCCCCTTCCGCCGCTATCAGATGCAGCGCGTCTATCGCGGGGAGCGGGCGCAGAAGGGGCGGTACCGCGAGTTCTACCAGTGCGACGTCGACGTGATCGGCAAGGATACGCTGCCCATCGGCTACGACGCCGAGATCCCGGCCGTCATCAGCCGGGTCTTCACCGACCTGAACGTCGGCCGGTTCCAGATCAACCTGTCGAACCGAAAGGTCCTCCAGGGGCTCCTCGCGGCGTCGGGCGTGTCGGACGCCGACGCGCGGATGGCCGTGCTGCGCGAGATCGACAAGCTGGACAAGATCGGGCGCGCCGCGGTCGAGGCGAACCTGACGGGCGAGGGGATCGGCCTGTCGGCCGACCTCGCGCGCCGCATCGGCGAGGTCGTCGACATGGCCGGTACGAACGCGGAGATCGTGATGGCGCTGCGTGGGCTGAACGTCGACGATCCGGTCTTCGCGGCCGGCGTCGAGGAGCTGGAGGCCGTGACGCGCGGCCTTGCGGCCTTCGGCGTGCCGGAGGCCAACGCCCGCATCAACCTCGCGATCGCCCGCGGGCTCGACTACTACACGGGCACGGTCTACGAAACCCATTTGCTCGACCGGCCGGGCTTCGGCAGCGTCTGCTCAGGCGGGCGCTACGAGGATCTCGCCGGCCTCTACACGAAGTCGCGGCTTCCGGGCGTCGGCATCTCCATCGGCGCGACGCGCCTGTTCGCGGCGCTGCTCGACGGCGGGGCCGTCGCGGCCGACGCGACGATGGCCCACGTCTTCCTCTGCCAGCTCGATCCCGCACTCCAGGCCGAGGTTTTCGCGCTCGCCGCGGAACTGCGCGACGCCGGCCTCAACACCGAGGTGCAGATGGAGGCGGCGAAGATGGCGAGGCAGATGAAGCACGCCGACCGCCTCGGCGTGCCCTTCGCGGTGATGATGGGCCCGGACGAGGCGGCGGCCGGCACGGTGACGGTCAAGGACCTGCGCTCCGGCACGCAGGAGACGGTGGCGCGGGATGCCGTCGCCGCCCGGCTCCTCGCCGCGTTGGCCTGACGCCCGCGCGGTGCCGGAGAGCGCCCGGCCTTACTGCGGCGCCTCGATCTTCGCCTCGCGCACGACGGTGGTCCACCGTTCGAGGTCCACCGCGATGAAGCGGCGGAAGTCGTCCGGCGTGCGGGGCGGATAGGCCTCGAGGTTCTGCGTCATCAGGCGCTGGCGGAACGTGGGGTCGGCGAGGATGCGGTTCACCTCGGCGTTGACCCGGGCGATCACCTCCCTCGGCGTGCGCGCCGGCGCGAACATGCCGGACCAGCCCTCCACCTCGAATTTCGTCAGCGTCTCCATCCCCGCCTCGGCCAGGGTCGGAACCTCGGCGGCGAATGTCGAGCGCGTGGAGGTGGACACCGCGAGCGGCCGCACGCGACCGCCCTGCGCCTGTGGCAGCGACGACGTCATGCCGTCCCACATGATCTGCACGTCGCCCGACGCCACGTCGACGAGCGCCTGCCCGCTGCCGCGGTAGGGGACCGCGACCATGTCCAGCCCGGCGAGATAGCGGAACAGTTCCATCGTCATGTGGCTGAGGGTGCCGACGCCGATGTGCGCGTAGCTGTACTTGCCCGGGTTCGCGCGGATCAGCCCGATCGCCTCGCCCACCGTCTTTGCCGGGAAGGAGGGCGTCGTCACCAGCATCATCGAGGTGAACCCGACCATCGCCACCGGTTCGAGGTCGTTCTGCGGGTGATAGGGGAGGGACTTCGTCAGCGCCGGGTTGACCGTGATCGGCGCCAGCGAGGTCATCATCAGCGTGTGGCCGTCGGGGTTCGCCTGCATCAGCTGCTGGATGCCCAACGCCCCGGTGGCACCGGGCCGGTTGTCGACCACGACCTGCTGCCCGAGCCGCTCCCCCAGCGGATCCGCCAGGATCCGGGCGGCGAGGTCGGACGCGTTGCCCGGCGGGAACGGCACGATCATCCGGATCGGACGGGACGGGAACGACTGGGCCACGGCCGATCCGGCGATCGCCACGACGATCGCGGCCATCGCGATGCCGCCGAGGCGGCGGGCGGTCTTCGTCTTCATCTGGGCTCCCCCTTGCGGCTCCGGCTTGCGCGCGCCGGGCTGTTGTTGCACATATCATTATGACAAAGTGATCCGGGGCGCAAAGCCCTTCCGCACCGGACCCCGTCCGCGATCCGAGGTGAACATGCCCGTCCCGCTCCTCGACGGCGTCCGCATCCTGGCGGTCGAGCAGTACGGCGCCGGCCCCTTCGGCTCGCAGTTCCTCGCCGACCTCGGCGCCGACGTGGTCAAGATCGAGAATCCGCGGGACGGGGGCGACGTCGGCCGCACGGTCGGCCCGCACTTCGGCGACGACCTGCCGGAGACGACGCGGAGCTACTTCTTCCAGGGCCTCAACCGGGGCAAGCGGAGCGTGGCGCTCGATCTCGCCGATCCGCGCGGGCGCGATCTCTTCCGCCGCCTCGCCGCGACCGCCGACGGGGTGACGAGCAACCTGCGCGGCGACGTGCCGGACCATCTGGGCATCACCCACCGGCATCTGGCCGACGTGAACCCCCGCATCGTCTGCGCCCACCTCACCGGCTATGGCCGCGACGGTCCGCGGCGCACATGGCCCGGCTATGATTTCCTGATGCAGGCGGAGGTCGGCTGGTTCCACCTGACCGGCGACCCCGACGGCCCGCCGTCGCGGGCCGGCCTGTCGCTGGTCGACCTGATGACGGGCGTGGTGATGGGGCTGGGCCTCGTGTCCGGCATCCTGCGGGCGCGGGAAACGGGGACGGGCCTCGACGTCGACGTCAGCCTCTTCGACCTGGCGCTCTTCAACCTGAACTATCTCGGCAACTGGTACCTGAACGCGGGCGCCGAGACGCGCCGGCTCCCGCGGTCGGCGCACGCCTCGCTCACGCCCTGCCAGACGTACCGGACGAAGGACGGCTGGATCTTCCTGATGTGCAACAAAGAGAAGTTCTGGCCGATCCTCTGCGACCTCATCGGCCGGCCGGACCTCGGCGCGGACCCGCGCTTCAGAACCTTCCCCGACCGGCTGCGGGAGCGTCCGCTGCTGACGGACCTCCTCGACGACGCGCTCTCGGCGCGGACGACGACGGCGTGGCTGTCGATCTTTGCGGGCAAGGTGCCGGCGGGGCCGATCAACACCATCGGCGAGGCGCTGACCGATCCCTACGTGACCGGCGGCGGCCGGGTGGAGGAGATCGAGACCGAGGGCGGCGGGCGCGTCCGCCTGCTCGCCGCACCGCTGCGGGTCGTCGAGGGGCTGGAGCCCACGCCCTCGCGCCCGGCGCCGGTGCTGGGGGCCGACACCGACGCGCTCCTCGCCGAGGCGGGCGTCTCGACGGAGGAGATCGCCGGGCTCCGCGCCGCGGGCGTCGTCGGATGACCGGCCTCGTCCCCGCGCCCGTCCCGCTCTATGCCCAGATCGCGCGGCGGCTGATGCAGGAGATCGCCGAGGGGGTGCACCCCACCGGCGGCCGCCTGCCGACGGAGGAGGCGTTGTGCGACCGGTTCGGCGTCAGCCGGATCACCGTGCGGGCGGCGCTGAAGGAACTGCAGATCCGTGGCGTCGTCTCCCGCCGCGCGGGCGTCGGCACGGTCGTCCAGCGACCGTCGGCGAGGGAGCGGTTCGTCCACGAGGCCGGTTCGGTGGACGACGCGATCGCCGTGACCCGCGGGATGCGGCTGCGCATCCTGTCCAGCCGCGCGATCGTCGCCGACGCGGCGCTGGCGTCCCGCCTGCGCTGTGCGGTCGGCGCGCCCTTCGTCGAGATCGGGGCCCTGCGGGAGCCGCCGGTCGGGCCGCCCGTCTGCCTGTCGGTCCACCATGTTCCCGCCGACCTCGCCGGTGCGGTCGCGACCGCCGACGGGCAGTTCGGATCGCTCGCCCTCCACATCGCCGAGGCGGCCGGGACGACGATCGTCGCGATCCGCCAGGAACTCGATGCCCACGCCCTCGATGCGGCGGAGGCGCGGCACCTGTCCGTCCGCCCGCGGGAGGCGGCGCTCGCCACCATGCGCTGGTACGAGGCCGAGGACGGGCGCCTGATCGTGGTCAGCCGCAGCCTGTATCCGCGCGGGCGCTACACGCTGGGCACCACCCTGCGCCGCGAGGCCGTTCTGGAGCCCGCGGCCCGACGGAGGGCGATGTGACCCCGGCCGAAGCGCGCGCGATCCTGTTCCTCCCCGCCCCGCGGCTCGACCGGCTGGACAAGGCGCTGGGCTCGGGCGCGGACCTCGTCGTCGTCGACCTGGAGGATGCGGTGCCCCAGGCCGGCAAGGCGGCGGCCCGCGAGGCCGTCGTCGCCCTTCTGGCAGCGGGGACCGATCGGCGCGTCGGCGTGCGGATCAACGGCATCGCCACCCGGGCGGGTCTGCTCGATCTCGCCGCCGTCGCAGCCGGTCCGTCCCCGGCCTTCGTCCTTCTGCCCAAGGTCGAGAGCGCGGCCGAGGCCGGGCTCTACGCCCGTCACCTTCCCGGCGTGCCGCTGATCGCGACCGTCGAGAGTGCGGCGGGCCTCCTGCGGGCGGCCGAGATCGGCGCGGTGCCGGGCGTCGTCGCGCTGGGCTTCGGCGGGGCGGACCTGTCGGCCGACCTCGGCGCCGACCTCGCGTGGGAGCCGATGCTGGCC
>CANGXM010000130.1 GCA_947457845.1 Rhodospirillales bacterium | reverse complement strand
GGCGCGCCGCGGCCGGACCGGCGGCGCCACCGAGGCCAGATAGGCCTCGGCGGCGGCGTCGAGCCCCGGGTGGTCGGCGCAATGCAGGATCCGCGTCTCGGAGACGGTCCCGTCGGGCGCGAGAAGGGCGAAGCGGGCGTTGGTGCCCCCGATGTCGGCGACCAGGGCCGGGCTGTCGTCGCGGACGGCGCGCGGGTCGGGTGCGGTCATGGCGGGAACTCCTGCTGTCGGCCCGGCGGTCGGCCGTTCCCGCAGTCAGGCGGGCACCGGCGGCCCTGTCAAGGCGTCGACGAACGCCTGCCGCCACGCGTCGATGTCGTTGCGGGTCAGCACCGCCATCAGGTCGGCGTGCCGGTCCCGCCGTTCCTCGACCGGCATCGACAGGGCCGTGTGCAGCGCCTCCGCCGTCCCCTCGATGTCGAACGGATTGACGATCAGCGGCGCCTTGAGTTCCCGGGCGGCGCCGGCGAAGCGCGACAGCACCAGCACGCCGGGATCCACCGGGTCCTGGCAGGCCACGTACTCCTTGGCCACGAGGTTCATGCCGTCCCGCAGCGGCGTGACGAAGCCGACGTTGGCCGCGCGGTAGAAGCCCGCCAGCGTCTTCCGGCCGAAGCCGTTGTTCAGATAGCGGATCGGGACCCAGTCGAACTCCGCGAGGCGGCCGTTGACGTAGCCGGCGAGCGATTCGAGCGCGCGCCGGATCTGCTGGTACTCCAGCACGTCGCTGCGCGTGGGCGGTGCGATCTGGAGGAAGGACACCTGCCCGCGGTATTCCGGGTGGTCCTCGAGGAGTTGCTGGAACGCCTCGAACCGCTGCGGGATCCCCTTGGAATAGTCGAGCCGATCGACCCCGATGATGAGGCGCCGCCCGACGAGGCTGTCGACGAGGCGCTCCGTCGTCTCGCTGTTGGCGTTCGCCTCGGCCAGCGACGAGAGCGCCATGGTGTCGATCGAGATGGGGAAGGAGCGGACGAGGACGGTCGAGCCGAAGGCGGCGATGCGGCACCCCTCCGGTCCGATGGGCTCGGCGTGGCCGCCGCCCTCGATCTGGGTGTAGTTCGCGAAGGCCCGCACGTCGTGGTCGGTCTGGAAGCCGACCACGTCGTAGGCGCACAGGCTGCGGACGATCTCCCGGTGCCGGGGCAGGGCGACGAGGAGTTCGGGCGCGGGAAAGGGCGTGTGGAGGAAGAACCCCATGCGCTGGCCCGCCCCGCGGCGGCGCAGCTCCTCCCCCAGGGGGATCAGGTGGTAGTCGTGCACCCAGATCCGGTCGTCCGGGCGAAGCAGCGGCAGGAGCGCATCGGCGAAGCGGGCGTTGACCCGGCGATAGCCGTCGTAGGTGCGGCGCGAGAAGCTGGTCAGGCCGAGGCGGTAGTGGAAGAGGGGCCAGAGCGTCGAGTTGGCGAAGCCGTTGTAGTACTCGTCGAGGTCCTGCTGCGAGAGATCGAGCGTGGCGTAGGTGAGGCGTCCGCTCGTTGCCACCCGGGGTTCGGGGTCGGGCGTCTCGGCGACCTCCCCGCTCCAGCCGAGCCAGAGCCCGCCCGCCGCCTGCATCGCCTCCGCCATGGCGACCGCGAGGCCGCCGGCCTGCTGCTTGCCCTCGTCGATCGGGGCGACCCTGTTCGATACGACGACCAGCCGGCTCATGACCCTCTCCAGACGTGCTTGCGTCTTCAGGAGACAACGCACGAGCCGGCGGCTTCGTTCGTCGGTCGGCCTCGGGTCCGGGCGAAAGACCAGCCGAAACGTCAGGGGCTTGTGCGATACGGTGTCATTCCGCATCGGAATCGGGCAAACGCATTGCCATGATGGCGCGCAAGACCTTGATTTCGATGGCGATCGGAAAATCGGGTTGCCAGCGGCGGGGTCGTCTGGACGTGTTGCCGTGCGGCACGGACGTCGCTCGCGACGATCGGTCCGTAACGCACGTCTTGGGCGTTTCCTCCCTGAACTCGGGCCGCGGGCGACCGCGGCCCTTTTTTCGGCGCCCGTCCGGGCGGCCTCAGCGGGGGGAGAGGGGGCCCGGTGCCCCGGGGGGCGGCAGAGGGTCGGTCCCGGTCCCCAGCGGGCGCTGCATCAGGACGCTGTCGATCCATCGCCCGTGCTTGAAGCCGATCGCCTCGAGCAGGCCGGCGTGCCGGAAGCCCATCGCCGCGTGCAGGCCGATGGAGCCGGCGTTCGCGCTGTCGCCGATCACCGCGACCATCTGGCGGAAGCCCATCGCCTCCGTCCGCGCGATCAGGGTGCCGAGGAGGGCCCGCCCGATCCCGCGCCCCGCGAGATCCTGGTGCACATAGATCGAGTCCTCGCAGGTGAAGCGGTAGGCAGAGCGGGGCCGGTAGAGGCCGGCATAGGCGTAGCCGCCCACCGCCCCGTCCACGATCGCCACCAGATAGGGCAGGCCCTTCTCCACGTGCTCCCGGTGCCGGCGCGCGATCTCGGCCGCGTCGGGCGGGACCTCCTCGAAGCTCGCCCGACCGTGCAGGACGTGGCGCGCGTAGATCGCCGTGATCGCCGGGACGTCGGCGGCGGTCGCGTCGCGGATCGCCGGCGCGGTCATGGGGTCCGGCCCGTGGAGAGGTCGAGCGTGCCGACGGCGGCGACGATCTCCGTGACGTGCTGGCGCAGCGTCGCGAGGTAGGGGCGCCGGACGAGGCGCCGCTCGTCCATGTAGAGGGCCCGGTTGATCTCGATCTGGATCGCGTGGACGCCCACGCGCGGCCGGCCATAGTGGCGGGTGGTGTATCCGCCGGCATAGGGGCTGTTGCGCACCACGCCGTAGCCGAGCCCGCGCGCCGTCTCCTCCACCACGTCGACGACGCCGGGCGCGCAGGCGCTGCCGTAGCAGTCGCCCAGCACGATGTCGGCCATCGCCACCGTGCCCTCGGCCCCGGTCGACGGCATGGAGTGGCAGTCGACCAGCACGCACCAGCCGAAGGCCGCCCGCGTCTCCTCGATCAGGCGCTGGAGGGTGGCGTGATAGGGGCGGTAGTGCCGGTTGACGCGATCCAGCGCCTCGTCGAAGCGTAGCTTGCGCCGATAGATGTCCTCGCCCGAGGCGACGACCCGGGCGATGGTGCCGAGCCCCGCCTGGACCCGCGGGCTGCGGGTGTTGACGTAGTCCGGCAGGGGCTCGGAGAACATGTCGGGGTCGAGTTCGAACGCCTCGCGGTTCAGGTCGAGGAAGGCGCGCGGGAAGAGCGCGCGGATCATCGGCACGCCGAGGTCGATGGCGTCGGCGTAGATCTCGTCGACGAAGCAGTCCTCGGACTTGCGCAGTGCCGACCCCTCGAGCCGCGCCGCGGCCACGAAGTCGGCCGGATAGTCGCGCCCGCTGTGGGGGGAGGCGAGGACGAGCGGCAGGCGCCGCTGGCCGCGGTCGAGGATCTCGAAGCCGCCGGCCTCCGGCAGGGCTTCCCAGGAGCCCCCCGCATCCGATCCGTCCGTCCCGTAAGCCTGGTCGTCCACGCCGTCGCCCGCGCCGTCGTCCGCGTTGCCGCTGCCCGGCCCGTCGCCGTGCATCCCGATCATCGCCCAGATCGTCCTTGTTGGGGAGTGCGCGCGTCGCCGCCGACGACACGACGAAGAGGCGACGCGAGGGCTTGCGCCCCGAAGCGGCAGGTGCTAAATGCCCCGCTCCCGAACGGAATGGGCGCGTAGCTCAGCGGGAGAGCACTTCCTTGACATGGAAGGGGTCACAGGTTCAATCCCTGTCGCGCCCACCATTCCGTTCCGGTTTCCCTCGATTTCGGCGCCGCTCAGGCGGCTCCCCGCCGGGGCTGGCGCGCCAGCGGCCCCATGGTCCGCAGCAGCGATCCCGCCGCCACCGTCAGGCCGAGGAGGCCGACGACGTGCGACGGCCGCAGCCCCGCGTCGATCGACAGGTTGGCCGCGAACACCCGCGCCGCCGGCAGGGTCTTGATCCCAGACAGGAAGGCGATCTCCCCGGCACCTGCGGCCAGCGCCGCCGCCGCCGCGAGCGCGAGCCAGACCGCCGGGCCGGGCCGTCCGTCGGGATCGAGACGATGGACGCCGCGCGCGGCCATTGCCCAGAGCCACACCCCCGCCATCGTCATCGGCCCGGAGACGTCGAGCCGGGCCTGAAGCGTGTAGTGCACCACGGCGACGGCGCCCGCCGCGTAGGCGAGGCGGTGCAGTGCCCGCCAGCGCGCCCCGCCCAGCCGGCGGACCATCCCGTCGGTCGAGGTCGCGGCCAGCGCCGACAGGATCAGGACGCCCGCGAATCCGATCGTGAGGTAGAGCCGCTTCGCGATCTCGCCGGCCACGTGGACCAGGTCGAAGCCCCAGTCGGCCGCATAGCCGAGGAGGTGGGCGGCGGCGTAGGCGAAGGCGCCGACGCCGATCATCCGGCGCAGCGGCACGATCGCCGCCCATTGCCACGCGCGGCGCAGCGGCGTGACCGCCAGCGACGCCATCAGGATCCAGGCCGCCCACCAGCCGGTGCGGTCCTGGAGGTCCTCGAAGGGGCGCGCGCCGAGTTCGCCGGTCGCGAGGTCGAAGAACATCCCCGCGGCGGGCAGGCAGAGGGCGGCGAGCACCGCGATCCGCAGCGGCGACAGGGCGCCCGCGCGGTCGCGCCAGGGGCGGGGGAGGGCGATCGTCATGATGGCCGGTCCATTAGCACGCCCTGCCGTTCACCGGCGATCACGCTCGCTCGACCGGCGTGCTAACGTTCCCGTCCATGACCGCCCCGGACGACCCCGCCTTCGCCGCCTTCTGGACGCTCGTGGAGGCGGTCACGGCCCCCATGCGCCCCGAGCCCGCGACGCGCGCGGCGCTTGCGGCGGCGGTTCGGCGGCGGACGATTGCCAAGGGCGAGCACCTGCTGCGCGAGGGGGATGTGCCGGGGGAGATCTGGTTCCTCGTCCGCGGCCTCGTCCGCTACTACTACCTCGTCGACGGCGAGGAGCGGACCGGGCAGTTCTTCGATTGCGGCGACATGTTCGGCGACGTCGCGGGATTCGCGACCGGTCAGGCCGCGGTGCAGAGCTTCGATGCGCTGGAGCCGTCTGAGGTCCTGGCCCTGCCGCGCGGGGCGGTGCTGGCCGCCTACGACGCCGACCACGCCATGGAGCGCTTCGGCCGGCGGATGATCGAGCGGGGCTTCGCGGGATCCCAGCGGCGCACGGCGAACCTGCTGCGCCTGTCGCCGGAGGACCTCTACCGCCGGCTGGTGCAGGACCGGCCCGAGGTGGCGCGACGCGTGCCCCAGTACGTCGTCGCCTCCTACCTCGGGATCACGCCGGAGGCGTTGAGCCGGATCAGGCGGCGGCTGGCGCGGCCCGTCCGCCCCTGAGCGCGAACCAGTCGACCGTCCGCCGCAGCGCCGCGTCGAGCGGCGTCGCCTCCGTGCCGAACGTGCGGGTCCAGGCCGAGTGGTCGACCACGAACGGCCGCTCGAACGCGTAGGCCATCTCCACCATCTCCCGCGCGGCGGGAATGAAGAGGCCGCCCACCATCAGCTTGAACCGCGTCATCCGTGTGATCCGGACCGGGCGGCCGGCGATCGTGAACGCCTGGCGCAGGAGGGTGCCGGCCGACGTCGGCGGGTCGTTCGGCACGTGCCAGGCCCGGCCGGGGGCCTCGTCGCGCTCGCCCAGAACCGCCAGCGCCTCCCCGAAATCCTCGACGTAGGTCCAGCTGCGCGGCTGGTCGGGGTCGCCCGGCGCCTCGGCCGTGCGGCCGGCGACGAGTGGGCCGAAGGTGCGCTCGCCCAGCGCCGACACCGCCACCCAAGGGCCGAACAGGTCCGACGCGCGGCCGACCGTGACGGCCAGTTCGCCCCGGGCGTGGGCGGCGAACAGCCGTTCGGTCATCGCGGCGCGCACCCGGCCCTTCCGGGTGGAGGCCGCAAGGGGAAGGTCCTCGGTCATCGCCCGGTCGACGGGGCCGTAGGCGTAGAGGTTCTCGGCGGCGACGAGGCGCGCCCCGGCCTCGCGGGCGGCGGCCAGCACGGCCTCCTGCAGGGGCGGGAACTCCTCCGGCCAACGGTGATAGGCGGGCTGCGCGCACTGGTAGACGGCGACGGCGCCCGCGACCGCGTTCCGCATGGCGGCGGCGTCCAGCACGTCGGCGCGTCGCTCCTCGAAGCCGGCGGGGAAGTCGGCGGGAAGCCCCCGCCGGCTCACCACCCGGACCGAACGGCCGCGCCGCAGGAGCGCTGTGGCCGTCCACCGGCCGACCGGGCCGGCACCGATCACGACATGGATCTGCGACATGGCGGGTCCCCCCTCAGCGCGCGGAACGCAGGTGCCGGACGCCGATGGCGGCGAGGACCAGCTGCCAGCCGATCCCGCTGACCGTCAGCACCGGGCCCATGTCGACGCCGAACCGGTCCGCGATCGTCACCAGCAGCAGGACCGCTGACGCGGCCGCCACCCAGGCGAGACGCCGGGCGCCGGCCCGATGCAGCGCCACGGCCAGCGTGACGGTCCACAGCGCGCTGAACAGGGCCACGCCCAGCACCTCGCCGATCCCGCCCGCATAGGCGTTGAACGCTTCGTAGACGACCGAGACCGCCGCCCGCGTCGCCGCGTCGCCGGCCTCGTACTGCGCGGCGAGCCCCGGCATCAGAACATGCCAGCGGATGATCCCCAGCGCCTTCGCGAGGCCCGCGATCGTGCCGAAGGCGACGGCGAGGCGACCGAGCGTCCCCGTCATCCCCAGCGTGTCGCGCAGCATGACCGCGAGCGGGATCATGGCGAGGGCGGAGAGGAGGTAGGCGCCGTAGCCAAGCGCTACGGCCCCCGAATTCGCCAGCAGTCGCGGCAGGGCGACCGAGGCGGGGTCGCCGAGGCTCTGCGGCCAGTCGATGGACGTGGCCAGCACGCCGAACGCGGTCCCCATCAGGACGAACTGGAGAAGGAGGAGGAGGCCCGCGGCGCGCTGTGCGCCGAGCGGCGCGGGGACGGTGCGGGGAAGGGCGGTCGCGGTCATCGGGGGCTCCGGTCGCGGGTTTCGCTGCCCCGATCATCGGCCCCGCACCGGACGTCCGCATTGACCCGGGTTAAGATCCGCCACTAGGGTCATTGTAGACATTCAGACAATCCAGGAGCCCGCCGTGACCGATCTCGTCATCCGCAACGGCACCGTCGTCCGCGAGGACGGCGTCGACCGCATGGACGTCGCCGTCACGGGCGGACGCATCTCTGCGATCGGGCGCGGCCTGTCGGGCGCGCGGACGATCGACGCCGACGGGCTGATCGTGCTGCCGGGGGGCGTCGACAACCACTGCCACATCGAACAGCCGGTCTCGAAGAACGGGGCCAGCGCCGACACCTTCGCGACCGCCACCGCGTCCGCCGCGGTCGGCGGGACGACCAGCATCGTCTGCTTCGCCCGGCAGGCCGAAGGCGAGACGCTGGCCCGGACGGTCGAAGCCTATCGCGAGAAGGCGTCGCGGTCGGTCGTCGACCACGCCTTCCACGTCATGATCATCGACCCGCGCCCGGAGGTCCTGGCCGACGAGCTTCCGGCGGTGGTGGCCGACGGCGCCCGGTCGATCAAGATCTTCACGGCCTACGACGGCCAGATGCTGCCCGACCCGCAGATCCTCGACGTGCTGGCGGTGGCCAAGCGCACGGGCGCCATGGTGGCGGTCCATGCCGAGAACCACGCGGCGATCAAGTTCCGCCTTGCCGAACTGCTGGCCGCCGGCCGCACCGACGCCTTCGCCCATGCCGAGAGCCGGCCGGGCATCGTGGAGGCGGAGGCCGTGCGCCGAATGATAACCCTGTCGGAGACGGCCGGGCACCCGGTCCACCTCTTCCACGTCACCTGCGACCTCGCGGCGGAGGAGATCCGTCGGGCGCGCGCCCGGGGCGTGCGGGTCTACTCGGAGACGTGCACCCACTATCTGGCGCTCACCGAGGACGTGCTGAAGGGGCCGATGGCCGAGGTCGCGGGCTTCGTCTGCTCGCCGCCGATGCGCCCCGAAGCCGACCGGCGCGCGGTGTGGCGCCACCTGATCGAGGGGACGCTCGACATGGTCTCCTCCGACCATTCCTCGTTCCGCATGGACGACCCGATGGGCAAGCTGAAGACGGGTCCGGACACGCCCTTCGACAAGGTGGCGAACGGCATGCCGGGCCTCGCGACGCGCCTTCCGGTGCTGTTCGACATGGCGGTGTCGGCGGGTCGGATCGGGCTCGAGCGCTTCGCGCGGCTGACCGCGACGAACCCGGCGAAGCTCTATGGCCTCTACCCCAGGAAGGGCGCGGTCGCCGTGGGCGCGGACGCCGACCTCGCGCTGTGGGACCCGACGAAGACCGTCACGCTCCGGGGCGCCGATCTCGTCAGCCGGGCGGGCTACACGCCCTACGAAGGGCGGACGGTGACGGGCTGGCCGGTGCTGGTGCTCTCCCGCGGCGATGTCGTGGCGCGCGACGGGCGTCCGGAGGGGGCCGAGGGGCGGGGCGAGTACCTGCCGCGCGGGGCCTACGCCTGGCCGGAGCTGCACTGAGGGGGACCGGTTTCCGCCTCGTCCTGAGCCTGTCGAAGGACGAGGCGGGCTTCAGCCCGTCACCCCGGTCCCTCACCGCGCCGTCACGGTCTCCCCGTGCCGGGTGCAGGCCGGCTCGGCCAGCGCCACGAAGGCTTCCGTGATCGCGTCCGGCGGCGGCAGGCTGTCCGGCCGCTCGCCCGGGAACGCCTCGGCCCGCATCTTCGTGCGGATGGCGCCCGGCGACAGAAGGTTGACGCGGAGGTTCGTCTGCCGCGTCTCCTCGGCCCAGATCCGCACCATCATGTCGAGCGCCGCCTTCGACACCGCGTAGGCGCCCCAGTAGGCGCGCGGCGTCGACCCCGCGCCCGAGGTGACGAAGATCGCGCGGCCGGCGTCGGACGCGCGCAGCAGCGGGTCCAGCGTGCGGATCAGCCGGTGGTTCACCGCGAGGTTCACGGCCATGACCTCGTCCCACTTGGCCGGCGCCATGTGCGACACGGGCGTCAGCGTGCCGAGGATGCCTGCGTTCGCCACCAGCACGTCGAGCCGCCCGAACCGCTCGTGCAGAACGGGCCCCAGCTTTTCCAGCTCGTCCAGCTTGCGCAGGTCCTGCGGGATCAGCGTGGCCGTGCCGCCCGCCGCCCGCACCGCGTCGTCCGTCTCCTCCAGCCCGCCGACCGTGCGGGCCATGAGCACGACGTGCGCCCCCTCGGCGGCGAGCCGCACCGCCACCGCGGCGCCGATCCCCCGCGACGCGCCTGTGACCAGCGCGACGCGGCCCGCCAGACGCCCGCTCACGGCGCCGTCTCGGCCAGCGAGGAGACGGCGACCTGGTTGGCCGCGTCGTCCCAGTCGGTCAGGCGGATGGGATAGTCGCCGGTGAAGCAGGCGTCGCAGTAGCGCATCTTCGCCGGGTCCCGGCCCCCCTCGCCGACCGCGCGGTAGAGGCCGCCGATCGTCACGAAGGCGAGGCTGTCGGCCTCGATGAAGCCGCGCATCTCCTCGACCGAGAGATTGTGGGCGAGCAGCTTCTCCTTCTCCGGCGTGTCGATGCCGTAGAAGCAGCTGTGCCGCGTGGGCGGGGAGGAGATCCGCATGTGGACCTCCCGGGCCCCCGCCCGCCGCACCATGTCCACGATCTTCTTCGATGTGGTGCCGCGGACGATCGAATCGTCAACCAGGATCACCGTCTTGCCGTCGATGAAGCGCCGGTTGGCGTTGTGCTTCAGCTTCACGCCGAGGTGGCGGATGTGGTCGGTCGGCTCGATGAAGGTGCGGCCGACGTAGTGGTTGCGGATGATGCCCAGCTCGAAGGGGATCCCGCTCTCCGCCGCATAGCCGATGGCGGCGGGCACCCCTGAATCCGGCACCGGGATCACCACGTCGGCGTCCACCGGGAACTCCAGCGCCAGCTCCCGCCCGATCCGCTTGCGCACCTCGTAGACCGACGTGCCCTCGACCATGCTGTCGGGCCGGGCGAAGTAGATGTACTCGAAGATGCAGAACCGGCGCTGCTGCGGCTGGAAGGGGCGCAGGCTCTGCACCCCGTCGCGCGTGAGCACCACCATCTCGCCCGGCTCCACGTCGCGCACGAAGTCCGCGCCGATGATGTCGAGCGCGCAGGTCTCCGAGCAGATCACGTCGGTATCGCCGAGCCGGCCCAGCACCAGCGGCCGCACGCCATAGGGGTCGCGCACGCCGATGACCGTGTCCTGGGCGATGCAGACGAGCGAGAAGGCGCCCTCCACCTGCCGAAGCGCGTCGATCAGCCGGTCGATGACGGTCCCGCCCCGGCTGGTCGCCATCAGGTGGACGATGACCTCGGTGTCGGTGGTCGAGCGGAAGAGGCAGCCGCGGCGGACCAGCTGCTTCCTCAGCGTGTAGGCGTTCGTGAGGTTGCCGTTGTGGCCCAGCGCGAAGCCGCCGAACTCGAAGTCGGCGTAGAGCGGCTGGACGTTCCGCAGGAGCGTGGCGCCCGTCGTGGCGTAGCGGACGTGCCCGATCGCGGCGTCGCCCTTGAGCGGCGCCATCACGGTCTCGGCGGAGAAGTTGTCGCCGACCTGCCCGAGGGCGTGGTGGGAATGGAACTGGTCGCGGTCGGCGGCGACGATGCCCGCCGCCTCCTGCCCCCGGTGCTGGAGGGCGTGGAGACCGAGTGCCGTCAGCGCCGCGGCCGAGCCGTGGCCGAGGATGCCGAACACGCCGCACTCCTCGCGCAGCTTGTCGTCGTCGAAGGGGTTGGTCGTCAGCATCCGCGTTCCTTGCCGCCGGGTCGCCCCGGTCATCTTGACGACTGGTTCAGCAACTGGTCCAGCCGACCCCGGTCCTGCTGGCCGTACCCGATTTCGCCCTGCGCCGCCGCCGGGGGCCGGGCGGGGATGGGCGACACCGACGGCGCCACGGCCGGTGCCGGGGCTGCCGGTGCCGGGGTCG
>CANGXM010000129.1 GCA_947457845.1 Rhodospirillales bacterium | reverse complement strand
GGCGTGGCGGCCCTCCTCGACGCGCTCGACGCGCACCCCCCTGAGGCGGTCGACGCCGCCGTCGCCCGCGCCGCGGCGGCCCGCCTGTCCGCGATCCTCGACGGCATCGAGCGCTACCGCCGCCATTCCTGGCGCCGGACGCTCGTCGACCCGCCGCCCGTCTGGGCCGAGGGCGCGTCGCGCCTTCTGCGCTTCGGCGGCGGACGGGGCGTGCCGGTCCTGCTCGTCCCGTCGCTGGTCAACCGCTCGACGGTGCTGGACCTCGACGAGGGCAACAGCCTCGTGCGCCACCTCGCCGCGCGCGGGCTCGATCCCTTCCTCCTCGACTGGGGGACGCCCGGCGAGGCGGAGCGCGCCTACACCCTGACCGACTACGTCGCCGGGCGCCTCGACCGGGCGCTCGCGGCCGTCCGCGCCGCGCGGCCGGACCGGCGGCCGGTCGTGCTCGGCTACTGCATGGGCGGGCTTCTGGCCGTGGCGCTGGCGCAGCTGCAGCCGGAGGCGGTCGCGGCACTCGCGCTCCTCGCCACGCCGTGGGACTTCCATGCCGCCGACCGCGCGATGGCGCTGCGCCTGGGCGCCCTCGGCGAGGTGCTGCGGCCGATGCTGGCGGCGTGGGGCGCGTTCCCGGTCGACCACATCCAGGCGCTCTTCGCCGCCCTCGACCCCATGCAGGTCCCGCGGAAGTTCGCCCGCTGGGGCGCCGCCCCGCCGGATCCCGCGGCCGAATGCGCCTTCGTGGCGACCGAGGACTGGCTGAACGACGGCGTGCCGCTCGCCGGGCCCGTGGCGCTGGAATGCCTCGCCGGCTGGTACGGCGCCAACGCACCGGGGACCGGCGCCTGGACGGTCGCGGGGCGCCCGGTGCGACCGGAGACGCTGCCCCATCGGTCGCTCGTGATCGTGCCCTCGAACGACCGCATCGTGCCCCCGGCCTCCGCCCTCGCGCTCGCCCGGCTGCTGCCCGCCGCGACCGTGCGGCGGCCGCGCCTCGGGCACATCGGCATGGTGGTCGGCCGGCGCGCACCCCGGGCGGTGTGGGCGCCGCTCGCCCGTTGGCTCGCCGCCGCGCCGGAGTGACGCGGAAGCGAACGCCCGTTCGCTTCCGGCTTGCAACGCCCCGGCCGAGGGATCAGGATTTGCAGTACAACAAAGGGGCCGACCCCCGACGGCCGGCCGGGAAGAGGAGGACAGCCACCATGACCGAGGTCGTCATCACCGGGGCCGCGCGGACCCCCATCGGCGCGTTCAACGGCGCCTTCGCGACGGTGCCGGCCCACACGCTGGGCGAGGTCGCCGTGCGCGAGGCGATGGCCCGCGCGAAGATCGGGGCGGGGGAGGTGGACGAGGTGATCCTCGGCCAGATCCTGACCGCCGGCGAAGGGCAGAACCCGGCCCGCCAGGCGGCGGTGGCCGCGGGCGTCCCCTACGAGAAGACGGCGTTCGGCATCAACCAGCTCTGCGGTTCGGGCCTGCGCGCGGTGGCGCTTGGCTTCCAGGCGGTGCGCAACGGCGACGCCTCGGTCGTGGTCGCGGGCGGGCAGGAGAGCATGTCGATGGCCCCGCACGCCGCGTACCTGCGCGGCGGGGTGAAGATGGGCCCGGCCGAGTTCGTCGACACGATGATCAAGGACGGGCTGTGGGATGCCTTCAACGGCTACCACATGGGCAACACCGCCGAGAACGTGGCCCAGCGCTGGCAGATCACCCGCGAGCAGCAGGACGCCTTCGCCGCCCAGTCGCAGAACCGGGCCGAGGCGGCGATCAAGGCCGGGCGGATGAAGGACGAGATCGTCCCCGTGACGATCAAGACCCGCAAGGGCGACGTGGTCGTCGACACCGACGAGTTCCCCCGCTTCGGCACCACGCCGGACACGCTGGCCAAGCTGCGCCCGGCCTTCGCCAAGGACGGGTCGGTCACGGCCGGCAACGCGTCCGGCATCAACGACGGGGCCGCAGCCGTGGTCGTGATGTCGGCCGCCGAGGCCGAGCGCCGCGGCACGGCCCCGCTCGCGCGGATCGTCAGCTGGGCCACCTCCGGCGTCGACCCGGCCATCATGGGCGTGGGCCCCATCCCGGCGTCGAAGGCGGCCCTCGCCAAGGCCGGCTGGAAGATCGACGACGTGGAGCTGGTGGAGGCCAACGAGGCCTTCGCGGCACAGGCGCTGGCGGTGGTCAAGGACCTCGGCTTCGACCCGTCGATCGTGAACGTGAACGGGGGCGCGATCGCGCTCGGCCATCCGGTGGGCGCGTCGGGCGCGCGCGTGCTCGTTACGCTCCTGCACGAGATGGGCAAGCGCAACGTGAGGAAGGGCCTCGCCACGCTCTGCATCGGCGGCGGCATGGGCATCGCGATGTGCGTCGAGCGGGTCTGAGGAAGACCCTCGGCCTGTCCCCCTCCCACGGCGTGGGAGGGGGGCGGGGCGAGGGGCACCCTCGCTCCTTGACGTCCGTCAAGGCCTTGATCCTGCGAAAGTTCACTATGGCTCCGTCCCGCCGGGGCGTTTAGGATTCCGGCCTGTCGACGGACGGACGCGGCGGGAACCGCGGACAGCGAAAGGGAGGATCAGGATGGCACGCGTGGCAGTCGTGACGGGTGGCACCCGTGGCATCGGCGAGGCGATCTCCGTCGCGCTGAAGGACGCCGGCTACAAGGTCGCCGCCAACTACGCCGGCAACGACGAGAAGGCGAAGGACTTCACCCAGCGCACCGGCATCAAGGCCTTCAAGTTCGACGTCGGCGACTTCGCCGCCTGCGCCGCGGGGATCAAGCAGATCGAGGCCGACCTCGGCCCGGTCGACGTGCTGGTGAACAACGCCGGCATCACCCGCGACACCACCATCCATCGCATGACGTTCGAGCAGTGGAACGACGTGATCCAGACCAACCTCGGCTCCTGCTTCAACATGTGCCGGGCGGTGATCGACGGCATGCGCGAGCGCGGCTTCGGACGCGTGGTCAACATCGGCTCGATCAACGGGCAGGCCGGCCAGTACGGGCAGGTGAACTACGCCGCCGCCAAGTCCGGCATCCACGGCTTCACCAAGGCGCTGGCCCAGGAGGGTGCCGCCAAGGGGATCACCGTCAACGCCATCGCGCCCGGCTACATCGACACCGACATGGTCCGCGCCGTGCCGCCGAACGTGCTGGAGAAGATCGTGGCCAAGGTGCCGGTGGGCCGCCTCGGCCGGGCGGACGAGATCGCGCGCGGCGTGCTGTTCCTCGTCGCCGACGACGCGGGCTTCATCACCGGCTCCACGCTGTCGATCAACGGCGGCCAGCACATGTACTGAGGCAGACGTCCCATGGCTTGGCACCGGACGCGATTCGCCGCCCGCTTCGGCCTGGACGTGCCCATCGTCCAGGCGCCGATGGCGGGCGGCATGGTGGGGCCCGCGCTGGTGGGCGCCGTGTCGGATGCGGGCGGCCTCGGCTCGCTCGCCTTCGGCATGACGGCGCCGGACGCGATCGGGGCCGAGGTGGCGAAGGTGCTGGCGGCGACGAACCGGCCCTTCGCCGCCAACGTCTTCCTCCACGAACCCGGCGTGCCGACCGCGGACCAGCTCGCCCGCTCGGCCGCGTTCCTGGCCCCCATCCGCGCCGAACTCGGCCTTCCGCCCCAAGGGTCCGAGGCGCCGGGACCGTCGCACCGCGTGGCCGATCAGGTCGCGGCGGTGCTGGAGGCCGCCCCGCCGGTCGTCAGCTTCGCCTTCGGCGCCCCCTCGGCGGACGTGATGGCCGCGTGCCGCCGCCGCGGCATCCTCACCATCGCCACCGCCACGACGCCGGAGGAGGCGCGGCACCTCGAAGCGCTGGGCGTGGATGCGATCTGCGCGCAAGGGGCGGAGGCGGGCGGTCACCGCGGCACCTTCCTCCACCCGTTCGAGGCGGGGATGATCGGCACGCTGGCGCTGGTGCGCGCCTGCGTCGACGCGGTGGACGTGCCGGTGATCGCGGCGGGCGGGATCATGGACGGTCGCTCGATCGCCGCGGCGCTGCTGCTGGGGGCGGAGGGGGTGCAACTCGGCACCGCCTTCCTCCTCTGCCCCGAGGCGACGACGGCCAAGCCCTATCGCCGGGCGCTGGCCGCGGGCGGGCCGACGGCCGTCACCCGCGCCATCTCCGGCCGGCCGGCGCGGGGGATCGAGAACCGCATCATCGCCGAGGGGCGCGCGGTGGAGGCCGACCTGCCGCCCTATCCGGTGCAGAACGAACTGACCAAGGCGATCCGCGCGGCCGCGGCGGCGCAGGACCAGCCGGCGTTCCTGTCGCTCTGGGCCGGGCAGGGCGTGGGGCTGATCAGGGACGGCGTGAAGGCAGGGGACCTCGTCGCCCGGCTGGCGGTGGAGACGGAGGCGGCGCTGTTGGGGGCGTTGCGGTAGGGGGACGGTGAAGCCGCTTCGCGGCGGCCCTCACCCTGTCCCTCTCCCGCGCCGCGGGAGAGGGACAGGGTGAGGGGACGACGATCAAATGAATTAGCCCGGATCATGCACGAGCGGCCTGAAGTTCCCGCTTCGGCGTGGTGATTGTTCATCGTGGGGTTGTGAGGGCGCAGTTCGCCCTTCCGTCGCGTCGCGGATTTCCAGATGGCTGGCTTGCGGTTGGCGGGACGGGTTTTGGCTGGGCACGCTGCCCGGCGGCTCAGGTGACGAGACGGGCCGTCCTGGCCAGGACCAATGCGAGGATCGGCTGGACCGAACAGGCCGTCGGCAGTTGGACGCGCAGCCTGGTCTTCAGCTCCACGACGCGGGCGGCGATCTTGAGGAGCCGCAGGCGCAGCGTGTCGAACTGGGCGGTGCGCCAGAAACCGGTGACAGTTGAAACCGGTGACAGTTAACCCATTTCCCTGCGTCCGCTTCGGTCTCGCCTCGTCCTTCGACAGGCTCAGGACGAGGCAACCGGTCGGTTTCCAACCTGAGACCGCGCCGACCCGCGAAACGCCCGGGTGCGCCTCATGGTGAGCCTGTCGAACCATGAGGCGGAACCCAGCCCGCCCCCCTCAGAACCCCCCGAACTTCCTCACCACCTTCGCAAGGAACCGCGCCCGGCTCTCGGGCGTGGAGAAGTCCATCCGGTGGTGGGCGAGGTAGAGGGTCTTCAGCCCCGGCGCCATCAGCCCCGTCAGCCCGCGCAGGATCACGTTCCGTGCCGCCCCGCCCACCCAGTGCACCAGCCACCAGGGCGCCCCATAGGTCGTCACCAGCGCCAGCTTGCGGATGTTCCGAAGCCCCGGCTTGAGTCCGCCGCCGTCGGGCCCCGGCATGTGGAAGGCCACGCCTGGGACCCACACCCGGTCGAGATAGCCCTTCACGATGGCCGGCATCCCGAACCACCAGGTTGGGAAGCAGAAGACCAGCGCCTCCGCCCACTGCAAATCGTCGACGTAGCGGGCGATGGCGGGGGTCAGGTTTTCGCCCGGCGAGTGGTAGGCCTCCCGCTCCGCCCGGCTCAGCGCGGGCTGGAATTCCTCGGCGTAGAGGTCGGTGTCGCGGATCTCGTGGCCGTTGCGGCGCAGGCACGCCAGCACCGTCTCGTGGATGGCGGCGTTGAAGCTGCCCGGCACGGGGTGGGCGAAGATGACCAGCACGCGCATCAGAAGGCCGCCATGCGCCGGTCGACCCTTGCGATGAAGGCGGCCCGGCTCTCGGGCGTGGATTTGTTCATGTGGTAGTGCGCCAGATAGAGGGTCTCCACGTCCTTGGCGCAGAGACGGCGGAAATAACGCGTGATCACGCCCTTGGGGAAGTCCCCCACGCCGAATTTCACCAGCCACCAGGGCCGGCCGTAGGTGGTGACGGCGGCGATCTTGCGGATGTGGCGCAGGCCGACCGACACGTTGCCCGACCCGTCGATGTGGAACGCCACGCCCGGCATCAGCACCCGGTCGAACCAGCCCTTCAGGATGGCCGGAAGGCCGAACGTCCAGACCGGGAAGACGAACACCACGGCCTCCGCCCACATCAGCTGGTCCACGTAGCCCTGCACCGGCGCCCGGTTCACGGTCGTGTCGTGGTAGGCGAGCCGCTCCTCGCGCCGGAGCACCGGGTCGAACCCGTCGGCGTAGAGGTCGGCGATCTTGAGTTCGTGCCCGGCCGCCTCCAGCCGGGCCACGACCGTGCGGAAGAGCGCCCGGTTGAAGCTCTCCTCCACCGGGTGGGCGTGGACGACGAGGACCCTCATGCCCGGCCCTCGGGCGGAACGAGGCCGCGCAGGACCGCGACGTCGGCGGGGTCCATCGGCACCGGCGTGCCGGCGTGGATCATCTCCGCGAAGTCCTCGTTCGGGACCATGAGGCACAGCGCGTAGAGCTTGCCCGGCCCGGTGTTCTCGATCACGTGGACGCAACCCGGCGGCAGCAGCACCGCGTCGCCCGCGCGGATGGGCGCGGCGTTGCCGTCGCAGGTCGCCATCCCCTCGCCCTTGAGGATGAAGAACATCTCGTGCGCGGCCCCGTGGGCGTTGGGCGGGGTCTTGCCGCCGACGTCGTAGATCTCGACGATGCAGGCGAAGCCCACCCCTTCGTCCACGGGGTCGAAGACGCAGGCCATGGAGTTGGTGTCGCCGGGGGCGATGCGGAACGCCTTCAGCGTCTCCGGGCGCTTGATCACGGGCATCATCGGGCCTGTTCCTCCAGGGCGATGGCGATGGCGATGGCGAGGGCGATGTCGCCCGAGCGGGCGACGAAGCCGTCGCATTGCTGCACGTTATACAGCGTCGCGTCCATGCAGACGGCGGGCGACGTCGTCGCGGCGCAGTCCGCGACCAGCACGCGGACGTCGCCCGGCGGGAGGGGGGCGCTGCCGGCGGACTTCGTGGGGACGGTACTGAATCGGGTGGTCGAAGGGACGCTGGTCGAAGGGGCGTCGAGCCGCGTCCGCAACCGCGGGCCCTGACGCTCCGTTCGCCGCTGACGGAATGGCGTCCTTGGGTTATGTTTCTCCCGGCCCGGGTCCGCGAGGATGCGACGATGCGTGATCTAAACACCCTCGCCGACGGCGACCTCGAGCCGATGGCAGCGGCCGCCCGGGAGGCGGCGGAGATCCTGCGCATCCTCGCCAAGACCGGCGACACCGTGGTGGGCGAGATCCTGCGGGGGCAGGGGACGTTCTTCGAATGGCGGCACTACCCGCCGGGCGACGTCTACGATGCCGAGTTCCACGCCCAGTACTACTATCACGCCCATCCCGAGGCCGAGCGCCGTACCGGCGAACACGGCCATTTCCACACCTTCCTGCGCCCGCTCGGCATGCCCGCGGGCGTGCGTCCCGCCCCGTTGCCGGACTTCACGCCGGCCGCGGACGGCAACGACGACCTGTCCCATCTCGTCGCGATCACGATGGACCGGGACGGGACGCCCCTCAGCCTCTTCACCACCAACCGGTGGGTCACCGGCGAGACGTGGTACGCGGCCGGGGACGTGATCGCGATGCTCGGCCAGTTCCGCATCGATCACGCCCGCCCCTCCTGGCCCGTGAACCGCTGGGTCTCGGCGGTGTTCGGCCTGTTCCGGCCTGAAATCGAAGCCCTGCTGCGCGAGCGCGACGGCGCCGTCGCCGCGTGGCAGGCGCGCCATCCCGACCGCAACGTCTACGAGGATCGATCGCTCGAGGTCACATCGGAGGTGGAAATCGTCCTCGAGGACCGCATCCGCGACGTCGAGCGGGCATGGCGCCAGCGACGGCGGAGCCGGGGCGTCCTGCAGCACGCCTCTTGACCCTTTGATCGTGCCTCGGGTCCAATCCCCCCCGGCGGGGCCCAATCGGGCCCGCGGCCATTCCGTCATTCCTGGAGACCCGAGGCGATGAGCCGGTTTCTGAGCAACGAGGACGTGCAGCGTCTGCTCGCCGAGCCGTCCGCGACGGCACGGGCGGAAGTGGCTGCGAAGGTCGGCAGCAACCTTGACGACACCGAACTGTCCGATGCGGAGCGCCGGCTCGCGGAGGACATCGTCCGCCGCATGGCGCACGACGTCGAGACGCGGGTCCGGCAGGCGCTGTCCGAGAGCGTGATGCAGGTCGGTTCCCTGCCGCGGGACGTGGCCCTCACCCTCGCCCGCGACGTGGAGACGGTTGCCCTCCCGCTCATCCGCATGTCCCAGGTCCTCACCGACGACGACCTGATCGAGATCGTGCGTGGCGGCGATCCGGGCCGCCAGACCGCGGTGGCCTCGCGCCCGTCGGTCTCGGCCGCGGTGGCCGGCGTGGTCGTCGAGGAGGCGGGGGAGGAGGCGGTCTCCACCCTCATCCGCAACCCCGGAGCGGAGGTGGGCGACGGCGGCCTCACCCGCGCTGTGGAGCGGTTCTCCGACAGCGACCGGGTGAAGGAGGCCATCGTCCTGCGCCCCGGCCTGTCGATCGCCATGGTCGAGCGGATGATGGCGATCGTGTCCGACCGGCTGCTGGCCGAACTCGCGGTCCGCCACGAGCTGCCGCAGGCGACCCTCAGCGACCTCGTGCTGCAGTCGCGCGAGCGGGCGGTGGCGGATCTCGTCGGGCTCGCCGACGACGCGCAGCTGATGCAGCTCGTCGCCCAGCTCGCACGGACCGGGCGGATGACGCCCTCGCTCATCCTGCGCGTCCTGTGCACCGGCGACGTCGCCTTCCTCGAGGCGGCGATGGCCGAGCTGGCGGACGTGCCGCTGATCAACGCCCGCATCCTCGTCCACGACAACTCCGGTCTCGGCGCCCTGTTCGAGAAGGCGGGCCTTCCGGCGGTGCTCCTCCCCGCGGTGCGGATCGCGCTGTCGGTGATCGAGGAGACGGAGCACGACGGCCTGCCCGGCGGCAAGGAGCGGTTCCGCCGCCGCACCATCGAACGCATCCTCACCCAGTACGAGAGCGTGGCGCCCGAGGACCTCGAATACCTCCTCGGAAAGCTGGGCGACCTCGCCGCCTGACGGCGGGGAGGGTCCCGACGGGGCTTCCCCGTCCGGGTGGCGTGCCGACGCACGAATTCGTCACTTGTCGGGGGCGGCGGCCGTCCGGCATGGTCGCCGCCGCCCTTCCGCCGTCCCGCGCGTGCCGTCATGGATCCGATCACCCTTCTCAGCGCGGTCCTTCTGGGGATCGTCGAGGGCGCCACCGAGTTCGTCCCCGTCTCCTCGACCGGCCACCTCATCCTCCTCGTCGATCTGCTGGGGTTCCGCGGACCGCCGGGGCGCGTGTTCGAGGTGGTGATCCAGCTGGGGGCCATTCTCGCGGTCTGCTGGCTCTACCGGGGAAAGCTGATCGGGACCCTGATCGGCCTGCCGACCGAGCCCGAGGCGCGACGCTTCACCCTCGCGGTCCTCCTGGCCTTCCTGCCCGCGGCCGTCGCGGGCGCACTGCTGCACGGCTTCATCAAGGCGGTGCTGTTCTCGCCCTACGTGGTGAGCGTCGCCCTCGTGACGGGCGGCGTCGCGATCCTGCTGATCGAACGCATGCCCCTGCGCCCCCGGGTGCGGGAGGTGGACGCGATCGGGCCGGGCCGGGCGCTTGCCGTCGGCTGCTGCCAGCTCCTCGCCCTCATCCCCGGCGTCTCCCGGTCCGGCGCCACCATCCTCGGCGGGCTCGCCTGCGGCCTCGACCGGCGCACGGCGACCGAGTTCTCCTTCTTCCTCGCCATCCCGACGATGTTCGGGGCGACGGCCTACGACCTCTTCCGGAACCGTGACGCGATCTCGGCCGACGGCGCGCTCGTCATCGCGATCGGGTTCGGTGCCGCGTTCCTGACGGCGCTGCTGGTGGTGCGCGTGGTGGTCGGCTTCGTCGCGCGCCACGGGTTCGCGCCCTTCGCCTGGTACCGGATCGCGCTCGGCTCGGGAATGCTGCTCCTGCTCTCGTTCCGCTGAGGCGTTCGGGTCAGCATTGTTTCCGCGACGACTGGAAGGGCATTGGCGAGTGTGGTTTATTGCCCGCTCCATCCTCGAATATCGGTCGACGCTCAATGGGTGAGGAACTCGTCTCGCAGCTCGTGGCGCTCGGTCAGGTCATCCTGATCGACCTTGTCCTCGCGGGCGACAACGCCATCGTCGTCGGCCTCGCGGCGGCGGGCGTCGCGCCCGAGCATCGGCGGAAGGTCATCTTCTGGGGCATCGCCGCCGCCGTGGTGATGCGCATCGTGTTCGCGGCGCTGACGACGCAGCTGCTGGCGATCATCGGCCTGACGCTCGCGGGCGGCGTCCTGCTGCTCTGGGTCTGCTGGAAGATGTGGCGCGAGCTGCGCCAGCAGAAGGCCGAGGACGCGGCCGCCGCCGACGTCAGCGCGGCGATGGGGGAGGGCGGTGTCGCCGCCCCGGCCAACCAGACCAAGACGGTGCGGCAGGCGATCTGGCAGGTGGCGGTCGCGGACGTGTCCATGTCGCTCGACAACGTCCTCGCGGTTGCGGGCGCGGCGGGCGATCACCTCTGGGTGCTGGTCGTCGGTCTCTTCCTGTCGGTGGTGCTGATGGGCGTCGCCGCCACGCTGATCGCGCGGCTCCTGGCCAAGCACCACTGGATCGCCTACGTCGGTCTGGCCGTCATCGGCTACGTGTCGATCGACATGATCTGGCGCGGCGCCACCGAGGTGATCGCCGCCACGGCGGGCTGAGGGCCCGGGCGGCAGGAACCGCCCGGCGAGGGCGGACGTTGAACGGCCACCATCCGATTGGAGGCCGCCGATGCCCGCCGACACCGCCCAGACCGGGTCCAACACCGGCAGCCGCCGGCCCGACGAGATCGAAACCGACATCGCCGAGACCCGGGCGCGGATCGACCGGACCGTCGCGTCGCTGCGCGACGCGGTCTCGACCGAGCGGATGGCGGGGGCGGCGACCGACGCCGTCCGCGACCTGCTGGCCGGCCGTCCGAACCGGATCGCCGACACGATTCGCGCCCATCCCGTTCCGGCGGCCCTGGTCGGCGTGGGGCTCGCGTGGCTGGCGCTCGCCTTCGGGCGG
>CANGXM010000128.1 GCA_947457845.1 Rhodospirillales bacterium | reverse complement strand
ATCGACGCCGCGGCGGTGCCGCTCTCGGCCGCCGTCCGCCGGCTGGTCGCCGCCGATCCGGGCCGCATCGTGGACGCCATCACCGGCGGCGACGACTACGAGCTTGTCCTCGCCGCCACGCCGGCGGCCGTCCCCGCGCTCGCCGCCGCGGCGCGGGCGGCCGGATTCGGGCTGACCGTGATCGGGCGCGCCTTGGAGGGCCCCGCGGGAGGGGTCTCCGTGCGCGACGCGCGGGGCGATCCGGTTCCGCTCGCCGGAACCGGCTGGACCCACTTCTGATTCCACCTGCGCGGGCGGGGCAAACCCGCTAGACTGGAAGCCGTAGCCCCGGTGGTGGTAGCCCGAGACAGATGCGTCGTCTGATCTTCCTTCTGATCCTGCTTCCGTTCCTCGTGGGTGGTGGGATCGGCGGCTACCTGTATTACTTTCAGAACGAACCGGAGGACAGCCCGCCGCCGGCGGAGCCCGCCCCGATCCTGCTGTTCACGGCGCTGTCCCCGGTGACGGTTTCGATGATGGGCTCGGAAAAGGCAGAACAGCTGTTGACGCTGCGCATCGTGCTGGAGATCCCGAACGCCGCCGCGCTCGACCGCATCCAGGCCATGCAGCCGCGCCTCCAGAACGCGCTCACCGAGACGCTCTACACCGCGCTCTCGGATCCGTCCGTGCAGAGCAATTCGGTGATCGATCTGCCGCGGCTGCGCCGTCGCCTGCTCGCGGCCTGCGACCGGACGATGGGTCGGGGAATCGTGGACCAGGTGCTGATCCACGGCATCACGCAGCGCCCGATCTGACCCCGACGGGTGCCCCCGCGGTCTGGCGGCGTCAGGGGCCCGTGCGGCCCGGCACGCCCCGAGTGGCGCCGCCGGCCATGCCGGGGAAGCGACCCACGTTGCCGAAGATCTGCTGGATGAGCGACATCTCGGTCCCCGGGGTCGGCGTGGCCCGGTCGCTGACCGCGACCTGGTTGCCGTCGGCGAGCGATCGCGTTTCCACCCCCGACAGGACGCCCGCGTCGTCGAACCGCACCGTCACCACCCGACGCTCGATCGCTTCCGGCCGGAAGGGCCCCAGCCGCGACGTGACCTGACCGACGTAGTACCAGGTGCTGCGGTCGAAGGTGGCGACGGCGGTCGGCGTCCCCAGCTCCCGGAGCACGTCGTCCTCGGAGGTCTGGCCGACACGCAGCGCCTGGAGTCGCTCGTCGTTGACCATGTTGCCGTTGTTGGAGACCCGGGCCGAGCAGGCGCCGAGGAGGCCGGCGAGCGCCAGGGCGATGATCGCGACGGACGGCTTCGATCGGAGCATGACGAGTCCCGGTGTGCGACGACGAAGGACGGGCGGCGTTGACGGGCGCCCCGCGGGCGCCCATCTCGCCAGACAGATGCGCTGCCGCCGCCGTCCCTGTCAACGGCCGCGCCCGGGGATCGCAACCTTGCTCCGCCGCCTCCTCTCCCTCAGCACCGACCGCGACGTCGCCGTCCGCCTCTACGCCGAGGCGGTCGCCGCGGCGCGCCGGCCGTCCCTCTACGAGACGGCGGGCGTTCCCGACACCGTGGACGGGCGGTACGACCTGCTCGTCGCGCACCTGCACCTGCTGCTCCGCCGCCTGCGGGACGGCGACGGGCGGGCGAAGCGCGTGTCCCAGGCGCTCATGGACCTGTTCGTCAGCGACATGGATGCGAACCTGCGCGAGATGGGCATCGGCGACCTCGCGGTAGGCAAGCGGGTCCACGACACGCTGGGCGGCCTGTTCGGTCGCGCGAAGGCGTACGACGCCGCTCTCGACGCGGACGACCCGTCGGCGCTCGCGGCGGCCGTGGACCGGAACGTCTTCGGCAGCGTGGCCGCCGGCGGACCCGGCGCCGGCCTTGTCGCCGCCCACCTCCTCGACGTCGCCCGCGCGCTCGCGGCGATGCCGATGGACGCCCTGCTCGCTCCGGCCTTCACCTATCCGGCCCCTGCCGGGTCCTGATCCGTCAGCCGAGGACCGCCCCGATGTCGCGCGCGACCGTGCCGGGCGCCATGCCCCCTCCGGAGTTCCCCCGTTCATTCGATTCCGAAGGGCTGGCCGGGACCCCGGCCGTCCGCCGGATCGAGGCGAAGCCCGAGGAGCGGGCGGCTCTCGCACGGCGCCTCGGTCTCGTGGCGCTCGCCGCCCTGACCGCCGAACTCACCATCACGCGGATGGCGGGTGGATTCGTGCGCGTCGACGGCGTCCTCCACGCCACCGTCACCCAGACCTGCGTCGTCACGCTCGATGCGTTCGAGGCGTCGGTGGTGGAGGACTTCACAGCGCTCTTCGCGCCGGCCGACCGGATGCCGGAGGGCGACCTGCTGGCCGACCCGGACGCCGACGTGCCGGAACCCCTCGACGGGACGCGGATCGACCTCGGGGAACTGGTCGCCCAGCAGCTCTCCCTGGCCCTCGATCCCTATCCCAAGGCGCCCGGCGTCACCTTCGAGGGTGCCAGCGCCGGGGAGGCGGAGGACGTCGGATCGGACGCTGGCGAGTCGGATGCGGGACGGAACCCCTTCGCGGCGCTTGCAAAGCTGGGCCGCCCGGACTAACTGAGCGGAGCCGCTTGCTCCCCGGACACGTTTCCGTTAAGTCAGACGGCTCCTCCGGGCCCGGAGGGACCGTCCACGGACGCGTCCTTCAGGGCCCTTGGACATTCCACGTGACGCCGAACCCGAGAGAGCACTGCGATGGCCGTTCCCAAGAAGAAGACGTCGAAGTCGCGCCGCGACATGCGACGCTCCCACCACGCGATTCAGGCCGGCGCCTACAACGAGTGCCCCAATTGCGGGGAACTGAAGCGGCCGCACCACGTCTGCGGATCGTGCGGCCATTACGACGGTCGGGAAGTGGTCGCCGAGGCGAAGAGCGCCTGATCCCTTCGATGGGGGGCGCGTGTCATCCGGTTCATCCGGTCCTCTCCGAGGACCGGCCTCGTCGGAGCGACGTGCGATGAGCGTTCAATTGGTGGTCGCCCTTGATGCCATGGGTGGCGATCACGCGCCCCGGTCGGTCGTCGACGGCGCGGACATCGCGCGCCTCCGATACCCTGGCGTCACCTTCCTCATGTTCGGCGACGAGGCGCTGATCCGTCCGCTCCTCGACGGCCGCCCCGAACTCGCCCGCATCGCCGAGATCGTCCACACGCCGGACGCGGTGGCCGATGACGCTAAGGTCGCGCAGGCCCTGCGCGGCGGCCGCAAGTCGTCCATGCGCCTCGCGATCGACAGCGTCGCCGAGGGGCGCGCCGGGTGCGTCGTCTCCGGCGGCAACACCGGCGTGCTGATGGCGATGGCCAAGATCGTCCTGAAGTCGCTGCCGGGCATCGATCGGCCTGCGATCGCGTCCTTCCTCCCGACCACGCGCGGCGAGACGGTCATGCTGGACCTCGGCGCGAACATCGAGTGCTCGCCCGAGAACCTCACCCAGTTCGCGGTCATGGGGTCGATCTTCGCCCGGACGGTGCTGGGCGTCATCCAGCCGACGATCGGCCTCCTCAACGTCGGGTCGGAGGAGATGAAGGGGAACGAGACGGTGCGAGCGGCGGCGCAGATGCTCCGGACGATGCCGCTTCCGGGGATCTTCCACGGCTTCGTCGAGGGCAACGACATTCCGGCGGGCACCGTCGACGTGGTGGTCACGGACGGGTTCACCGGCAACATCGCGCTGAAGACCGCGGAGGGGACGGCCCGCCTCTACGCCGATTTCCTGCGCCGCACCTTCGAAGCCTCGCTGTTCGCGCGGCTGGGTTATCTCCTCGCCCGCAACGCGTTCAAGAAGCTGCGACGGCGCACCGATCCGCGGCGATACAACGGCGCGATGTTCCTCGGCCTCCAGGGCGTCTGCGTGAAGAGCCACGGCGGGACCGACGCGCTGGGCTTCGCGAACGCCGTCGGCGTCGCCGTCGACCTCGTCCGCAACGGGTTCAACGACCGCATCCGCGACGAGATCCAGCGTCTGGGCGAGGGGCTCGCCCCGGCGCCGGACAGGGCGGCCGCGGTATGAGCGTGCTTCGGTCCCAGATCGTCGGAATCGGATCCTATCTTCCGCCCGACGTCGTCACGAACGAGGACCTCGCCCGCCGGGTCGATACCTCCGACGAGTGGATCGTCCAGCGGACGGGCATCCGCAGCCGCCGCATCGCCGCCCCCGACCAGAAGACCTCGGACCTTGCGCTCGGGGCCGCGCGCGCGGCGCTGCTCGACGCCGGGATGGGCGCGGACGAGCTGGACCTGATCGTTCTGGCGACGACGACGCCGGACAACACCTTTCCCGCCACCGCGACCAAGGTGCAGGCGGCGCTCGGCATGACGCACGGGGCGGCGTTCGACGTGCAGGCCGTCTGCGCCGGTTTCATCTACGCGCTCGCCGTCGCCGACAACTTCATCCGCCTGGGGCAGGCGCGGGCCGCGCTGGTCATCGGTGCGGAGACCTTCTCCCGCCTCCTCGACTGGAACGACCGGACGACCAGCGTCCTGTTCGGCGACGGCGCGGGGGCTGTGGTCCTGCGCGGCGGGACGGGCGAGGGGACGCCGGCCGACCGCGGGGTCCTGTCGACGCACCTTCATTCCGACGGTCGCCAGTATGACCTCCTCTACGCCGACGGCGGTCCCTCGGCGACCGGCACCACGGGCCACGTGCGCATGCAGGGCCAGGAGGTCTTCCGCCATGCCGTGCAGCGCCTGTCGGACGTGCTGAACGAGGCGCTGGCCGCCAACGGCGTGTCGGCGGCCGACGTCGACTGGCTGGTTCCCCACCAGGCGAACAAGCGCATCATCGACGGCACCGCGCGCAAGCTGGGCCTCTCGACGGATCGCGTGGTCACGACGGTGGACCATCATGGGAACACCTCGGCGGCCTCGATCCCCCTCGCGCTGGCGGAGGCCGTGGGCGACGGTCGGATCCGCCGCGGGCACCTCGTGGCGCTCGAGGCGATCGGCGGCGGCCTCGCCTGGGGATCGGCGCTGGTCCGCTGGTGACCCGCGGGGCGCTTCAAGAACGCCCGCCAAGCAACTGAGCCTTCGTCAGAATTGACCGATGTGCCCCGTCACGGTACCCTCGTCGCTCTTGACGCGGGGGAGGCACGCCGATGACGCAGAACACCGTCACGCGCGCACAGCTGAGCGAGGCCGTCTACCAGGAGGTGGGGCTGTCGCGGAACGAGAGCGCCGATCTGGTCGAGACCGTCCTCGGCGAGATCGAGGAGGCGCTGGCCCGCGGCGAACTTGTGAAGATCTCGTCCTTCGGAAGCTTCGTGGTCCGGCAGAAGGGCCAGCGGGTCGGCCGGAACCCGAAGACCGGCGAGGAGGTGCCGATCATGCCGCGGCGCGTCCTCGTGTTCCGTGCGAGCCACGTCCTGAAGGACCGCATCAATGCCGAACTGTCCCGATCCGGCGAGCGTGCCCGGGTCAATGCCTGACGCGGCGCGGGCCAACCGATGACGGCGCTCCTGGATCTCATGTCCGAACCCGAACCGCAGGACGACCGCCGGCCGAGGCCCGTCGCCAAATCGGCGACGGCCTTTCGAACCATCAGCGAGGTCTCGACCGATCTCGCCGTCCCCCAGCACGTGCTGCGCTTCTGGGAGACCAAGTTCCCGCAGGTGAAGCCCCTCAAGCGGGGTGGCGGGCGCCGTTACTACCGGCCGGAGGACGTCGACCTCCTGCGCCGCATCCGCGACCTGCTCTACGACCAGGGCTACACGATCAAGGGCGTGCAGAAACTGCTGCGCGACCAGCGGGGCGGGCGCGGCGGCGCCGTCGCCGACGATCCGGATCCGGTCGAGCCGGCGACGCCGCCGGCCGAGGACGTGGCGGAGGAGGCGGTCGCGGAGGCTCCGGTCGTCGCGGCGCCCGAGGCGGCGCCCGCGCCCCGTCTGACGCTCGCACAGCGTGGCCGCATCCAGACCGTCATCACCGAACTGCGCGCGCTGCGAGAACTGCTCCGCCAGCCGGTCGGCTGACCGTCCGTGAACTGTTGCGCCGCTGCCGGCCGGCGGCTATATAGCGTCTCCCCCGTGGGGACGTCGGACCGTAGCGCAGCCTGGTAGCGCATCAGACTGGGGGTCTGGGGGTCGCGAGTTCGAATCTCGCCGGTCCGACCATCTTTTCCAAGCACTTGGCGGTGATCCTCGCCTTGCCCCGGTGGGGCGATCGGGAAACCGGATCGGGAAACCGATCCGGCGGCGTCCGGGCGGCGGCCCGCCGTTTCATCAGCACGGCGACGAGCCAGCAACCCATCGCCCACGCCGACCCGATGCACCAACCGGCCAGCACGTCGGTGGGCCAGTGGACACCCAGGTAGACCCGGCTCGATCCCACCGCCAGCGCGAGCGCGCAGGCGGCGCCCAGCACGTAGAGGCGGGCGGGGCGCCCGGGAACCGCCCGCGACAGAAGCGCGCCCAGCGTCAGCCAGACGATCGCCGACTGCATCGCGTGGCCCGAGGGAAAGCTCGGCGTCGCCACCGCCACGAGATGGGCGACGAGATCCGGGCGCGGGCGATCGTAGAGATCCTTCAGCAGGGCGCCGAGGAGCGTTCCGCCCGCGAGCGACACGACGACGAACGCCGCAGCCCCGAACGCCCGCATCGTCAGGAGGAAGCCGACGACGAGGACGCCGGCGACCGTCAGGACCGTGTACCCGCCCATGGTCGTGAGGTCCCGGACCGCCTCCTCCAGCCAGGGCGGTCCCAGCGGGTCGGCCGGATCGTCGGGTGCGCGGAGGAGGCGCAGGAGGGTGCCGTCGAGGGCGGTCGCGTCGCCGTCCGCCACTGCGCCGGCGATGCCGAGGAAGGCGAGGGTCCCGCCCGCCGCGAGGCCGAAGGCGGCCACGACGCCGATGTCGCGGCGCAGGCGTGCGAGGCCGTCCGTCACCGTCCTGCCCGTGAACCGCATCGTCCCTCCGCCCTCGATCCCGTCGCGCACCGCGTCGCCATTCCGGAACAGGCGAGACGGCCGATGGAGCCGCGGCCGTGCGCGGCTCCATCGGGGACGCTCAGGCGCCGCGGCGCAGGGCGACCGTCTTCGCTACCGCGAAGCCTAGCACGAGCACGGCCTGCGCGAGGGCCACCACCAACCCGGTGGGTTGGTGGGCGCGATCCAGCCAAGCGCCGTGACGGCGATCGTGTCCGCCACCCAGAGCAGGTCGGCGGGGACGGGGAACGTGTCGATCGTCATGGTGACCTCCGTGGGGACCGGCGCGATCGGCCGGTGGATCCACGATCCGCGTCCGCGGTCATCGGGTCGATTGGGTGAGAGGTCATTCCCGACGGCGCGCGCTCTCGGCTGGGGTCGCGGCATGACGCTCTTGCATACGAGCCCGACGGTGGGCGACATGCTGCGGCGGTGGCGGCGGCTTCGCGGGATGAGCCAGCGCGACTTCGCCTGCGAAGCGGGCATCTCCCAGCGCCTCGGCTGTCTTAAGAACGGACCCTGGCGACGTCGCCGGGCGGCGCGGACGGGTGCCAGGGCCCTCGGGACAGACTGAAGGAAAGAATTGCAACCGGCGGACGTTGCGCCAATGATCACCCCCCGACCTGACCGGCCGATCCCGGACCGGTGCCCCCAAGGACGTCGATCTTGAAGCTGAAGACCGAACTCGCGCTCTGGCTCCTCACGGCGCACCCGGACAGCTGGGAGCTGCCGCCAGACGTGCCGCGTTCGTTCGTGGCTGAGGCCCTTCCCCTCGGCCTGATCCGTCCCGGCGACCGGAAGGGTCGTTGGAAGCTGACCGAGAAGGGTTATGCCTCCAGTTGGCAGAGGCTTTCGGCGGGCTGACGCCGGTGCGTCAGGCCACCTGCTCGCGGAGCGGCCGTGTCGCGGCGGTCGGCAGAAAGAGATGCGGGGAGCCGCCGGCCGGGACCCGGCCGGTGCGGACGAAGGCGACCGCGTCCTCGACGGCGCGCAGCACGTCCTCGATCCCGTAGGGCTTCGGGACGAGGCCGAGCACCTCCAGCCCGCGGGCCTCCTCGCGGCCGACCTGGGCGGTGAGGAGGATGGAGGGGATTCCGAGTTCTGCGCGCAGGACGTGCGCGATGTCCCGGCCGTCGCTGCCGCGGGCGAGGTGGACGTCGAGGAGCGCGAGGTCGGGCCGGTGGATCCGGGCCAGCGCGATCCCGTCCTCGGCGGTCGCGACCACCCCGCAGACGAGGTGACCGTCGAACGCGAGACCTTGCGACAGGGATAACGCGATGAGCGCCTGGTCTTCGGCGATGAGGATCTTGGCGGCCCTGGTGGGCATCGGCATCTCTCGGCGTGGGCGGAACCGACCTTCACCGGCCCAACATTCCACTCCCGGCCGTTACCATCAATTCGACAGTTCCGCGTACGCCCTTCGGGTAAAACGAAAAATGGCCGGTCCCCGAAAGGCCGGCCACCCAGACCAAGAAAGCGGAACGGTTCGATCCGTTCCGGGTTCGACGTCGCCGTCGCCGTTTGGGTGCGCTGCAACATCACTTGAATAATCAAGTCCGCCGCAACTCTTGTTCTTGTCGTCCCCTCCCAAAACCCAGGCACCACCCGGATACCGCGTCAAGTGACCATCCCGGGCGTGGGAAGTCAAGGCGACACTGGTATGACCATGGATACCTCGACCTCCGCCCGCGGGGGTCCGGCGAGGAGGGCGCGACCGGCGTCGGTGAGGCGACAGACCTGCCAGTCCGGCTTGAGCGGATTCTCGAACCACGGGGCCGCCCATCCGGCCTTCAGGCAGGTGCGGACGACCGCGGGCTCGATCCGCTGCCCCTCGGCGTCGAACAGGGGCAGCTTGCCGCCCGGTTGGTCGACGCCGCGGCGCAGCCAATCGAGTTCGGCCGGCCCCGGCGCCCCATCCCCGGGACGCCGACGACCACCCTTCGCCACGCCCTTTCGTCCACGTCCCGTCACGAGGCCCTCCACCCGCGCTGCGGGAACCTATCCTAGATCCTCTTCGGCCATTGGCAATGCGCCGGGCGTCGGCACGTCCCGCGCGTGATCGCGCGGCCGTCTCGCGCGGCCGTCTTGCGTGGCCGTCTCGTACGGACGCGGCGGCGGGTCAGACCAGCCATGCGCGACCGCCCGTTGCGCCGACGTGCGCCCCCTGTGACCGTGGCATGCTGATGCTCCTCCTGGCGGATGCCCCATGTCCCACCGGTCGGGTCGCCTGGCGATCGTGTTCTCCTGCATCGGCCATGCGCAGATGCACGTTCTCGCCGCGCTCTACCTGACCGTCGTCCTCGCCCTGGAGACGGACTGGCAGGCGTCCTACGACCATCTCCTGCGGCTCTGGACACTCGGAGCGCTGCTCATCGGCCTCGGCGCGCCGCTGGCGGGATGGCTCGGCGACCGCTGGAGCGAGAGCCGGATGATGGTCGTCTTCCACACCCTCACAGGGCTCGGTGCGGTCGCGGCCGGCCTCGCCCCCGACGAGACCGGCCTCGTCCTCGGGCTCGCGCTGCTCGGGATCGGGGCGTCGATCTACCATCCCGTCGGGCTCGCCTGGATCGTGAAGAACGCCGAGAACCGCGGCAGCGCGCTCGCCTGGAACGGCATCTTCGGCGGCATCGGCGTCGCGGCGGCGGGGTTCGTCGCGGGCGGCCTGTCCGACGTCGTCTCCTGGCGGGCCGCGATGATCGTGCCCGGCCTCGTCTGCATGGCGACGGGCCTGCTGCTGGCGATTCTCATCGCACGGGGCACCGTCGTCGACCGGACGGTCGACGCCAAGCCCGTCCCCCGCCCGTCGCGCGGCGACACCGTGCGGGTTTTCCTGCTTCTCTCGGTCACGATGCTCTGCGCCGGCCTCGTCTACAATTCCATGGCGACGATCATGCCGAAGTGGTTCGGCGATCGGATGCCGGGCATCGTCGGCGGCGGGACCATGGGCGTCGGCGCCCTTGTATCGCTCGTGTTCCTCGTCGGCGCGTTGCCGCAGCTCCTCGGCGGCTGGCTGGTCGATCGGCTTCCGCCCAAGCGCATCTACGTCGCGATGCTCCTGCTCCAGGTGCCGGTCCTCGCCCTCGCGGCGACGGCGGTGGGCTATCCGCTGTTCGCCCTGGCGGCGCTGACGGTGGCCATGCTGAACATCCAGGTCCCGGCCGAGAACGAGCTTCTTGCGCGCTTCACCCCGGCCCGGCACCGCGGCCTCGCCTATGGGGCCAAGTTCGTGCTGGCGTTCGGCTCCGGTCCGGCGGCGGTCCAGTTCGCGGCCTGGACCTACGACGCGACCGGACGGTTCGACGATCTTCTCTTCGCCCTCACCGCGCTCGCCGCGTTGGCCGTGCTCGCGGCGCTGATGCTCCCCGGACGCGAGGATCGCCCGGGCGCCGTGCCCCCGTCGTCGCTGCCCGCTCCCGGGACGGCGGACTGAAGGGGCGGGAACCCGTCGCCCCCCACCTCGTTCGCTGTGGGCGAGCGCCCGGGCCCCGGGCGCCAAGGATCCCATGGGAGACGGACGCGGCCCACCCTCAGGACGTCGCCGTGGTGCTCCGCGGTTCCGCCGGGCGTGACCCATCCCGGTCGCCGTCGTCGGTCAATGTCGAAACCGCCGAACGCTGGGTGTCGGCGCTCGCCGGCGTCGGGCTCGCGATGGGCGGCCTGTCGCGCCGGGACGATCCGACCGCTGAACCGGACCCGGCCGTCGGTACAATGCCGTCAGGCATAGACGGTACTCATGGAAGTCGACCCCACTCCCCGTGGTAGAAACCGCTGCGTCGCAGATACCGCCGCGATCAGTCGACGGAAGACGACGGGGGGAACCGTTCGAGATACGGTTCTGCGCAAGGAGCAAACGACATGGCGAACGAGAAGGAAACGGGCGTCGCGACCGGGCGACGCCCGGCGGATGCATCACGCGGACTGGTTGTCAACCGGCGTCGAACATCCAGCCACCATCGGCGTCCAATAGCCTGCCACACGTCTGGTTGTGGGGGACCGTTGTCCAGGGAGTCCATGGGAGGGACCCGCGCGCGCCGCGGCGTGCCCTCCACGAGGCTGACGCTGCGGCGCGCGT
>CANGXM010000127.1 GCA_947457845.1 Rhodospirillales bacterium | reverse complement strand
CTGCGGACCGCCGTGGGCCGCGTCCAGGTCGAGATCGTCAAACGCTCCGACAAGACCAAGGGCTTCCAGGTGTTGCCCAGGCGGTGGGTCGTGGAAAGAACCTTCGCTTGGCTCAATCGCTGCCGTCGCCTCGCCAAGGACTGGGAGAGCCTCAACCGCCAGGCGTTGGCATTCCTTCGTCTCGCCTCCATCCGCCTCATGCTGCGGCGCCTCTGCAAGCCCACGTAAACTTTCCGGACAGACTCTCAATGTGATCGCGGAAACGCGGGTCAAGGGTACTCCATGTATTTGAGTTTAGCTCTGGATATGTTGATAGACCTTGTAGATCATACAAATCTTCAAGAAACAACTTTATACTCAGAAGACGTTGGTTTCCATCAATAACAACAAGTTTGTTCGACGGGGACTGACTAAAGTATATGACTGGAATTGGGCATTGTATGATTAGCGATTCAATTAGGCGGGATGCTTGCTTTCTATTCCATACATATCCTCTTTGGAATTCTGGTATTTCAATCTTCCCTTGATCCATAAATTGCTTCAAAGATAGAATCGTCAGGTCAGAAGTTTCGGTGTGTAGGCGACGTTGCTCCGGAGGAATATTCCGAATCTCCGTTTCTTCCGCATCATTCACCTCGGGGAAAATTCTGTCGGCTATCGACTTCTGATCGCTCATTCAGGGGTCTCCACGATGGTGCATTGAACAGCCAAAAGATGCAGAGAGCAATGCAAGGTTCGTTTAAGGCCACCCGATGATTACAGCAGATTGCTCGCCACCCTACAACCGCTTCACCTGCATCCGGATCGGCCCCTCCGCCCGGCCGTGGATGAACTGGTCCACGTACGGGTTCCCCGACCGGTCGATCTCCGCCACCGGGCCGTGCCAGATGATCCGCCCGTCGTAGATCATCGCCACCCGGTCGGCGATCTTGCGCGCACTCGCCATGTCGTGGGTGATCGACAGCGCGGTGGCGCCGAGGTCCTTCACGCACTTCACGATCAGGTCGTTGATCACGTCGGCCATGATCGGGTCGAGGCCGGTCGTCGGCTCGTCGAAGAAGATGATCTCGGGCTCGGTCGCGATGGCGCGGGCGAGCGAGACGCGCTTCTGCATGCCGCCCGACAGTTCCGCGGGGAACAGCTCCGCCACGTCGGCGCCCAGGCCCACGTTCGCGAGCTTGGCCACCGCCAGGTCCTTGGCCGCCTTGCGCGCCATGCCCTGGCCCTGGATCAGGCCGAAGGCCACGTTCTCCCACACCGGGAGGCTGTCGAAGAGCGCGGAGCCCTGGAACAGCATCCCGAACTTGGTCATCACCCGCGCCCGGTCGCGGGTGCCGAGGCCCACCGTCTCCTCCCCGTCGATGCGGATCGAGCCGGCTTCAGGGTTCATCAGGCCCAGCACGCACTTGAGGGTGACCGACTTGCCCGTGCCCGACCCGCCGATGATCACGAGGCTCTCGCCGCGCGTCACCTCGAACGAGACGCCGTTCAGCACGCGCTTCTCGCCGAACCGCTTGTGCACGTCGTCGAGCGCGATCTTGGGGGCGTCTGCCATGGCGCGTCCGGGGCCCGTCAGCGGGAGAAGAAGAGGCCGGTCAGGAAGTAGTTGAAGACCAGGATCATGATGGAGGAGGAGACGACCGCGTTCGTCGTCGCCGCCCCCACGCCCTGCGCCCCGCCCTTCGACGCGTAACCGTGGTAGCAGCCCATCAGCGCGATGACGAAGCCGAACACCGCCGCCTTGACGAGGCCGGAGATGACGTCCACCGCCTCGAGGTACTGCCAGGTCCGCTGGATGTACGCGCCGGGGTTGAAGTCGAGCACCGTCACACCGACGAGGAAGCCGCCGAACACGCCGATGATGTCGGCCACCAGCACGAGGCAGGGCAGCATCGTGAACCCGGCAATGAGGCGCGGCGCCACGAGGTATTTATAGGGGTTGGTGGAGAGCGTCGACAGCGCGTCGATCTGCTCGGTCACGCGCATGGTGCCAATCTCCGCCGCCATCGCCGCGCCCACCCGCCCCGCCACCATGAGGGCGGCGAGGACGGGGCCCAGTTCGCGCGTGATCGAGATGACGACGACGGTCGCGACCGCGCCCTCCGCCTGGAAGCGGGCGAAGCCCGTGTAGCTCTGCAGCGCCAGCACCATGCCGGTGAACAGCGCCGTCAGCCCGACCACGGGCAGCGAATAGTAGCCGATCGAGATCATCTGCCGGAGGATCAGCCGGCCGTAGATCGGCGGCCGCACGCAATGGCTGACGGCGACCGCGGCGAAGAGCGCGATGCGCCCCGTCGCCGCCAGGAAGACGAGCGCGGCGCCGCCGACCGACCTTACAAAGCCCATGCGGCCTCCGGACGCGCGACGGCGCCGGGCGGCGGCGGGACGATGCCGGAATGGGCGCGGTGCCAGCGGCGGCCGAGCGCCGTCAGCACCTCGTAGCCGATGGTGCCGGCCTCCGCCGCCACGGCGTCGACGTCGCGGTGCGGGCCGATCAGGTCGACGAGGTCCCCCGGCGCGGGCGACCCCTCCGGCCAGTCGGTCACGTCGGCGGTGAGGAGGTCCATCGAGATGCGGCCCACGATCGGGGCGGTCCGTCCATGGGCGGCGATGCGCCCCCGACCGCCGAGGCTCCGTGGATAGCCGTCGGCATAGCCGGCGGCCAGAGTGGCGATCCGTCCGGGCCGCCGGACGAGATGGGCCGCACCGTATCCAACGGTCATGGCACTGTCAACGCGACGCACCTGCAGCACGCGGACCGACAGGCGCACCACGGGGCGCATCGGGTTCGGGGCCTCCGGCGTCGGGTTGATGCCGTAAAGGGCCGCCCCCGGACGGGCGAGGCGCTGGGCCACGGGCAGGTCGCGGAAGAGGCCGGACGAATTCGCCGCACTCACCGCGGCCGGGGGCAGGCGGGTCAGCGCCCCCGCGAAGTCCGCCGCCTGCGCTGCGGTCATCGGATGCCCGTATTCGTCGGCGCAGGCGAGGTGGGTGATCCAGAGCCGGAGTGCCACGCCGTCGAGGTGGGCGGCGGGGTCGGCGGCCAGCGCGTCGACCTCCGCCCGCTCCAGCCCCAGCCGGTTCATGCCCGTGTCGAGGTGGACGAGCGCCGGAAGGCGCAGGCCCCGCGCCCGCGCCTCGGCCCGCCAGCGGGCGATCTCGCCCAGGCTGTTGAGGACGGGCGTCACCCGGCCGTCGACGAACAGGGCCTCTGTGCCCGGCGTCAGACCGCCCAGCACCGCCACGTCGGCCGCGGGAAGGACCGCACGCAGGCGCAGCGCCTCGTCCAGCGTGGCGACGAAGAACCGCCGGCACCCCTCGGCCCACAGCGCCGGTCCGACGCGCTCCGCACCGAGGCCGTAGGCGTCGGCCTTGACCACGCCGGCCACCTCCGCGCCCGCGGCCCGGTCGCGGAGCGTGCGCCAGTTGGCCCGGATCGCGTCCAGGTCCACGTGCAGGACGCCGGGCGCGTCCGCCGGCACGTCAACCGGCACGTCAACCGGCGCGGTTCGGATCGAGGTCGGAGAAGCGGGTGAACTGGCCGTCGAAATGAAGGCGGATGGTGCCGATCGGGCCATGGCGCTGCTTCGCGATGATCACTTCGGCCGTATTGTGCACTTCCTCGCAGCGCTGCTGCCAGCGCTGGTAGCGGTCGTTGAACTTTTCGTCGTTCTCCTCCGGCCGCCGCGACGGTTCCGCGCGCTCCAGATAGTACTGCTCGCGGAAGACGAACATGACGACGTCGGCGTCCTGCTCGATCGAGCCCGACTCGCGCAGGTCCGACAGAAGCGGACGCTTGTCCTCCCGCTGCTCGACCGCGCGGGAAAGCTGGGAGAGCGCCACGACGGGGACCCCCAGCTCCTTCGCCACGCCCTTGAGGCCGCGGGTGATGTCGGAGATCTCCTGCACCCGGTTCTCGCTGCCCCGCGCGCTCCCGGAGAGGAGCTGGAGGTAGTCGACCACGATCATGCCCAGCTTGTGGGTGCGGTGGAGGCGCCGGGCGCGGGTGCGCAGCGCCGTCACGCTCAGGCCCGGCGTGTCGTCGATGAAGAAGGGCAGGCGGTTCAGCAGCGCCGACGCTTCGACGAACCGCTGGAAGTCGGTGTCCTTGATGTCGCCGCGGCGGATCTTGTCGCCCGGCACCTCCGACACGTCGGCCAGAAGGCGGGTCGCCAGCTGTTCGGCCGACATTTCCAGCGAGAAGAAGCCGACGACCGAGCCCTCCTGCCCGCCGGTGTCGAGATAGGCCTTGGCCGCGTTGTAGGCGATGTTCGTGGCGAGCGACGTCTTTCCCATCGACGGCCGGCCGGCCAGGATCAGCAGGTCCGAGGGGTGCAGGCCGCCCATCTTGCGGTCGATGTCGGTCAGGCCCGTGGTGACGCCGGTGATGTGGCTGCCGCGGCGGAAGGCGGCCTCCGCCGTCTCGATCGCCGCATGGACCGCGACGTTGAGGGCCGCGAACCCGGCCGAGGCCGATCCCGTGGTCGCGAGGTCGAACAGCCGCTTCTCCGCCGCTTCCATCTGGAGCGCCGGCGACGTCTCCAGATCGTGGGCGTAGGCGTCGTTCACCATGTCCTCGCCGATCTCGATCAGCTGGCGCCGGAGATGCGACTCGTAGACCGCCCGGCCGTAGTCCTCGGCGTTGATGATCGTGACGACGTTCGCCGCGAGATCGGCCAGATAGGCGGACCCGCCGACGGCCGACAGGTCCGCGTCGTCGGCGAAATAGGCCTTCAGCGTGACCGGGCTCGCCTCCTGGTTCCGGTCGAGCACGAGGGTGCGGATCGCCTTGTAGATCCGTCCGTGGACGGCGGAGAAGAAGTGCTCCGGCTCCAGGAACTCCACGACCTTGTTCAGGGTCGCGTTGTTCACGAGCAGCGCGCCGAGCAGCGCCTGCTCCGCCTCCTCGTTGCGCGGCGCCTGGCGATAGTCGCCGGCGGGCTCGACGGAGGGGCGGACGAGCATGGGAGTGAGCGTCATTCCCGCACACTAACAGACGGTCCCGCCGATCGGGTAGGGCGGCCCCCCTGTGGAACACGCCCATGGAAACGATCCACAGGCTGTGAATTCCGGGGGCAACACTCCCGGCCCCCGACGCGGGAAGGACCGGTTCCGGGCGCAGCCCTGTGGACGGATGGCGGACGGGCTCGACCTTCCGGCCTTCGTCTTCGTCCTGCTGGAGGGGACGACACGGGACGAGGCGTTCCGGGCGGCGGTCACGGCCCTGCCGGCGGCACCGGACCGGCCGGCGGACGCGGGGGAGGGGGGCGGCCTCCTCGGCGCCTTCCTCGGCACCGTCGCACTGACGGTCACCAGCCCGGCCACGATCCTCAGCTTCGCCGGGGTGATCGCGGCGCTCGGGCCGGACGGGCCCGGCGGCGGGTTCGTGCTCGTCGTGGGCGTGGTGCCGGAGTCGGCCGCGTGGTGGCTGGGCCTGTCGCTGGCGGTCGGCCGCCTGCGGGCGCGGGTGACGCCGGGGGCGATGCGGGCGATCAACCGGATCTCGGCGCTGGTGCTGGCCGGGTTCGCCGTGGCGGCGCTGGCATCTACATTTCTCAACTCTTGATTGTTTTCTGCTGTCCCTCAGACTGGAACGGCGGCCGGGACTGGGCCCGGCCGCCGTCAAGGGAGGGACATCCCATGAGCAAGATGGGAACCTTCCTGTGCATCAGGGTCCGCTTGGGCCGGTTACGCTTCCGGCTCACGCTCTCCTGGTGACAGGGCGGAGGGCCAGTGTCGCGAACACCGGTCCGTCGTCCCGTCGCAGGATATAGCACGGATCGCGGTTCGCTCAAAGCGTGTGGCGCTCAGCGGTCCGTGCCGTTCACCTGCCGCCAGCGCGCCACGTTGCGGTTGTGCTCGGCCAGGGTGGTCGCGAAGGCGTGGCCGCCGGTGCCGTCGGCGACGAAGTAGAGATACTCGTGCCGCTCGGGTGCCACGGCGGCCAATAGCGAGGCGCGGCCCGGGTTCGCGATCGGCCCCGGCGGCAGGCCATCGATCACGTAGGTGTTGTATGGGCTGACGTGGCGCCAGTCGGCCCGGGTCAGCGGCCGGCCGAGGCTGCCGGAGCCCGACGTGAGCCCGTAGATCACCGTCGGGTCGCTCTGAAGGCGCATGTTACGGCGCAGGCGATTGACGAAGACGCCCGCGACCCGCGCCCGTTCCGCCGCGACGCCGGTCTCCTTCTCCACGATCGAGGCGAGCGTGACGAGGTCCTCCGGGCGGCGGATCGGCAGGCCCTCCGCACGCCGCCCCCAGGCCTCGGCGACCGCCTCGCGCATCGCACGCTGCATCCGCTCGACCATGCCCTCCCGGCCGTCGCCCCACGAGAAGTTGTAGGTCTCCGGCAGCAGCGAGCCCTCGGGCGGCGGGGGCGGCGTCTCGCCGGACATTGCCGGTTCGGTGGCCAGAAGGGCGACGATCTGGGCGGAGGTCAGCCCCTCGGGCACCGTGAACCGGCGCAGGACGGTCCGGCCGCTGCGCAGCAGCCCGACCACCCCCTCGGCGCTGATCCCGGCGGGAAAGAGGTATTCGCCCGCCCGCAGGCCGCGGCCCTCGGTGAAGCGCACGCCGCCCAGGAGCAGCCAGCGGCTCGCCAGCACCCCCTCCGCCTCCAGTTGGTCGGCGATCTCCTCCACCCCGAAGCCGCGGGGCACCACGATCGTGCGGTCGGCGGCGAGCGGTCCGGGCGTGCGGTACCGTTCGACGGCGAGCCACATGCCGCCACCGGCGAGGGCACCGGCCACGAGGATGAGGAGAAGGAGGCTCGTCGCGAGGCGGCGCACGGCGGCTCCTGCGCGGCGGAGGGGGCCCGGGCACCGCTGGCGCCCGGGCGTCCGGTCAGGCGTGGGCCTTGAAGATCAGCGAGGCGTTGGTGCCGCCGAAGCCGAACGAATTCGACAGCGCGGCCTTCACCTTGCGCTCCTTGGCCTTGTGCGGGACGAGGTCGATGCCCGCGCAGTTGTCCGACGGGTTGTCGAGGTTGAGGGTCGGCGGGACGATCTGGTCCTGCAAGGCCTTGATCGAATAGATCGCCTCGACCGCGCCGGCGGCCCCCAGCAGGTGTCCGATCGACGATTTGGTCGAGGAGACCGACAGCGTCTCGGTCGCCGTCCCGAACAGCCGCTTCACCGCACCCAGCTCGATCTCGTCGCCGAGCGGCGTCGAGGTGCCGTGGGCGTTGAGGTAGTCGATGTCCGACGCGTCGAGCCCCGCGCGCTTGAGCGCCATCCGCATCGCGCGGAAGGCGCCGTTGCCGTCCTCGGCCGGGGCGGCGAGGTGATAGGCATCGCCGGACATGCCGTAGCCCACGACCTCGGCGTAGATGTGGGCGCCACGCTTCTTCGCGTGCTCGAGTTCCTCGAGCACGACGACGCCGGCACCCTCGCCCATGACGAAGCCGTCGCGGTCCTTGTCGTAGGGACGCGAGCCACGCTGCGGCGTGTCGTTGAAGTTCGTCGAGAGCGCCCGCATCGCCGCGAAGCCGCCGATGCCGAGCCGGCTGACCGCCGCCTCGGCCCCGCCCGCGACCATGACGTCGGCGTCGTCGAGCGCGATCATTCGCGCCGCGTCGCCGATCGCGTGGGCGCCCGTGGCGCAGGCGGTCACCACCGCGTGCACCGGCCCCTTGAAGCCGTAGTTGATGGAGACGTGGCCCGACGCCTCGTTGATCAGGCACATCGGGATGAAGAACGGCGAGAGGCGCCGCGGGCCGCGCTCGGCCAGCGTGATCGCGCCGTCGTGTATCGCCGGCAGGCCGCCGATCCCCGACCCGATCATGACGCCGGTGCGCTCCCGGCTCTCCTCGTCGGACGGCGTCCACTCCGCGTCCACGACGGCTTCCTTCGCCGCCGCGATCGCGAAGAGGATGAAGTCGTCCATCTTCTTCTGTTCCTTGGGCGGAACGAAGTCGTCGGGGTTGAACAGACCGGAGGCCCCGTCGCCGCGCGGGATCTGACCTGCGATCTTGCAGGACAGGTCCGACACGTCGAAGTTCTGGATGGCGCCCAGGCCGGACCGGCCGGCCACGAGCTTTTCCCAATTGTTACGCACGCCCACGCCAAGCGGCGTGACCATGCCCATGCCGGTGACGACGACTCGTCTCATGATCGGATGGCTCCCGTCGCGCGAGGTCGGCGCGGCGGCGAACGCCCCGCCGTTCACGGCACCGCCGGTCAGGCGGCCGGCGCGTTCTTCATGATGAAGTCGATGGCGTCCTTGACGGTCAGGATCTTCTCCGCGGCGTCGTCCGGGATCTCCACCCCGAACTCCTCCTCGAAGGCCATGACCAGTTCGACCGTGTCCAGGCTGTCGGCGCCCAGATCGTCGATGAAGCTGGCATTCTCGGTCACCTTCGGCTCTTCGACGCCGAGGTGCTCGATGACGATCTTCTTCACGCGCTCGCTGATGTCGCTCATGGTCCTTCGCCTTCGACCGCTCTGATGGTTATTGGTTGTGCCCGGGCAGAAGCCCGGACAGGGGCATTGAATCGCCGGGACGCCGGCGCCTCCGCAAGGTGGCGCTTGTTAACACAGAATGTAACCCCTGACCAGTTCACCCGGCCGTGGGGATCCGCTCAGATCATCGCCATTCCGCCGTTGACGTGGAGCGTCTGGCCGGTGACGTAGGCGGCCTCCTCGCTGGCGAGGTAGACGACCGCCGCCGCGATCTCCCCCGACGTGCCCATGCGGCCCGCGGGGATGCGCTCGGACAGCGTCGACTTCTGCTGGTCGTTCAGCGCGTCGGTCATGGCGGTCGCGATGAAGCCCGGGGCCACGCAGTTGACCGTGATCCCGCGCGAGGCGACCTCGGCGGCCAGCGACTTCGACATGCCGATCATGCCGGCCTTGGACGCGGCGTAGTTCGCCTGCCCCGGGTTGCCCGTCACGCCCACGATCGAGGTGATGCCCACGATCCGCCCCCAGCGCCGCCGCATCATGCCGCGCAGGCAGGCGCGCGACAGGCGGAAGGCCGCGGTCAGGTTGACGTCCAGCACCGCCTGCCAGTCCTCGTCCTTCATCCGCATGGCGAGGCCGTCGCGGGTCAGGCCGGCGTTGTTGACGAGCACGTCGATCTGCCCGAGCGCGGCCTCGGCCGCCTTCACGACGGCCTCCGCCCCCTCGGCGTCGCCGAGGTTGCCGGGCGTCACGTGGGCGCGGTCGCCGAGTTCGCCCGCCAGCGCCTCCAGCGGGGTGACCCGCGTGCCCGACAGGGCCACGGCGGCGCCGCGGGCGTGGAGCGCGCGGGCGATGGCGGCGCCGATGCCGCCCGAAGCGCCGGTGACCAGCGCCGTCCGTCCGATGAGGTCGAACATGAAAGGCCCCCCTCTCAGAGCGTCTTCAGGAAGGCTTCGACGTCGGCCGGGCCGTTGATCGTCGTCGCGGAGAGGTCCTTGTCGATCCGCTTGGCGAGGCCGGACAGCACCTTGCCCGTGCCCACCTCCACCAGCGACGTCACGCCGAGCGCCTTCATCGCGACGACGCTCTCGCGCCAGCGGACCATGCCGGTCACCTGCTCGACGAGCCGGCGACGGATCTCGACCGAATCGGTCACCGGCCCGGCCGTCACGTTGGCGATCAGCGGCACGACCGGATCGTGCATCACCACCGTCTCCAGCGCCTCGGCCATCGTGTCCGCCGCCGGCGCCATGAGGGCGCAGTGGAAGGGGGCGGAGACGGGCAGCATCACCGCCCGCTTGAACCCGCGGTCCGCCGCGAGCTTCACCGCCCGCTCGATCGCCGCCTTGTGCCCGCTGACCACGACCTGGCCCGGCGCGTTGTCGTTGGCGACGCCGCAGACGTCCTGGCCGCCGTCCTCGCGTTTCGCGGCCTCGGCGGCGATCGCCTGCACCGCCTCGAGGTCGGCGCCCAGGATGGCGGCCATCGCCCCCTCGCCGACGGGGACCGCCCGCTGCATCGACCGGCCGCGCAGGCGCAGCAGGCGCGCCGCGTCGGACAGGTGGAAGGTACCGGCGGCGGCCAGCGCCGAATACTCGCCAAGCGAATGGCCGGCGACGTGGCTGGCGTGGCGGGCGAGGTCGAACCCGCCCTCCTGGCGCAGCACGCGCACCAGCGCCATCGAGACGGCCATGAGGGCCGGCTGCGCGTTCTCGGTCAGGGTCAGGTCGCCCTCGGGCCCCTCGAACATGACGCGGGAGAGGCGGACGTTGAGCGCGTCGTCCAGTTCCTCGAAGGTGTGGCGGGCGACGGGATAGGCCTCCGCGAGGTCCTTGCCCATCCCCACCGCCTGGCTGCCCTGGCCGGGGAAAACGAACGCGCGCGTCATGGCACCCCTCCGTCGCGGCCGGGAGCACCCGTCCGGAAATGCGGCGGAGTGATAGCGGCGGTGCCGCGGAAGTCAAGCGGAAGGGGCGAGCGGCCGGCGGCCGTCCTTGCATTCCCGGGGGCGATGTGCATATTGCCCGCCTTCCGCTCCTTGCCGTCGCGTGAAGCCCGCGCCGGCTAGGTCCGTGCGGCCGTGATCCGGGTCCCCCCGGCCGGCGGCGGGCCGCCAACAGCCGAAGGGAGAGCACATGGCTTTGTACGAGTGCGTGCTGATCGCGCGCCAGGACATCTCGTCCGCACAGGTCGAGCAGCTGGCCGAGCAGTTCACCGGCATCCTCCGGGAGAACGGCGGCGAAGTGAAGAAGACCGAATTCTGGGGGCTGAAGACCCTCACCTACAAGGTCAAGAAGAACCGCAAGGGGCACTACGTCCTCTTCAATCTCGACGCGCCGCACGCCGCGGTCGCCGAGATGGAGCGCAACATGTCGCTCAACGAGGACGTCCTGCGCCACATGGTGGTGCGGGTGGAGACCCTGCAGGAGGGGCCGTCGGCGGTCCTCCAGAACCGTGGCGAGCGCGACCGTGACCGCGGCGACCGTCGCGGCCGGTTCGAGGGCGGCGGTGGTGGCGGCCGGTTCGACAACGGGCGTCCGCCCCGCGGTCCGGCGCCCTCGGCCGGTAACGAAGGAGAGGCGGCATGACCGGCATGACCCAGACCGGCGACCGGCCGGGCGGCGAT
>CANGXM010000126.1 GCA_947457845.1 Rhodospirillales bacterium | reverse complement strand
GGTCGCGCGCGTGCTGGGCGCCGCGACGGCGGGCGTGCCGCCGCGGATCATGGGCATCGGCCCGGTGCCGGCGACCCGCAAGCTCCTGGAGCGGCTCGGCCTGCGCGTCGCCGACCTCGACGTGGTCGAGCTGAACGAGGCGTTCGCCTCGCAGGGGATCGCGGTCCTGCGCCAGCTCGGCCTGCCCGAGGACGGCGATCACGTGAACCCCAACGGCGGTGCGATCGCGCTCGGCCATCCGCTCGGCGCGTCCGGTGCGCGGATCGTCGGAACGGCCGCGCTGGAGCTGCGCCGGCGCGGGGGGCGCCGTGCGCTGGCGACCATGTGCATCGGGGTCGGGCAGGGGATCGCCCTGGTGGTCGAGGCGGTCTGACCCGATCGGGCGGCTGACAAACGACCGCAGGCGCACCACCTCAACGGGTGTCCGTCACCGGAAATGGGGCATCGCCCGTGGCCACCGGCCTCATCGCGCTTCTCGACGACGTCGCCGCCCTGGCGAAGATCGCCGCCGCCTCGCTCGACGATGCCGCCGCGCAGGCGGTGAAGGCCGGCTCGAAGGCCGCGGGCATCGTCATCGACGATGCGGCCGTCACGCCCCGCTATGTCGTGGGGTTCGCGGCCGACCGGGAACTGCCGCTGATCTGGCGGATCGCCAAGGGCAGCCTGCGGAACAAGATGCTCTTCCTCCTGCCGGCGGCCCTCGCGCTCACGCTCTTCGCGCCGTGGGCGATCCCGCCGCTCCTGATGGTCGGGGGCCTGTTCCTCGCCTACGAAGGGGCGCACAAGGTCGAGACGGCCGTGTTCCCGCATGCCGACGGCGGGGCGGAGGCGCCGGTGGCGGGGACGGACGCCGATCTCGAGGACACGATGGTGGCCGGTGCCGTCCGCACCGATCTCATCCTGTCGGCCGAGATCATGGCGATCACGCTCGCCAACGTCGCCGCGGCGATTCCGGAGCTGTGGGTCCAGGCGACGGTGCTCGCCGTGGTCGGCGTCGGCATGACGCTGATCGTCTACGGCACCGTGGCGCTCTTGGTGAAGGCCGACGACGCCGGGCTCTGGCTCGCGCGGTCCGGCGGGCCCGTGTCCCGCCCGCTCGGGCGGCTGCTCGTCGCCGCCATGCCGGGGGTCTTCAAGGGCCTCAGCGTGATCGGCACGGCCGCGATGCTGTGGGTCGGGGGCGGCATCGTCCTCCACGGGCTGGAGGGCTATGGCATCGAGGGCCCGATGCACCTCATCCACGGCTGGTCGCACGCGGTCGGCGACGGGTTCGCGGGCTGGTTCGTGGAGGTCGTCTCCTCCGCCGTCGTCGGCCTCGCCGTCGGCGGCGTGGTGCTGGCCGCCGTGTCGCTCGCTCGGCGGCTGCGCGGCGCGCGCTAGCGACGCCGCAGCAGGTCCCGGCTCGCCAGGATCGAGCCGCCCGCGATCAGCGCGCAGGCCATCCACACCGTCCAGTGCCCCGGTGCGAAGCCGAGCCCGATGAGCAGGACCGTCGACAGGAGCGGCGTCGCGTAGGACAGCGCGCCGAGCGCCCGGATGTCGCCCTTCCGCACGCCCTGGTCCCACACGTAAAAGGCGCCGCCGACGGGACCGAGCCCGAGGGCCACGACCGCGGCCCACGTCGTCGCGTCGGCCGGCCACGCGGTCGTCTCCAGCAGGAGGTGGCAGAGCCCGGCCAGCACGGACGTCGCGAGGCAGAAGCCCGCCACCGCTTCGGTCGGGGCGTCGCCGAATCGCCGCCGCAGCACCGAATAGGCGGCCCAGAGAACGGCGGCGGCCAGCGCCAGCAGATAGCCCGGCACGTTGGCCGCCGACACCGCCACCGCCCCGCCCCGGGTCACCAGCAGAACCGTCCCGGCGAGCCCTGCCAGCGCGCCCGCCACGTGCCAGGACCGTAGCCGCTCGCCCGGCAGGAGGGCGGAGAACAGCACGATCAGCAGCGGCCAGAGATAGTTGATGAGGCTCACCTCGACCGCGGGTGCCAGGCGGAGCGACAGGAAGTAGACGAAATGGTAGCCGAACAGGCCGCCGACGCCGATGGCCCACGCCCGCGGCGACTGGCGCAGGTGGCGCCTCGGGTCCTCGCCCCGGGCGATCTGCCAGCCGATGCCGACCAGCGCACCCAGGCCGAAGGTGAGTGCGACGAGAAGGAACGGCGGAACCGTGCCGGCGAGGATGGTCAGCGGGGCCAGCGTCGCCCACATCAGGACGGCCGTCCCGCCGACGAGGGTCGCCCGCGCGACCGCGGCGGGCTGGCGGGCGTCGGAGGTGTCGGTCATGGGACGATCGGGGGCTCGGCGACGGACGGCTGGTTGGAATAGCATCCCGGCGCGGGAATGTCCCAGCGTCCGGGGCGGACGGGGAGGAGCGATGCGTCGGGCGACGGGTCCCTGGGGCGAGCGGACGGCGCACCTGCGCCGGCGGGCGGTGGCGGCGACGCGCCTCGCCGTCGGCTTCGGCTTCTCGGCCGTCTTCCTCGGCCTGTTCGACGTCTTCGGGGCGGCGGTGGGGCTGATGGGCCTGGCCCTCGGCTCGGCCTCGGTCCTCCTGATCTCGGTCGAGGAACTACGGGCGCCGGAGCGGCCGCCGCCATTCGCGACGTGGCTCGACGCCGCCGCCGCGGCGGCGGTCCTGACCCACCTCTGGCTCGCGTTCGGCGGCTGAACCCGTCGCCCCGGGGGGGCGCGCCCGCGAGCGGACTGTGTTAACCTTCACCCGCGTCGGCGTTGCGATGGCGCGCCGACGGAACGACGGAATGGATGTGGGCATGACGGGCTCGAGGACGGCGGGAACGGGCGCGAAGGGCGCTGCGCCGGACACGCCGACGGTGATGATCGACGGGGTGACGTTCACGCACCCGGACAAGGTGCTCTGGCCCGAGCAGGGCCTGACCAAGCGCGACCTCGTCGCCTACTACAACAAGATGGCGGACAGGATCCTGCCCCACGTCGCCGGGCGGCCGGTCACGCTGCTGCGGTGTCCCTCCGGCCGCCAGGCGCAGTGCTTCGTGCAGCGCCATGCGGGCGAGGGCGTGCCGCCGGCGGTGAAGCGGATCGCGCTGCGTGAACCGAAGGGGGCGGTCGAGTACCTCACGGTCGACGACCGGCGCGGGCTTCTCGCGATGGTGCAGATGGGCGTCCTCGAACTGCATCCCTGGGGTGCGCGCGGCGATCGGCCGGACCGGCCGGACCGCGTCGTCCTCGACCTCGATCCGGCGGACACCGTGCCCTGGGCGGCCGTCGTGGAGGCGGCGCAGGGCCTTCGCCGCATCTTCGCCGAGGTCGGATTCGAGAGCTTCGCCATGGTGACCGGCGGGCGCGGCATCCACGTCACGGTGCCGATGGCGCGCCGTCTCGACTGGGACCAGACGCAGGCCTTCGCGAAGGCGGTGGCCACCCGCTACGCCGACACCGATCCCAAGCGCTTCACCGTCTCCCCGCTGAAGACGGCCCGCATCGGGCGGATCTTCATCGATCCCATGCGCAACGCGCGCGGGTCCTCGTCCGTGGCCCCCTATTCGCCGCGTGCGCGGGAAGGGGCGACCGTGGCGACGCCGGTCGGCTGGGACGAACTCGCGACGCTCGCCGGGCCGGCGGCGTTCACGGTCCAGACCGTTCCCGAGCGGGTGCGGACGCTGCAGAGCGATCCGTGGGCCCAGGTCCTGGTCCTCCAGCAGACCCTGACGGCGGCGGCGAAGAAGACGCTGGGCCTCTGACGGCGCGGCGTCAGTCGCGACCGAGCGGAAAGATCAGCTCCACGATCGACGAGCCGTCGGTGTCGGTGTCGATGGTGCCGCCCAACTGTCCGGCCAGCGCCTGGACCAGAAGCATCGCATCGTCCTCGCTGCGGTCGAAGCCGGAGGGGAGGGGGCGGCCGTTGTCGGTGATGGTGAGGCGGGCGTGCCGCCCCCCGAACCGGGTCAGGGCGAGGTCGATCCGGGGCGCGCCCGAAAATGCGTGCCGGAGCGAGGCGAGGATCAGCTCGTTCACGATCAGGCCGATCGTCATCGCGGCGGTCAGGTCCACGGCGATCGCGTCTGCGGCCACGGCGACCTCGACCCCGGCGCCGCGGACGACTTCGTCGGCCGGTGCCGCGGCGATCTGGGCGAGTTCGCCCAGATAGGCCGCGAGGTCGACGTCGGCCTCCGCGCCGCTCTGGTGCAGCTGTCGGTAGACGAGGGTGAGCGCCTCGATGCGGTGGAGGGTGTCCTCGAACGCCGCCCGCGCCTCCGGATCGCGCATGCGGCCGACCTGCAGGCGCAGCAGGCTGATCGCGAGCTGCAGCCCGTTCTTCGCCCGGTGCTGGACCTCGCGCAGGGCCGCGTCCTTGTGCCGGAGCGCGGCCTCCAGTTCCAGCACGCGAGCTTCCAGGGAATGGCCGTGGGTATCCAAGGACGGTTCCATCTCCGAAGGCGCTGGCCCGCGGTGCGATTCGAGCGACTGTAAGGCCGTTCTATCCCGTGCCCGCCATTGCCTGAAAGCAAACTTGGGTCCTACGCCGATCGGTGAAGCGGCCCCTGTCGCCCCGGGCCGCGCCCTCGCTCAATGCTGTCTCGGCGGCGAGGATGCCGTCGAGGCCGGGTCTGATCACCATGCCGACCCCGGCCATGGCCGCCTCCGTTTCGCCGTATCGACGGCCCTAAACTTCAGGGCCAGCAGGAACCGTGAATATTGATGAAGACGATCAACATGTTTCGCTCGGGGCCGGGCCTCGTCCTGTCGCTCCTCCTCCTCGTCCTGACGACGGCCTGCGGGCCGGCGTCCGGCGGCGAGCGGACGGTCCCGGTGGTCATCCCCCCGGAGGCGCAGGCCGAACTGGCGCGCGGCCCGCTCGTGTTCCGGGGTGCGGTGGAGGTCGGGTCGCTCGGCGGGCGCGTGGGCGGTCTCTCGGGCCTCGTGGTCCTCGACGAGGGGGCCCGCTTCGTCGCCGTCTCCGACGTCGGCCGCGTCGTGACGGGCCGGCCGGCCTATGACGCCGAGCGGCGTCTCGTCGGGATCGACGACCTCGCGGTCCGCCCGCTCGCAGACGCCGACGGGCGACCCGTCGAGGGACGCCGGCGGGACGCGGAGGCCCTGACCCGGCTTCCCGACGGCCGTTGGGTCGTGGGCTTCGAGCGCGCGCACCGGATCGAGACCTATCCGCCCGCGCCGGACGGACCCGGACGCCCCGCGGGCACCGCGATGGTCCCGCCGGGGGCGGACGGGTTGCCGGCGAACAGCGGTCTGGAGACGGTGACCGTTCTTTCCGACGGCCGTCTCCTCGCACTGGCCGAGGGACCGGACAACGGCCGACCGGAGCGCGATGGGTGGATCGGCGGCCCGGACGGCTGGGCCCGGTTCACCTATCTGGCAGCGCCCGGCTATCGCCCGACGGACGCGACCGTGCTGCCGGGCGGCGACGTCCTCGTGCTCGAGCGCTACTTCTCGCTGTTCGGCGGGCTCGCCGGCCGCGTGGTCCGCGTGCCGGCGGCGGCGCTCGCCGAGGGTGCGCGCGTGTCCGGAACCCTGCTGCGGGAGCTGACTCCCCCGCTTCCGGTCTCCAACTACGAGGGCATCGCCACCGTCCGAACGGCGGACGGGGAGACGCTCGTCTTCGTCCTCGGCGACGACAACTTCTCGAACGCGATCACGACCTACCTGATCGTGTTCGCGCTCCGGCCCTGACGGGCGTCAGTCGCCGAGGACGATCCCCTCGCGCCGCGGATCGGCGGCCCCGTGGAGGCGGCCGTCGCGCCGGACAATGACGCCGAGCCCGCTGTTGAGTTCGCGGACCTGCACCGTGTGCCCGCGCGCCCGCAGCGGCGCTTCCAGCGCCGCGGCCGGGGTCCCCTCCTCGAGTTCGACCGTGCGCCCCAGCGTCAGCACGTGGGGCTGCGAGACCACAGCGCCCGGATCGAGCCGCCAGTCGATCAGCCCGACCAGCGCCTTCGCCACGTAGCCGATGATGCGGGCGCCGCCCGGCGACCCGATCACGATCGTCGGCTCGCCCTCCCGGTCGAAGACGATCGTCGGCGCCATCGAGGACCGGGGCCGCTTGCCCGGCGCCACCGCATTGGCCACCGGCCGGCCGTTGTCCATCGGCGCGAAGGCGAAGTCGGTCAGCTCGTTGTTCAGCAGGAAGCCGCGGACCATCATCCGGGCGCCGAACGCGTCCTCGATGGTCGTCGTCATCGAGACGATGTTCCCGTCGCGGTCGACGATCGAGACGTGGCTGGTGGAGGGGAACTCCAGCGAGTTGTCGGCGCCCCAGAGCCGTGCGTCGCGCCACGGCGGGTTGCCGGGCCGCGGCCGCTCGATCGCGCGGTCGAGGTCGATCTGCTGGGCGCGGAGCGTGAGGTAGGAGGTGTCGATCAGGCCGCGCACGGGCACGGGCACCGCGTCCTGGTCGGCCATGTAGACCGCGCGGTCGGCGAAGGCGAGGCGCCCCGCCTCGGCCAGGAGGTGCGCGGCGTCGGCGGCACCGGGGTCGAGGCCGCCCATGTTGAAGTGCTCGACCATGCCGAGGATCTGCAGGACCGTCAGGCCGCCGGAGCTGGGCGGGCCCATGCCGCAGACCTCGTGGCCGCGATAGGAGCCGCAGACGGGCTCGCGCACCGCGACGCGGTATCCGGCCAGGTCCTCGACCGACAGACGGCCGGGATTGGACGCGTGCTCCCGCACCGCGCGGACGATGTCCGCCGCGATCTCGCCGATGTAGAAGGCGTCGGCCCCCCGCTCGGCGATCGCCGCGAGCGTGGCGGCGTAGTCCGGATTGCGCAGCATGGTGCCCGCGGGGAGCGGCAGCCCGTCCGGCGTGAAGAAGTAGGCGCGGGTCGAGGGATGCTGCGACAGGCGGGGCTGGTCGGCGGCGATGAGCGCCGCGAGGCGCGGCGACACCGCGAAGCCCTCGCGCGCCAGCCGGATCGCCGGCTCGAACAGGCGCGCCCAGGGCAGGCGGCCGTGGACCCGGTGCGCCTCGGCCATGAGCCGCACGGTGCCCGGCGTGCCGACGGACCGGCCGCCGATCACCGCGTCGTAGAAGGTGAGCGGCGTGCCGTCCGGCTTCAGGAAAAGGTCGGGCGTGGCGGCGGCGGGGGCCGTCTCCCGCCCGTCGTAGGCCACGAGCGCGCCTTCGCCGGCGGTGAAGTGCAGCATGAACGCGCCGCCGCCGATGCCGGACGACTGCGGCTCGGTCAGCCCCAGCACCATCTGCACCGCGACGGCGGCGTCGACGGCCGATCCGCCGGCGCGCAGGATCTCGTCGCCCGCGCGGACGGCGAGGGGATTCGCGGCCACGACCATGTGGGAGCGCGCGGTGACGGTCTGGGCCGGACCGGGGCGCGTCTGGGCCGCGGCGGGGACGACGGCCAGCGCGAAGGCGCCGGCGAGCAGGATGCGGGCGAGGGTCTGGGCACGGATCGACATGGGTGGCCTTGCGCGCAGGAACGGGAAACAGTCGAATTCTAATTCAATTCGGCGCAGAGGGATATCCGCTCGGGGCGGCTGTTGCTCATGTCCGTCGGCAGGAGCAGGCAGCGCACGTACTTCCCGCGCTGGCGGAGCACGTAGAGCTCGGCCGCGTTCACCCCGCCCGCCGACACCATCTCCCAGCCCTGGTTGAGCAGGTCGCCGAGGGACCGGGCGACCGGGCGCAGGGCGTAGTCCTGCGGCTGGAGCGGGGCGAGGACGCGGCGCATCTGCGGGCCGAGATCGGCCGGCGCGCCCGGCCCCTGGGCGCCCGACTGCTGGGCGGCGGCGGGTGGCGCGGCGGCGAGAAGGGCGAGGATGGCGAGGGCGGTCGCGGGGACCGGCGGCGGAAGCGGCATGGGGCACTCCGGAGGCGATCCGACCTGTCTAAATCGGATCGCGCGGCGGTTGAAGGTCCCATGGGGAGGGGCCATGTATTCGACCGAAGGGTCCGGGCCCCTCTGGCACGCCGCGCGATCGACGCGGCTGCGATGTCGGACCGCCACTCGCGTGCGTCGCGTGGAGGCGGCGCCGCGTCATCCGGAGCCTCCCGAATGGAATTCCTTTCGACCTTCATGACCGACCCGTTCCTGGGCAAGCCGACCTGGGTCTGGCTCGTCTTCATGGGAATCGTGGCGGCGCTCCTCGCCTTCGACCTCGGCGTCCTGCACAAGGATGAACGCGAGATCGAGGTGCGCGAGAGCCTGATCCTGTCTGCCGGCTATATCGGCGTCGCGCTCCTCTTCGGGGCGTGGATCTGGCTGGCATTCCCCGGCGCGGACGACGTCGTGCGCCAGGAGATGGCCGTGAACTACCTGACCGGGTTCTTCGTCGAGAAGAGCCTCGCGATGGACAACGTCTTCGTCATCTCGCTCATCTTCACCTATCTCGCGGTGCCGCGCCTCCATCAGCACCGGGTGCTGTTCTGGGGTATCCTCGGTGTCATCGTGCTCCGTGCCATCATGATCGGGCTTGGCGCGACGCTGGTGGAGCAGTTCTCCTGGATCCTCTACATCTTCGGCGCGTTCCTGATCTTCACCGGCATCAAGATGCTGGTGATCGCCGACCATCAGCCCGACGTCGCCAACAATCCGCTGCTCAAGTTCCTCAAGAAGCGGATGCGGGTGACGACCGAACTGCACGGCAATGCCTTCTTCGTCCACAAGCCCGACCCCGCCACCGGCAAGGTCGTCCGCTGGGCGACGCCGCTGTTCCTCGCGCTGGTCCTGGTCGAGTTCGCCGACCTGATCTTCGCCGTGGACAGCGTGCCCGCCATCTTCGCCATCACGACCGACCCGTTCATCGTCTACACGTCGAACATCTTCGCGATCCTGGGTCTGCGTGCGCTCTACTTCGCGCTCGCCGCCATGGTCCATCGCTTCAAGTACCTGAAGTACGCGCTGTCGCTCGTACTGATCTTCATCGGCGGCAAGATCTTCTGGAACCAGTTCTTCGGCAAGCTGGACCCGACGATCTCGCTCTCGGTCACCATCGGCCTTCTCGCGGCGGGCGTGATCTTCTCGCTGTGGAAGACGCGGTCCGGCACGACGCCGGGCGCGGCGGCCGCCGGCTGACGCGGGCGGGGGGATCCGGCGGCGGCCGGATCCCCCCCTCGCTCAGGCGGCCCTCGCTCAGGCGGCCCTCGCTCAGGCGGCCCTCGCTCAGGCGGCCCTCGCTCAGGCGGCCTTCGCCAGGGGAGCCTTCGCCGCGACGGCGGGGCTCCCCTCCTCGCGACCCCGGACGTCGCCGAGGAACGTCGCCACGCTCGTCTCGACCGCCCGGATCTCCTTCGCCAGCACCTCGACCGACGCCTGCATCTGCGTGATCGCCGCATTGGTGTCGAGGGCGGCCGACGACACCGCCTTGATGTTCGTGTCGACGCTGCCGACCCCGTTCGCCGCCTCCGACATGTTGCGGGCGATGTCGCCGGTGGTCGCGGACTGCTCCTCGACCGCCGCCGCGATGGCCCCGTTCATGTCGTCGACGGTGCGGATCCGGCCCACGATCTCCCGGATCACCTCCACCACGCCACCGATGGCGGACTGCATGGCGCCGATCTCGCGCTGGATGTCGTCGGTCGCGCGGCCCGTCTGGTTCGCGAGGCTCTTGACCTCCGACGCGACGACCGCGAAGCCACGGCCCGCCTCGCCGGCCCGGGCCGCCTCGATCGTGGCGTTCAGCGCCAGCAGGTTGGTCTGCGCCGCGATCGCGCCGATGAGGCTGGTGACCTCGTTGATCCGCGCCGACGCGCCGAGTAGGCCGTCGACCATCTCCCCCGCCCGCGAGGCCGCCCCGGCGGCGTCGGACGCCGACCGCGCCGCGTCGCCGATCCGGCCCGACACCTCGGCCAGGGCGGCGTTGAACTCCTCGGTCGCGGCAGCGACCATCTGGATGTTCTGGGTGGCCATGCCGGCGGCGCTTGCGGCCGATCCGGCCTCGGCCGTCGTGGCCTCGGCCGACCGGGACACCTGGCCGATCGTGGCCGCGAGTTGCGTCGACGCGGCGCTGGCGTCGGACAGCATGCGGGAGATCGACCGTTCCAGGTCGTCCGCCATCGCGAACAGCGCCTGCCGCCGGTCCGCCGCCGCTGCGGCCGCACGGTCCGCCTGCTCGGCCTCGAGACGCTGCCGCTCCAGCCCGTTCTGCCGGAAGACCGCGACGGCCCCCGCCATAGCGCCGATCTCGCCGGCGGTGCCCGTGCCCGGGACCTCGATCGCGAAGTCGCCCCCGGCGATGCGCTCCATCGCGGCCGTCATCCCGGCGATCGGCCGGAGGACGCGCCGGACCGTGACCAGGCCGACGGCCAGGACCGAGACGAGGCCGAGCGCGGCGAGCAGGAAGGAGAGGATCTCGATGCGATCCCCGAGCCGGACGTCGGACGCGTAGGTCGCAGCCGCGACCTCGACCTGGAGGTCGATGAGCTTCGTGATCACTTCGGTGTAGGGGTCGATGGCGGCGTAGAGCGTCCCCCGCACGAACCCGTCCAGCGCGTCGCGGTCACGGCGCGCGATGATCGCCGTCAGGTCGGCGACCGCGATGTCGGCGGCGGACTTCAGCCGCTTCGCCTCGGCGACGAGCCTCGCCTCCTCGACCGTGAGCGTCGTCGCGAGATAGGTCGTCCAGTGCTTCTCGATCTGCTCGCGGGCGGTGGCGACCGATTCCGCCGCCTCCGGCCAGTCCCAGTTCCCGTTGCGCACCTTGTGGGAGGCGTCGACGACGAAGACCGCGTAGGCGTCGGATATGATCTTGAGATCACGCAGCGGCACCACGCGATCCTCGTAGATCGTCCGCATGGATGTGGACAGGCGGTCCACGCCCCACAGGTTCGTCCCGGCCATGATCCCGATGACCGCGAACAGCAGCACGAGGCTGCCCGACAGAAGCCGACGGATCGTCATCTCGCATTCCTCCGAATGGTCGCCGGCGCCGCCGGCCTGGTCTCTACCTTCCCTTCCCATGGTCGTTCGATGCCTTTCGATTGTCCTGCCGCCGGACGGATGCGTCGGCCACCTGAGCGTGAGCGCGGGTGCGATTTCGGACGTAGGGGGGCTGGCTCCGCCATCACCTTCCGGCGGGGGTGCCCGCGCCCTCGGGTCGGGAGCACCCCCGCCCGGATGCATCCCGCCGAAGGGCAATGTCCCCACAACGGGTCAGGTCCTTATAACGGGTCCGTCGCGCCGTCCTTCCCGCCGTCACGAGCAGGCCCCCGCCATGCCCCGCCGCCAAGCGCCCCGCGAGCCACGCGGCGAGCCGTCGCCGACGGCGCGGCGGGGATGCGTTGGTCTTCGCGCCGAACGCCTCGCCG
>CANGXM010000125.1 GCA_947457845.1 Rhodospirillales bacterium | reverse complement strand
CGCGGCGGCCGGCGCCGCGCTCGAACGGCTGGCCGCCGTCCGGATCGCCGAGGGTGCCCAGCTCGCGGCGTTGCTGGCCGGTCACGTCGACACGATCGAGGCCCTCGCGGGGCAGGCGGCGGCCGCGTCGGCGACCCAGCCGGAGACGCTGCGCGCCCGGCTGGAGGCGCAGGTCGCGGACATCCTGGGGCAGGTCCCGTCGCTTCCGCCCGAACGGGTGGCGCAGGAAGTGGCCCTTCTGGTCGCGCGCGGGGACGTTCGGGAGGAGATCGACCGGTTGCGCGCGCATGTCGAGGGCGCCCGTGCGCTGCTGGCCGAGGGCGGTGCCGTCGGCCGGCGCCTCGACTTCCTCTGTCAGGAATTCAACCGCGAGGCCAACACGCTCTGCTCCAAGTCGACCGACGTCGCGCTCACGCGGATCGGCCTCGACCTCAAGGCGGCGATCGAACAGCTCCGCGAGCAGGTGCAGAACGTCGAATGAGCGTCCGTCCCACGTCCCTCGCCGGGCCCGTCCGCCGCCGCGGCCTGATGTTCGTCCTCTCCTCGCCGTCCGGTGCCGGCAAGACGTCGATCTCCCGCCGGCTGCTGGAACGCCACCAGGACATCAGCCTCTCCGTTTCGGTGACGACGCGGGCGCCGCGGCCGGGCGAGGTGGACGGCGTCCACTATCATTTCATCGACCGCCCGGCTTTCGAGCGGATGGCCGCGAACGGCGACCTGCTGGAGCACGCCGAGGTGTTCGGCCGGCACTACGGAACGCCCCGGGGTCCGGTCGAGGCGGCGCTGGCCGGCGGCCGCGACGTGCTGTTCGACATCGACTGGCAGGGCACGCAGCAACTGGCCGAAAACGCGCGCGACGACCTCGTCGCCGTCTTCATCCTGCCGCCGACGGCCGCCGAACTCGAACGGCGCCTGAGGACCCGCGCGCAGGACAGCGACGAGGAGATCGCGCGGCGCATGTCGAAGGCCGCGGGCGAGATGAGCCACTGGCCCGAGTACGACTACGTCATCGTCAACGCCGACTTCGAGACGAGCGTGGCGCAGACGGACGCGATCCTGACGGCCGAGCGGCTTCGCCGGCGCCGCCTGATTGGTCTCGGGGATTTCGTGCGCTCGCTCAGCCTGCCGGGCTGAGCGCGTCGACCGCCCGCGCCAGCGCGGCGAACCCGTCCACCCCGATCTCCTCCGCCCGGGCGGTCCCCGGAATCCGCGCCGCGGCCAGCAGGGCCTCCGCGTCGCCGAGCGCGCGCAGGCTCTGGCGGAGCATCTTCCGGCGCTGTCCGAACGCGGCCGCGGTGACCGCCTCCATCGTCGCCCACCGCGCCTCGGCGGGTGCGGCCCGGGGCACCAGATGAACGACCGCCGACGCCACCTTGGGCGGCGGGGTGAAGGCGCGGGCCGGGAGGCGGAACAGGATCCGCGCCTCCGCCCGCCAGCCCGCGATCACCGACAGCCGGCCGTAGGTCTTCGATCCCGGGGCGGCGACGATGCGCTCGGCCACCTCCTCCTGGAACATCAGCGTGAGCGAGCGCCACGCGTCCATGCGGCGCAGCCAGCCCAGCAGAAGCTGGGTCCCGACGTTGTAGGGCAGGTTCGCGATCACGACGCGGGGGGCCGGGAAGAGATCCGCCCCGTCGACCGTCATCGCGTCAGCCTCCAGCAGGCGCAGCCGGCCCTCCGACGCCTCGACCAGATCCGCCAGCGCGCAGACGCAGCGCGCGTCGCGCTCCACGGCCAGCAGGGCGGCCGGTTCCGCCTCCAGGATCGCCCGCGTCAGCCCGCCGGGCCCCGGCCCGACCTCCAACACGTGGACGCCGTCAAGCCCGCCGACGGCGCGCACGATCCGCCGCGTGACGTTGAGGTCGAGCAGGAAGTGCTGCCCCAGCGCCTTCCGGGCGTCGAGCCCGGCCGCCGCGATGACCGTCCGCAGCGGTGCCAGCGCCGCGATGCGCGCCGCCGCCGTCAGATGCGGATGTCCACGAAGGCGGCACGCCGGAGATCGCGCAGCAGCCGCCGCGCCGCCAACTCGATCCGCTCGTTGACGAGCGTCTGTTCGATCTGCTCGCGGGTCGGCTTGGTCGCCGCGATCTCCCGACGCTCGCACAGCACGACGATCAGCGAGCCGCGCGCCGACCGCTCGGCCATGGTCGCACGACCGGGCCGCAGCGCGACCAGCAGGCGCGTCAGGGCGGCCGGGACCTGCCCCTCCATCGCCGTCTGCACCGCCTCGGCCGTCGCGCCCGCCGCCCGCACGGCGGCGTCGACGCTCTCGCAGCCGTTGATGCGGCCGATCAGGTCCGTCTCCTTCTGGGCGAGGTCCAGAAGCTCGAAGGCCCCAAGCTGCCGCGGCGCCGGGATGATCACCTGCCGCCACGCGTACTCGGTTCCGGCCGGCTGGCCGTAGCCGGCGATCCGCCGGTCGCGCAGGAACAGGATGTGCCAGCCGCCGGCCGACCGGGTCGGGCGGGAGACCTGTCCGGGCTGGATCGTGGCGAGCACCTCGTCGAGTTCCTGGGCCAGCTGTCCCTGCTGGATCCAGCCGAGGTCGCCGCCCGTGGCGGCGCCCGCCGACTGGGAGAACTGTCGCGCCACCTGCGGGAAGCTGGCCCCGCCCTGGCGCATCTGCTCGTAGAGCCGCTCCGCCAGCGCGCGGACCTCGCCCTCCTGCTCGGGCCGGTCGACGGAGAGATAGATCTCGGCGACGAGGTATTCCGGCTTGCCGACGTTCTCCTCGAGTTGGCGGAGCGCGGCGTCGACGTCCTCCTCGCCCACCTGCGACGCAGCGCCGAAGCGACGCTGGATGAGGCGAAGCCAGGCGATGTTGGCGCGGACCTGGTTCTCCATGGTCGGCAGCGGGATACCGTTCTGGTCCAGCATCCGCCGAAGCTGGTCGACCGACATGCGGTTCTGCCCGGCGATGGACGCCACGCCCCGCTGCACATCCTCGTTCGACACGAGGAGGTTGGCGCGCCGGGCCTCCTGCCGCTGCAGGGCCTCGTCCACGAGGCCCCGGATCACCTGCGGGCGGATGCGCTCGCGCGTTTCGGGCGTGTCGGGCAGGCCGCTCGACAGGAGGATCAGCTTCTCGCGCGACTGAAGGTCGGTCAGCGAGATCGCCTCGTCGTTCACGACCGCGGCCGCCCGCTCCAGCACCTGACCGCCCCGCTGCGCGGCGGCGGGTGACGCGGCCATCAGCAACGCGGCGACGAACAGCAGGACACGCATCATCGGACCCCCACTTCCCGACCGACCCGACGACGGATCGACGCGACACGACAACACCGGACCGGCGCCGGTCATCCGTCTTCCAGATGGAGGATCGCCGCCGTCGCGATCAAGAGGCTGGCGAGCGCCGGCGCCCAGGCCGCGACGACCACCGGCAGCGTCTGCGACCCGCCGAGCGCCAGGACCACGTCGCGGACGAGGAAAAGCAGGAAACCGGCGACGATGCCACAGATAATCATGAACAGCGTGCTGCCGCGGCGCGACATGCGCAGCGTGAAGATGGCGGCGAACAGCACCATCGTGGCGAAGACGACGGGCTGCGACAGCATCGACTGGTAGTAGAGCCGGTGCCGAAGGCCGGAGAGACCGGCCGCCTCCAGCTGCTCGATGAAGGCCGGCAGGTCCCAGAAGCCGATCGTCTCGGGCGGGGCGAAGCTGCTCTCGATCCGGTCCATGGTGAGGTCGGATGGGAGCCGGTACTCCGCGACCCGCTCGGGCGGGGCGCCGTCCCGGTCGATCCAGGCGTCGCGAATCCGCCACTGCCCGTTCTCCAGCACGCCCCCCGCGCCCTCGATCCGCAGGGCGATGCGGCTGAAGTCGCGCAGGACGAGGATGGTGATCGGCCGCAGCTCGCGCTCGGGCCCGACGATCGTCTCGGCGCGGATCAGCGCCTGCCCCCCGCCCTCCTCGACCTGGGAAAGCCAGATGCCGGAGCGCCCCACCTCGATCAGGCTGGCGCGTCCCTGGAGATAACGGCTCTCCAGCTGCTCGAACCGTCCGAGCATCCCCGCACCCATGGGGTTCAGGACGAGGATCTGGAGCACGCCGATCATCGCCGCCGCGGCGATCACCGGGCTCAGGAACTGCCACGCCGACACCCCGTAGGCGCGCACCACGACCAGTTCGCGCGTCCGCGTCAGCTTCCAGAACAGGAACATCGCGGAGAACAGGATCGCGAAGGGCACCAGCTGGAACCCGATCTCTGGCAGCTTCAGCAGCGTCATGAGCGCGACGATGCCGACCGGCACCTCGCGGTTGGCCGACCGCCGCAGCAGTTCCACGCCGTCGAGCACCATGATCAGCACGAACAGCCCCGCGAGCGTCACGAGGAAGAGCACCAGATACTGGCGAAAAAGGTAACGGAAGAGCGTCGACGCCGGCGTCATGCGCACCGCCCGGATTTCGGGACCGCCGCAGCTTGACAGCACGCCGGTGCTGTTCTTTATCGCCCGGACGCGCGCACGGCAACCTCGCCGACGTCTCACCCGCTCCGCCCCCCCCCCCTCCCGAGGTCCCCCATGAAGGTCGCCTTCGCCGAACCCGCCCTGCCGAAGTCCGGCACGCTCGTCGCCCTGTGCCTGGAGGACCGCCAGCTTTCCCCGACCGCCCGGTCGGTGGACGAGGCGAGCGGCGGGCTCGTCGGCCGCGCCATGGCGTCGAGCCGCTTCCAGGGGAAGGCGAACGAGATCCTCGCCGTGGCGCTCCCCGCCGGCGTGGGCCCGGACGGCGTCCTCCTCGTCGGGCTGGGCAAGGCGGCGAAGGTCGACGAGCTGGTCGCGCAGGCGGCCGGGGGGACCGTGCTGGGCGCCCTCAACCGGGCCGGCCTCGCCGAGGCGGCCGTCGCGGTGGACGGGCTGGCGGAGGTTACGCTCGCGGCCGGCGCGCTGGCGGCCGAAATGGCCTTCGGCGCCCGCCTCGCCTCCTACCGCTTCGACCGCTACAAGACCAAGGAGAAGAAGGACGCCAAGCCGACGCTCAAGAAGCTGTCGTTCGGCGTCGCGGGCGCTGCCGCGGCCAAGAAGATCTGGGCCCGGCTCGACAAGGTGGCCGACGGGGTGTTCCTGACGCGCGACCTCGTCAACGAGCCCGCGAACGTGATCTATCCCGAGACGCTTGCCGACCGCTGCAAGGCGCTGACGGACCTGGGCGTCGAGGTCGAGATCCTCGACGAGCGCCAGATGACGAAGCTCGGCATGGGCGCGCTGCTCGGCGTCTCGCAGGGCTCCGCCCGGCCGCCCCGGATGATCGTGATGACGTGGAACGGCGCGTCCGGCGACGGCAAGGACCCGATCGCGCTCGTCGGCAAGGGCGTGACGTTCGATACCGGCGGCATCTCGCTGAAGCCGGGCGCGGGCATGTGGGACATGAAGTGGGACATGGCGGGTGCCGGCGCGGTCGTCGGCGCCATGGCCGCGATCGCCGGGCGCAAGGCGAAGGCGAACGTCGTGGGCGTGGTGGGCGCGGTCGAGAACATGCCCTCCGGCTCGGCCCAGCGCCCGGGCGACATCGTTCGCTCCATGTCCGGGCAGACGATCGAGGTGCTGAACACCGACGCGGAGGGCCGCCTCGTCCTGGCGGATGCGATCTGGTACACGCAGCAGACCTTCAAGCCGAAGCTGATCGTCGACCTCGCGACGCTCACCGGGGCCATCATGATCGCGCTGGGCAGCGAGAACGCGGGCCTGTTCGCCAACGACGACGCGCTCGCCGAGACGCTGACCGCGGCCGGAAAGAAGGTGGGCGAGAAGGTCTGGCGGATGCCGCTCTCGGACGCCTACGACCGCATGATCGACGCGGACCAGGCGGACATGAAGAACATCGCGGGCGAGCGCTTCGCGGGCGCGACCGTCGGCGCCCAGTTCATCGGCCGGTTCGTCAAGGACGTGCCCTGGGCCCACCTCGACGTCGCGGGCGTGGTGTGGAGCGGGAAGGACGCCCCGACCGCGCCGAAGGGGGCCACCGGCTACGGCGTGCGGCTGCTCGACCGCCTCGTCGCCGACATGGAGGGCTGACCCGCGGGTCCGGATGGCCGATCTCCGCTTCTACCACCTCCAGCGCAGGGGGCTCGACGACGTCCTGCCCCCGCTGCTGGAGCGCATCTTGGAGCGCGGCCACCGGATCGTGGTGCGCCTCGGCTCGCGCGAGCGGGTAACGGCGATGGACCAGCATTTGTGGATGTGGCGGCCGGAGAGCTTCCTGCCCCACGGCACCATGGCGGACGGCGACCCAGCCCGCCAGCCGGTCCTCCTCACCGACGGCGAGGGCAACCCCGGCGGCGCCGACGTGCTGGTGCTGGCCGACGGCGCCTGGACGGACGCGCCCGACGGGTTCGCGATCGTCTGCGTGATCTTCGACGGCAACGACGACGCCGCCCTCGTCGCCGCACGGGAGAACTGGCGGCGGGCGCGCGATGCGGGCCACACGCTCACCTATTGGCAGGAGGGCGAGCGCGGCGGTTGGGAGAAGAAGGCGTGACCGCCCCGCCGCCGCCGGCCCTCGACCTCGAGACCTTCCTGCCGTACCGGCTGTCGGTGCTTGCCAACCGCGTCAGCCACGCGCTCGCGGAGGTCTACGAGGCCCGGTTCGGCATCACGCCCTCCGAATGGCGGCTGATCGCGATCCTCGCCCGGTTCGGGCCCATGTCGGCCAACGGCGTCTGCGACCGGTCGGCGATGGACAAGGTGCAGGTCAGCCGGGCGGTCGCGCGGGCCGGGGCCGCCGGCCTCGTCGACCGCCGCATCGACCACGAGGACCGGCGCCGGTCCGTCCTGTCGCTGACCGGGCAGGGTCGCGCGGTCCACGACCGGATCGTGCCCCTGGCCCGCGAGGTGGAGGCGCGGCTTCTGGACGGCCTGGATGCGGGCGAACGGGCGTTGCTGTCCGCGCTGATCGACCGGCTGGGCCGGCGCGCGGCCGACCTCGGGGGCGGGGACGGAGGGGATCCGGATTGACCGCACGTCCCGCGCGGGTTGCCCGACGGGCGGGGGTGGTGTAATCAGCCCATCGTGCTTCAACCGCTCCGGATCCGACGCCGTGCCCGCAGAGCCCTCGGTCCTGATCCTGAACGGTCCGAACCTGAACATGCTGGGCGTCCGGGAGCCGGACGTCTATGGCTCCGAGACGCTGGCCGACATCGAGGCGGCCTGCCTCGAGCGGGCCTCCGACCTCGGGCTGACGGTCGAGTTCAAGCAGTCGAACCTCGAGGGCGAACTGGTCACCTGGATCCAGGCCGCCCGGGTCGAGCACGACGGGATCATCATCAACCCCGCCGCCTACACCCACACGTCGGTCGCACTCCTCGACGCCTTGGTCCTGACGCAATTGCCGGTGATCGAGGTGCATCTGAGCAACGTGCATCGGCGCGAGGCCTTCCGCCACCACTCCTACGTCTCCCAGGCGGCGAAGGGCGTGATCTGCGGTCTCGGGAGCCACGGCTATCTGCTGGCGCTCGACGCCATGGCCCGCATCATCGAAGACGACGTCTGAGCACCCGCCCGTGCCGCGCGGCGCACCGGGTCGAACCCACGGATCGACAATGGCCAGTTTCGATATCAACGACGAATTCGTGCGCCGTCTGGCGCGGCTTCTGGACGAGACCGGTCTGACGGAGATCGAGCTCGCCGAGGGGCAGAAGCGGATCCGCGTCACCCGGGCCGTGGCGCCGGCGGCGATGATCGCCCCGGCACCGGTGGCCGCGGTCCCGATGGCCACGGCGGCGGCGCCGGCCGCGGCCGCGCCCTCGGCCAAGCATCCCGGGTCGCTGACGTCGCCGATGGTCGGCACGGCCTACGTCGGGCCGGACCCGACCTCGCCGCCGTTCGTCCGCGTCGGCGATGCGGTCAAACAGGGGCAGACGGTGCTCATCATCGAGGCGATGAAGGTCATGAACCCCATCAAGGCCCACAAGGGCGGAGTGGTGAGCCAGATCCTCGTCACCGACGCCCAGCCGGTGGAGTTCGGCGAAGTCCTCCTGGTCATCGAGTGACGGCCGGGGCGATGTTCGAGAAGATCCTGATCGCCAACCGCGGCGAGATCGCGCTCCGCATCCACCGCGCCTGCCGCGAGATGGGGATCGCCACGGTGGCCGTGCACTCGACCGCCGACGCCGACGCGATGCACGTCCGCCTCGCCGACGAGAGCGTCTGCATCGGCCCGCCATCGGCGCGGGAGAGCTATCTGAACATCCCCGCCATCCTCACCGCCGCCACCATCACCGGGGCGGACGCCATCCACCCCGGCATCGGCTTCATGGCCGAGAACGCCCAGTTCGCCGAGATGGTGGAGGAGCACGGCTTCACCTGGATCGGCCCGACGCCCGAGCACATCCGGATCATGGGCGACAAGGTGACGGCCAAGCAGACGGTCGTCGGCCTCGGCCTGCCGACGGTCCCCGGTTCGGATGGCCCGGTCGGATCGCTGGAGGAGGCGGTCGAGATCGGCCAGCGCTTCGGCTTTCCGCTGCTGATCAAGGCGGCGGCCGGCGGCGGCGGCAAGGGCATGAAGGTCGCCCAGGACGTCGACGGCCTGCGCGAAGCCTATCAGCTCGCGCGCGGCGAGGCGCGCGCGGCCTTCGGGAACGATCAGGTCTACATCGAGCGCTATCTTGCGCGGCCGCGCCACATCGAGGTCCAGCTGCTCGGCGACGCGCACGGGAACGTCGTGCACTTCGGCGAGCGGGACTGCTCGCTCCAGCGCCGCCACCAGAAGGTCCTCGAGGAGGCTCCCTCCCCCGGCCTGAACGCGACGCAGCGCGAACGGGTCGGTTCGCTCGCGGCGGAGACCGCGCGGCGGCTCGGCTATCGGAGCGCCGGGACGATGGAGTTCCTCTACGAGGACGGCGAATTCTACTTCATCGAGATGAACACACGCCTCCAGGTCGAGCACACGATCTCGGAGATGATCACCGGCATCGACCTCGTGCGCGAACAGATCCGCATCGCGACGGGCGCGCCGCTGGGCTACGGGCAGAAGGACATCCGGTTCGAGGGGCACTCGATCCAGTGCCGGCTCAACGCGGAGAGTTCCGTCACCTTCATGCCGTCCCCCGGCCGGATCGAGGGCTATCACGCGCCGGGCGGGCTGGGCGTGCGGATCGATTCGGCCCTCTACGACGGCTATCGGATTCCCTCGAACTACGACAGCCTGATCGCCAAGCTGATCGTCCACGGCTCGACCCGTAACGAGGCGCTGATGCGTCTGCGCCGGGCGCTGGAGGAATACGTGATCGGCGGGGTGGAGACGACGCTCCCGCTGCACCAGCGGATCATCGCCGAGAGCGACTTCCTGAACGGCGACTACGACATCCGCTGGCTGGAGCGCTTCATCGCCCGGACGACGGGCTGAGGCGGATCCGCCTCAGCTCTCGGCGCCGACCTGGGTGCGTTCCAGTTCGGCCGCGGCGATGACCGCCTGCGTCCGGTTCTTCACGCCGAGCGACTTGAAGATCGCGGTGACGTGGATCTTCACCGTGCCCTCGGACAGGCCGAGTTCATAGGCGATCTGCTTGTTCGACTTCCCTTCCCGCAGGCAGTTCAGCACCTCCCACTGCCGGTGGGTGAGCGACGCGGTGCCATAGCGGCCCGACGGCGTCTGCACGAGCCCCGCCCCGTCCGCCCCGTCCGGGGACAGGAGTGCGGCCGGAGGCACGTAGACGCCACCGCTGAAGACGAGGTTGAGGGCGCCCAGCATCACCTTCACGCTGGACGACTTGGGGATGTAGCCCGACGCGCCGTGCTCGAACGCCGCCTTCATGTCCGACACGCTCTCCGAGGCGGAGACCACGACGATCGGCGTCTTGGGAAGGTGCCCGCGCAACGTTTCGATGCCACGGAATCCGGGCCAGCCGGGCATCTGCAGATCGATCAGCGCGAGGTCGATGTCGGTGGAGGCGGACGCCGCGGAGGCGAGCACCTCGTCGAACGTGCTCGCATCGACGAACTCGGCGTCGGCGCTCAACTGCTCAAGCAGTCGCCGAAGTCCCTCGCGAAACAAGAGGTGGTCGTCGCCGATGAGAATCCGCATTCCACAGTCCCGATGTTCCCTCGCCCTACCCTCACCGGATGCCCGGTCTCGACTGAGACGATCGGGCCCTGCCCGACGCGAGGTCCATAGGGCCACCTAAGTCGTGAACATAACACTTTTTGTCGAAAACGCGATATCGCCGCGTCGCGATCCGACGGCGATCGCATCCGGGCCGCCTTTGCGGCGCGATCCGACGGGCGCGGCAGGGCGCCACACGGACGGCGGGTAAGCCGAATTCGGCGACCCGCCCCCGCTTGCTACCCTAGCTGGCACGCCGACACAGGCACTGTGCGACGTACCTGAATCGCCCGGAGAACGACGAGAACGACGGTCCATAGTCTTCCGGTCGCGCACGTCCGGGTTACCCGAAGATGCCACAATCTAGCCTCTTTGCCTTGGCCCACGATTAGACCGGTCTCTAGTAGCATTGTTTTTGCGCGAGCTGTCGAAGGACAAATCATTCAGACAAGAGGTTGCATGTTTCTTGGGAGTTGATGGCGATCAGTAGTCCAGAAACCCTTCCGAGCCGTTCGCGAGCCCCGAATTTACGCAGGCAGAGTGCCAACATGGCCGTCCCCAACGATCCGATGGAGAAGTCCGGAACGCTACCGCGCTCCGCGTCCGCCCGAAGCGTCCAGGTGTGTCTGGTCGTGGACGACGAAGCCGTCTCCGGGCGGCTGGTGCAGGCGCTGGAAGCGCGGAATCGGTATCGAACATCGGTCTTCCGCGACGCCGGCGCCCTGCAGAACGCCGCGGCGGCGCCGGACGCGATCCTGATCAGCCTCGCCCAGTTCGCGCAACTGCGCGAGAGCGCGCCGATGGCCTTCCTGCGGCTGTCGCGACGGTCCCGGATCATCGTGGTGCTCGAGAGCCGCGAACTGCTCGACGCGGCCCCCATGCTCGCCTTCGCCGACGCCTGGCTGTTCTCGGACCTCAACGCGTCGCTGGCGCCAGAGCTGATCGACCTGGGCCTGGAGGGGCATTGCCTCGTCCCCTCTCAGTTCCTTTCGCGGCTGGGAATCGACGAGATCCGCCTGGCGCTGATCGCCGATCTCGGATCGAACGAGTTCGAGACGCTGCGGTACCTCGGCCAGGGCCTCAACAACCGCACCATCGGCGAACGCCTCCACCTGAGCGAAGCGGTGGTGAAGTCGATCGTCCGCAGCGTGCTGTCCAAGCTCCACTTCCGGAACCGGACCGAGGCGGGGGTCTTCGCCGCCCGGCAGGAAAGCGCGCTGGCCGCCGAACGGGACCGGCGATCCGGCGAGGATGACGGGATGCCGGCGGCGCGCGCCGCCGGAT
>CANGXM010000124.1 GCA_947457845.1 Rhodospirillales bacterium | reverse complement strand
CGTTCGAGGCCGGGCGGGAGGCGGTGCCCTTCGTGCTGGACGCCGGGGCCACGGCGGTCATCGCCTTCGACGACGTCACGGCGCAGGGCGTGCTCGCCGGGCTCGCCGAGCGCGGGGTGCCGGTGCCGGACGCGATGAGCGTCGTCGGCTGCGACGACGTGACGGCGGCCCGCACCACGCCCGCGCTCACCACCGTCTCGTCGCGCGGGGACGAGGCCGGGCGGCTGGCGGTGGAGCTGCTCGGCGCCCGACCGGGCGAGGACGCGCGCCACCTGCTCGGGACCGACCTCGTCGTCCGCGCCACGACCGCGAGGCGTCCCCCGTCCGATCCCACGGAGACACGCGCATGAGGCGCCTGATCGTCGCCATCACCGGAGCGTCCGGCATCGTCTACGGCGTACGCGCGCTGCAGATCCTCCGGGCGATCCCCGACGTCGAGACGCACCTGATCCTGTCGCCCGCCGCGATCCGCACCGCGATGGACGAGATCGACATGGACGCCGACGCCATCCGCGCGCTGGCGGACGTGGTCCACGGCCATCGCGACATCGGCGCCGCGATCTCGTCCGGCTCGTTCCTGACGGCGGGGATGCTGGTGGCGCCCTGCTCGGTCAAGACGCTGAGCGGGATCGCCAATTCCTACGACGAGGAGCTGATCGTCCGGGCCGCGGACGTCTGTCTGAAGGAGCGGCGGCGGGTGGTGCTGCTGTTCCGCGAGACGCCGCTGCACGCCGGGCACATCGCCCTGATGGAGCAGGCCACCCGGGCCGGCGCCATCGTCATGCCCCCGGTCCCGGCCTTCTACGCCCGGCCGCGCACGATCCAGGACATCGTCGACCAGACGGTGGGCCGGGCGCTCGACCTGTTCGACATCAACCTGTCGCTGGTGCGGCGCTGGCGGGAGGACGACGGGGCGCCCTGAGCCCCCGGCCCGTCGGCGCCGTCGCCCGGCACCTCGCGGCGGTCGACCGCTCAGGCGCCGCGCAGCCGGCCGAGCCGTGCGACGGGCTCGAGCAGCGCCGCATAGACGTCCGGCCCCAGATGGTCGGCGATGCGGCCCTCGTGCGCGTCGGCGGCGGCGTGGAGCGCCGACAGGAGTTCGGCGCCCGCGTCCGTCAGCGTCAGCGCCATCGAGCGGCGGTTGCCGGGCACCGGTGCCCGACGGACGAGGCCGCGCCCCACCAGCGTCCGGACGAGGCCGACGAAGTTCGCCGGCTTGATGGCGAGCGCGTCGGCGACCTGCGCCTGCGAGGATCCCGGGTTGGCCTCGACCAGCGTCAGCACCGCGTACTGCGCCGGCGTGACCGCGAACCCGGCGAAGGTCGCGAAAAAATCCTGGAAGACCGCAAGCTGGGCCCGGCGGAGCAGATAGCCGAGCCGGCGGTCGAGCGGGCCTTGGCGCAGCATCGCGGTGAACGGTCCTCTCCCGGTCGGCGGAGCCGGCGGCCTCCGCGCCTCCCTTATAGGCAGGACGCGCGCTTCGCCGAAGCCCTTCACTGCCGTCCCGCAATCCGTTATGATTCATAACAGTTTGAGGCCCCTCCGTGGAGGTCCGCGATGGACCCGCGTTCCCCGCCCACCCCATCGACCCTGTCGGTCGCGATCGACGGCGACGTCGCGGTGCTGACCATCCGCCGGCCGGAAAAGCGCAACGCGCTCGACGACACGACGGTGAAGGGCCTCGCCCGCGCGCTGGAGGACCTGCCGGACGGCGTCCGCGCCGCCGTGCTGCACGGGGAGGGGGAGCACTTCTCCGCCGGCCTCGACCTGTCCGAGGTGGGCGGCGACAGCGACGTGGCCGACGGCATCGCCCATTCGCGCATGTGGCACCGCGCCTTCGAGGCGATCCAGTTCGGCCGCGTCCCTGTCTTCGCCGCGCTGACCGGCGCCGTGGTCGGCGGCGGGTTCGAACTCGCCGCCGCGACCCACGTGCGGGTCGCCGACCGGACCGCCTTCTTCGCCCTGCCCGAGGGGCAGCGCGGCATCTTCCTGGGCGGCGGCGGCTCGGTCCGCATCCCGCGCCTCGTGGGCGTGGCGCTGGTGCAGGACATGATGCTGACCGGGCGGGTGCTGGCGGCTGAGGAGGCGCGGGCCGCCGGGGCCTGCCAGTACGTCGTGGAGCCGGGAGCGGCGTTCGACACCGCGCTGGCGCTGGCGAGGAAGGCGGCGAAGAACGCGCCCATGACCAATTTCGCGATCCTCCACGTCCTTCCCCGCACCGCCGAGGCGGATCCCGGGATCGCTTATCTGACAGAGGCGCTGGCCGCCGCCATCGCCCAGGGCACGCCCGAGGCGAAGGCGCGCGTCCAGGACTTCCTGGCCAAGCGGGCGGCGAAGGTGGCGCGGCCGCAATAGAGGGACGGGGCGAGGGTCTCGGGCGAGCATGGGAAAAGGGGGTGGGGCCGGTGACGAAACGCGACCACGACGGCTGGGACGACCTCGGCCGGCTCGACCCTGTCCTCACCCCCCGTGACGACGGGAGCGTCCTCGTCGTCTCCCGCCAGTCCCTCGGCGACCATCCGCGCTGCCTGACCGACCGGCTGGTCCACTGGGCCGCGGCGGCGCCCGACCGCACGTTCCTGGCCGAGCGCGCCGCCGACGGCGGCTGGCGCCGCGTCTCGTTCGCCGAGACCTGGCGGACGGTGCGGCGGCTGGCGGCGGGGCTCCTCGACCTCGACCTCTCGGCCGATCGCCCGATCGCCATCCTGTCGGGCAACGACGTCGAGCACGGGTTGCTCGCGCTCGCCGCGATGACCATCGGCGTGCCCTACGTCCCCGTCTCCCCGCCCTACAGCCTGGTCGCGCGCGACTTCGGCAAGCTCGACCACTGCATGCGGCTGCTCACCCCCGGCCTCGTCTATGCGACCGACGCCGCCCCGTTCGCGAAGGCGCTGGCGGCCTGCGCGGCGCCCGGCCGGCTGCTGGTCGCGGCCCGCGGCGCCGACGGCACGACGGTCCGCCCGTTCGACCGGCTGATGGGCGATCCCGACGATCCACGGATCGACCGGGCGCTGGCGGCGGTGACGGGCGACACGATCGCCAAGTTCCTGCTCACCTCGGGTTCGACCGGCGAGCCCAAGGCGGTCGTGAACACCCAGCGCATGATCATGGCGAACCAGATCATGCTGCTCCAGTGCTTCCCCTTCCTGGCCGAGGAGCCGCCGGTCTTCGTGGACTGGCTGCCCTGGAACCACACCTTCGGCTCCAACCACAACTTCGGGCTGGCGCTCTGCAACGGCGGGACGTTCCATATCGACGAGGGCAAGCCCGTTCCGGCCGGCATCGCGGCGACGGTGCGGAACCTGAAGGAGATCGCACCCACCGCGTACTTCAACGTGCCCAAGGGCTACGAGACGCTGATCCCGCACCTGGAGGCGGACCCGGACTTCGCCCGCCACTTCTTCGGCCGTCTGCGGTTCCTGTTCTACGCCGGGGCGGGCATGGCGCAGGCGGTGTGGGATGCGCTCCAGGCACTCTCGCACCGGGCCACCGGGCACGGCATCCCCATCGTCACCGGCCTGGGGGCGACGGAGACGGCGCCGTCCGCGCTGATGAACATGCGCCGCACCGACCGGCCGGCGAACCTCGGCCACCCGATGATCGGCGTGACGCTGAAGCTCGTGCCCGTCGACGGCAAGCTGGAGGCGCGGGTGAAGGCGCCGACCGTCATGCCGGGCTACTGGCGCTCGCCCGACCTCACCGCCAAGGCGTTCGACGAGGAGGGGTTCTACCGTTTCGGCGACGCGCTGACCTTCGCCACGCCGGGCGACCCCGACGGCGGGTTCCTGTTCGACGGCCGCATCGCCGAGGACTTCAAGCTGGCGACGGGCACGTGGGTCAGCGTGGTCGCGATCCGCAACCAGCTGATCGGTGGCTTGGCGCCCCTCGTGCGCGACGTGGTGGTGGCCGGCCACGACCGGGACTTCGTGACCGCCATCGTCGTCGCCGACCCCGAGCACGCCGGCCGCCCCGACCTCGCCGAGGCGGTCGGCGCGAGGCTGGCCGCCCTCGCCGCCGCCGCGACCGGCTCGTCGAACCGGGTGGAGCGCGTGGCGATCCTGCCCGACGCGCCCTCGCTGGAGGCGGGCGAGATCACCGACAAGGGCTCGCTCAACCAACGCGCCGTGCTGGCGCGCCGCGCCGCGCTGGTGGATGCTCTCTACGCTGAGCCACCGGCCCCGCCCGTCATCGTCGCCCGCCCCGGGAGCGTGCCGTGAAGATCGACGACCTGATCGCCATCGACATCCACACCCACGCCGAGGTCTCCTGCCGGCACCCCGGCACCGACCCCTTCTGGGCGCCCTACGAGGAGGCGGCGGGCCAGTACTTCAAGGTCGGCAAGCGCCCGACCATCGACGAGACGGTCGCGCACTACCGCGCGCAGAAGATCGGCCTCGTCATGTTCACGGTGGACAGCGAGTTCCAGATCGGCAACCGCCGCATCCCCAACGACGAGATCGCCGAGGCCGCCGGCCGCAACGCCGACATGATGATCGCCTTCGCCTCCATCGACCCGCACAAGGGGAAGATGGGCGCGCGGGAGGCGCGGGCGCTGATCGCGTCCGGCCTCGTGAAGGGGTTCAAGTTCCACCCGACCTGCCAGGGCTTCTTCCCCAACGACCGGCTGGCCTATCCGCTCTACGAGGTGATCGCGGAGCACGGGCTCCCGGTCATCTTCCACACCGGCCATTCGGGCATCGGCACGGGCATGCGCGGCGGGGGCGGCCTGCGGCTCAAGTACTCCCAGCCGATCCACGTCGACGACGTGGCGGTCGACTTCCCCGACATGAAGATCATCCTGGCGCATCCGTCGTGGCCCTGGACGGACGAGGCGCTGTCCATGGCGCTGCACAAGCCCAACGTCCACATCGATTTGTCCGGCTGGCTGCCCAAGTACTTCCCGCCGCAGGTGGTCCAGTACGCGAACGGGCCGCTCAGGACGAAGATGCTGTTCGGATCGGATTTCCCGCTGATCCCGCCCGAACGCTGGATCGCCCAGTTCCGGGAGGCGGGGTTCAAGCCCGAGGTGCACGACCTGATCCTCAAGGGGAACGCGGTGCGGCTCCTGGGGCTGGGGGCAGAGCGGGATGGGGGCGGGTAAGGGGGATCGAACCCGCGTCGCAAGGGTGAGAGTATTTTAGTTTTGTTTCAGGTGGACTTGGATGGGCGTGCGAAAGCAAGAGACGTGACCCTTGCGCGTCGATGGTCCTCGCCCCGTCCTCATCGAACGATGGTCAGCCCGAACGCGCGGGCTCCGATTGCGCGGCCCGCCTATTCCCGCCGCACCGCCCGCACCGGCCCGCCCGTGCGCACCGGGCGTTCGGCGTAGCGGCCGAGGCAGATCATCCGGTCGTACATGACCAGCGCGCCCGCCAGCCCGACGTTGACGCAGAACTTGGTGGGGATCTTCACCACGAAGTCGCAGCGCGCGATCATCTCGGGCGAGAGCGAGCCCTTCTCCGGCCCCAGCACGTAGGCCGCCCGCGTCGGGTGCCGGAAGCTCGGGAGGTCGATCGCGTCGTCGGTCAGCTCCACGCCCACCATCGCGCAGCCCTTCGGCAGATCCACTGCGGCCGGCGAGGGGAATTCCCACACCGGGAGGTGGCCGGCGGCGTCCGACGTGTCCACGTTCACGATCTCGCGCCAGTCCACGGCGGGCGAGACGAGGAACATGAAGCTCGCCCCGAAGGCGTGGGACGTCCGCATCAGCGCGCCGACGTTCCCCGCCTTGCTGATGGTGTCGACCCCGACCCCGAAGTAGCCGCGCATCTGCCCTGTCGTCATGGGGCGCACCTTGCACATCGCCGGGCCGGGGGGCAAGTTGCGCGCCCGCTCCGGATCGCGATCGAAAGGCCCGTCATGACCGACCACGTCCACCATCCCGGCTGCGGATGCGCCGGCGCACCCGCGGCCGTGAACCCGGTCGCGGTCGAACTGGTCCGTGGGAATGCGGTGGAGAGCCGGCATCGCGCGCGCGCCTGCGTCGTGGCCGCCGATGGGCGCGTCCTGCACGCCTGGGGCGACGTGGACGAGCCGGTCTTCCCGCGCTCGGCGATCAAGGCGGTGCAGGCGATCCCGCTCGTGGAGACCGGCGCCTTCGACGCCTTCGGCCTCGGCGACCGGGAACTGGCGCTGGCCTGTTCGTCCCACGCGGCGGAGCCGGTCCACACCGATGTCGCGAAGGCGTGGATCGCGCGGATCGGGCGGACGGTCGACGCCTACGAATGCGGCACCCACCTGCCGACCGACGAGCCGACCGCCCACGACCTGCTGCGCCGGGGCGAGGCGCCCTCGGCCTTCCACAACAACTGCTCGGGCAAGCACGCGGGCATGATCACGACCGCCGTTCACCTGGGCGAGGATCCCCGCGGCTACGTCCGGCGCGACCATCCGGTCCAGCGCCGCGTCGAGGCCGTCCTTGCGGACCTCTCCGGGCTCGACACGGCCGCCCTGCCGGTCGGCATCGACGGCTGCTCGGTCCCGAACTGGGCGATGCCGCTCCGGGTCTTCGCGGCGACGATGGCGCGCTTCGCCGACCCCGCGGGCCTGCCGCCCGCACGCGCCGCGGCGATGCGGCGGATCGCGGCGGCATGGGCGGCGCATCCGCGCCTGATCAGCGGCACCGGACGGTTCGACACCCGTCTGATGGACCTGCTGCCCGGCGAGGTCCTGGCGAAGGGCGGGGCGGAGGGCGTCCATCTCGCCATCCTGCCGCGGCGCGGGATCGCCGTGGCGGTGAAGGCGGACGACGGGAACGGGCGGGCGGCGCACGTGGCCGCGGCGGCGATCCTGCGCTGGCTCGGCGTCGGCGGCGACGCCTGGGCGGGGGAGGAGGGCCGGGCGCTGTCGGCCCCGGCGGAGATCAATCGCGCCGGCATCGTCACCGGCGGCGTGCGGTCCGCCCCGGGCTTTCCCGACTGACGGACGGCCAAGGGACGGCGAGCCGGAACGGAAAGGGCCCGGGCGGTCACCCGCCCGGGCCCTCCGCGTCACGCGACGCCGGCGTGGATCAGTGCACCATCTCGCCGTGGAGGCCGATGTCGAGGCCGTCGCGCTCGATGTCCTCCTCGACCCGCAGGCCCATGATCACGTCGACGATCTTCAGCAGCACGAAGGTGACGACCGCGGTGTAGATGACCGTGATCACCACGCCGTAGACCTGCAGCAGGAACTGGCCCGGGTTGCCCTCGAGCAGGCCCTGGTAGCCGTCGGGCGAGGTTGCGGTGGCGGTGAAGGTGCCGGCGGCGAACACGCCGGTCAGCAGCGCGCCGACGATGCCGCCCACGCCGTGAACGCCGAAGCAGTCGAGCGAATCGTCGTAGCCCATCGCGTTCTTGAGCGAGGTCGACGCCCAGAAGCAGACGAGGCCCGCGACGGCGCCGATGATCAGCGCCGGACCCGGGAACACGAAGCCCGCGGCCGGGGTGATCGCGACGAGGCCGGCGATGGCGCCGGAGATGATGCCGAGCACGCTCGGCTTCCCCTTGGCCGCCCACTCGGCGAACATCCACGCCAGCGCACCCGACGCCGAGGCGACCATCGTCACCAGCATCGCCATGCCCGCGCGGCCGTCGGCGGCCAGGGCCGAGCCGGCGTTGAAGCCGAACCAGCCGACCCAGAGGAGCGAGGCGCCGACCAGAGAGAGCACCAGGTTGTGCGGCGCGAAGTTCGCGTTGGGATAGCCCTTGCGCTTGCCGATGACGATGGCCGCCACGAGGCCCGCGATGCCGGCGTTGATGTGGACGACGGTGCCGCCCGCGAAGTCGAGCACGCCCCACGCGAACAGGAAGCCCTGCGGGTGCCAGACCCAGTGGGCGATCGGCGCGTAGCAGATCAGCGACCAGAGGGCGACGAACACCAGCATCGAGGAGAACTTCATCCGGTCGGCGAAGGCCCCCGCGATGAGCGCCGGCGTGATGATCGCGAACGTCATCTGGAACATGACGAACACGCTCTCGGGGATGACCGTCGGGACGGCGGCGTCGGTGCCGGCGCCGAGCGTGAAGGGGGCCGACCAGTCGATCCCCATCAGCAACACGCGGGACAGGCCGCCTAAGAACTGGGTGCCGTTGGAGAAGGCGATCGAATACCCGACCACCATCCAGAGGACCGCGACCAGGCAGCAGATCGCGAAGCTCTGCATCACGGTCGCCAGCACGTTCATCTTGCGGACCATGCCGCCGTAGAACAGGGCGAGGCCCGGGATGGTCATCAGGAGCACGAGCGCCGTGGAGGTGAGCATCCAGGCGGTCACGCCGGAGTCGACCTTGGCATCCTGGGCGAAGGCCGGGAGCGGCGCCAGGGCCAGAAGGGCCGCCAGGAACGGCAACCAACGGAGAACGGGACGCGTCATCGAAGACCTCTCGAAACCAATTCGTCACGCTGGTCGGTCCATGCGGCCGGCCGACCTTCGAGCCGCCTCGCAGCAAGTTCCGTGCCGGCCCACGGCCCTGCGCCGACGGCGCGTCCGGTGCCCAATCCGGGCGATTCCGGATGCGCCCGTCGCCCGCCGCACGGTCGCGCTGCCGAAAAAAGCGGCAATTTCTCTGCCGCACCGCGGCATGGCGGCCCGCCGTCGCCGTGCGGCCGGTCCCCCCGCCCTCCGCGGCCCCGTCCGCCGCCAATCCGGATCCGCGCCGGGTGGTGCACAGAATCTGGGCATTCCGCCCCGCCGCCGGACCGCGGAAACCCCGCGTCCGTCGTGGTTGGAGCGGGGGGAGCTTTGTGGCAGCCTCGCGCATTGATGGGCTGTCGGCAGCGTGCGGACCCGCGGGGTCCTCGAAGAACCGCCGATCCCGCCGGGAGGACAGCGGCATGGTCGAGGACAGGGACGTTCGCCAGGCCACGCGCCGCACCCACGCGCTGGTCCTGGCCGGCGGCCGGGGCAGCCGGCTGCGCATGCTCACCGACCGCCGGGCCAAGCCGGCGGTCTATTTCGGCGGCAAGTTCCGCATCGTCGACTTCGCGCTCTCCAACTGCGTCAACTCCGGCATCCGCCGCATCAGCGTGCTGACCCAGTACAAGAGCCACAGCCTGCTCCGCCACCTGCAGCGGGGCTGGAACTTCCTGCGCGGGGAGATGAACGAGTTCGTCGACCTGCTCCCGGCCCAGCAGCGGATCGACGAGACGAGCTGGTACCAGGGCACGGCGGACGCCGTTTACCAGAACCTCGACATCCTGCGCAGCCACGGCTCCGAGTTCATCGTCATCCTGGCCGGCGACCACATCTACAAGATGGACTACGGGGTCATGCTCCGCGACCACATCGCGAAGGGGGCCGACTGCACCGTCGCCTGCCTCGAGGTGCCGCGGATGCAGGCGACCGGCTTCGGCGTGATGGCGATCGACGCCGACGGCCGGGTGACCAGCTTCCTCGAGAAGCCGGCCGATCCGCCGGGCATGCCGGGGCGGCCCGACATGGCGCTGGCCAGCATGGGCGTCTACGTCTTCGACGCGAACTTCCTCTATTCGCAGCTGGAGCGCGACGCCGCCGATCCCGCCTCCTCGCGCGACTTCGGGCGCGACCTCATCCCCCACCTCGTCCCGCGCGCCAAGGTGATCGCCCATTCCTTCCGCGACAGCTGCATCTATTCGCGCGACGGGGCCGACGCCTACTGGCGCGACGTCGGCACGGTCGACGCCTATTGGGAGGCGAACCTCGACCTGACCAAGGTCACGCCCGACCTGAACCTCTACGACCCCGCCTGGCCGATCGTCACCTACCAGGAGCAGCTGCCGCCGGCGAAGTTCGTGTTCGACGACGAGACCCGGCGGGGGATGGCGGTCGACAGCCTCGTCTCCGGCGGCTGCATCGTCTCCGGCGCCACGGTGCGCGGCTCGCTCCTGTTCTCCAAGGTGCGGGTCAATTCCTACGCGCGCCTCGAGGGCGCCGTCCTGCTGCCGGACGTCCAGGTGGGGCGCGGGGCGAGGCTGACGCGGGTGGTCGTCGATCGCGGCGTGACGATCCCCGAGGGCATGGTCGTCGGCGAGGACCCGGCCGAGGACGCCCGCCGCTTCCACGTGTCGGAGGGCGGGGTGACGCTGGTCATCCAGGAGATGATCGACCGCCTGTCCCCGGGGCGATGAGCCCGCCGCCGGATCCCGCGCCCGTGCGCGTCCTCCTCGTCGCGTCGGAGATGGTGCCGCTGGTCAAGACCGGCGGCCTCGCCGACGTGGTGGGCGCGCTGCCCGCGGCGCTCGCCCCCCACGGCGTGGACGCGCGGGTGCTCGTGCCCTGCTACCCGGCGGTCGCCCGTCTCGGCTGGCCCGCGGTGGGCCGGGTGTCCGGCCTGCCGGGGCCGTTCGGCCCGCTCACGGGAACGCTGCGCGCCGGGCGGGTGGACGGCGGGATGGACGGCGGGGCGGGCGGCGGGGCCGATGTCGTCGCCCTCGACGTTCCGGTCCTCTACGACCGGGGCGGCGGGCCCTATCAGGCGTCGGACGGGACCGAGTGGCCCGACAACCCCTTCCGCTTCGCCGCCCTCGCCCGTGCCGCCCAGCGCATCGCGCAGGAGGACGCGCTTCCCGGCTGGACGCCGGACGTCGTCCACGGCCACGACTGGCAGGCCGGCCTCGCCCCCGCCTATCTCGCGCTCTCGGGCGGGCGGCGCGTTCCCGCAGTGACGACGATCCACAACATCGCCTTCCAGGGCGTCGCGGACGTCGCCCACCTCGCCCGGCTGCAGCTGCCGCCCTCCGCCTTCTCGATCGACGGGGTGGAGTACCGGGGCGGCATCGGGTTCCTCAAGGCGGGCCTGTTCTACGCCGACCGCATCACGACCGTGAGCCCGACCTACGCGTGGGAGATCACGACGCCCGAGGGCGGGTTCGGGCTGGACGGCCTTCTCGCGGGGCGACGGGACCGGCTGTCCGGCATCCTCAACGGCATCGACGACGCCGTCTGGAACCCGGCACGCGATCCGCACGCCGCCGCCCCCTTCGACGCCGCCGATCCGTCGGGAAAGGCCGCGTCGACGGCGGCGCTGCGGTCGGCGTTCGGCCTCGCGGCCGACCCCGCGGCACCGCTCTTCGCCATCGTCAGCCGCCTGACCGACCAGAAGGGGATCGACCTCGTGATCGGCGCCCTGCCGCGCCTGCTCGCGGAGGGGGGCCAGCTCTGCGTCCTCGGCGCGGGCGAACGGGCGCTGGAGGACGCGCTGGAGGCCGCCGCCGCGGCGAACCCCGGGCGCGTCGCCGTCCGCCTCGGCTACGACGAGGCGTTGTCGCACCGGATCCAGGCGGGCGCCGACGCGCTGCTCGTGCCGTCCCGGTTCGAGCCCTGCGGGCTGACCCAGATGTACGCGCTGCGTTATGGCACCATCCCGGTCGTGCGCCGGGTGGGCGGGCTCGTCGACACGGTGGTCGACGCCACGCCGGACGCGCTCGCGGCCGGGCGGGCGACCGGCGTCGTGTTCGCGGACGCGACCGCCGACGCGCTGGCCGACGCGATCGGCCGGGCCTCG
>CANGXM010000123.1 GCA_947457845.1 Rhodospirillales bacterium | reverse complement strand
CGGCGCGCACCAGCACGCCGCCGAGGCCGTGCGGATCGACGGCGAGGAGCGCCGCGGCGGCCAGCGCGTCGGACCAGGGGGTGGGGGGCGGTGCCGCCGACCCCCTCTCCCTGTCCCTCCCCCCGGGGGGGGGAGGGGACGGCGTGGCAGCCTCGCGCAGACCGACTCCCCTCCCCCCCCCGGGGGGAGGGGTTGGGGGCGAGGGGGTCTGCGCCGCCGCGGACCTCATCCCCCGAACACCTCGGCCACCGCCCGCTCCACGCGGGCGGCCGATCCCGAATCGTCCAGCGGGTCGCGGCGCAGGCGATGGCCCAGGACCGCCGGGGCCACCTTGCGGATCTCCGCGTCGCCGACCGTCTCCGACCCTTCCAGCGCCGCGAGCGCGCGGGCCGCGCGCGTCAGGGTGAGTTCGCCGCGCAGCCCGTCGGTGCCGAGCGCCATGCAAAGGCGCGCCATCCGCTCCAGCGCCGCGTCCGGCACCGCGACCGTGGCGACCGCGGTGCGGGCCTTGGCGATGCGGCGGGCGAGGCGCGCCTCCTCCTTCGCCCAGGATGCGACGAAGGCCGCGGGGTCGCGGTCGAAGGCGTCGCGGCGGCGGACCACCTCGATCCGCTCGGCGATGCTGTCGGGCGTGCGCACGTCGACCGCGAGGCCGAACCGGTCGAGGAGCTGGGGCCGAAGCTCCCCCTCCTCCGGGTTGCCGCTGCCGACCAGCACGAAGCGCGCCGGGTGGCGCACGCTGAGGCCCTCGCGCTCGACCACGTTCTCGCCGGACGCCGCAACGTCCAGCAGCAGGTCGACGATGTGGTCCTCGAGCAGGTTCACCTCGTCGATGTAGAGGAAGCCGCGGTGGGCGCGGGCGAGGAGCCCGGGCTCGAACGCCTTCTCGCCGCGGGTCAGCGCGCGTTCGAGGTCGAGCGCGCCGACGACGCGGTCCTCGGTGGCGCCGAGCGGCAGGTCGACGACGGGAACGGGGATCTTCACCGCCCTGAGCGGCCCGTCGGCCCGGCGCGCGCGGCAGTCGTCGCAAAGGCCGCCGGAGCCGGCGGGGTCGCAGCCGTAGCGGCAGCCCTCCACCGCCTTCATCGGCGGCAGCAGGGCGGCGAGCGCGCGGACGGCGGTCGACTTGCCGGTGCCCCGGTGGCCGAAGACCATGACGCCGCCGACCGCGGGATCGACGGCCGCGACCAGCAGCGCCTCCTTCATCGCCGCCTGTCCCACGATGGCGGTGAAGGGGAACGGCGGGCGGCGCGGCGCCAGAGGAACCGACTGGGGCGCCGGGGCCGGGGCCGGGCGCGGCGGAACGCGGTCGATCGTGGCGGGCACGGGGTCGCCGAGGGGGGCCATCAGGACCTCACGAAACCGAAGAGATGGGCGAGATCCTTGAAGAAGATCCGCACGTGCGCCATCGGGTCGGAGCGGACCAGCTCCTTGTTCATGTAGGACTGCCACGTCAGGCGCTGGACGTCCTTGTCGCGGCAGATCTTCACGAAGCTCTCGCGGCGCTTGTCGCTCGAGTACCAGAAGTGCTGCATGATCCCGAGGATCCAGAAGACGCGGCCGTGCGCCTTCATGAAGGTCCGGCGCGCGCCGGCCAGCGCCCGGACGTTCCCGGTGACGAGCGCCTCCTCCACCGCATCGGCCGCGAGCCGCCCGCCCAGCATGGCGTAGTAGATCCCCTCGCCCGAAGCCGGCGCCACCACGCCCGCCGCGTCGCCCGCCAGCAGCACGTTGCGCCCGTCGTCCCAGCGCTTGAGCGGGCGCAGCGGGATGGGGGCGCCTTCCTTGCGGATCGTCTCGGTCGCCGCGAGGCCGGTGTCGGCGCGCAGCGTCGCGACCGCGGCCTTCAGCGAGAAGCCCTTGTGCGCGCTGCCGGTGCCGATCGAGACCGTGTCGCCGTGGGGGAAGATCCAGGCGTAGAAGTCGGGCGAGAGCCGGCCCTGGTACCAGACGTCGCAGCGCTTGGGCTCCAGGTCCGCGCCGGCGGCGGCGTCGGGCGTGCGCACGATCTCGTGGTAGGCGAAGACGAAGGGCACCTTCTCCTGCGGCAGCACGGCGCGCCCGACGGCGGAGTTCGCACCGTCCGCCCCGATGACGAAGCGGGTGCGGGTGCGGCGGGTGGCACCGCCGTCCTTCTCGGTCCAGACGACGGTCACGGTGCCGTCGTCGTTACGCTCCAGCCCCTCGAAGGTGCCGTCGGCGCGCTCGGCCCCGGCGGCGCCCGCGCGGGACCGGAGCCAGGGGTCGAAGTGCTCGCGGTCGACCATGCCCACGTAGCCGCCCTCGTCGATGGGCATGTCCACCCGCTGATCCTTGGGCGAGATCATGCGGGCGGAATTCACCTTGGCGACGAGCATCCCCTCGGGGATCTCGAAGTCGCGGATGGCGCGGGGCGGGATGGCGCCGCCGCAGGGCTTGATCCGGCCGGCCCGGTCGAGCAGCAGCACCTTGCGGCGCTTCCTCGCCAGATCGGCCGCGGCCGTGGCGCCGGACGGGCCGCCGCCCACCACCACAACGTCGTGGATCGCGTCGAACATGGGTCAGGCTCCCGCCGGTTCGTGGGTTGCCGTTTCACGGGGGACCGCCCGGGCGAGGCCGAGGCGGGTAAAATCGAGCCGCGAGGCCATCAGGGCGGCGGCGACGAACATCAGCCCCTCGCCGACGAAGACGCTGGCGTAGGCGGTGGCGGGGTCGGCGAACACGAGGCGCGCGGCGTCGACAGCCATCGTCCCGAGGAAGCCGCCGATGCCGAAGGCGACGGCCTGGGCCGCCCCCCAGATGCCCATGCGCAGCCCCTCGCGCCGGGCCTGCCCCTGCCCCACCCGCTCCATCATCGAGCCGATGGCGGCGACGGCGTAGGCGCCGTTGCACAGGCCGAGCAGGAACACGGTCTCGCGCACCGGCCAGCCCGGGCCGTAGAGGCCGCCGATGCCGACCAGCGCGAGCGATCCGGCGGACGCCACGCAGCCGCCGATCATCCAGCCGCGCAGCGCGCCCGGCCGGCGGCGCCCGACGACCGTGCCGGCGAAGCCGACGACGATCATGCCGAGGAGCACGCCGAAGTGCTGGACGCCCGACAGCCGCGTGGTCTCGCCGGGGGTCATCGCGAAGACGAGGCCGGCCCAGGGCTCGAGGATCAGGTCCTGGGCGCTGTAGGCCAGCATGGAGACGAAGACGAAGATCGCGAAGCCGCGCGACGCGGGCTCGGCCCACACCTCGGCCAGCGCGGACCGGAACTCCGACGCCGAGGCCTGCCGGGGCGCGGGGGCGTCGGCGTCGGTCGCGTGCCCTTCGATGCCCCAGATCGCGACGATCGTGACGAGGACGGCGGCGATGCCCACGCCGGTCGCGATCGCGATCAGCCGGTCGGGCGAATAGGGATCGAGGAGCCGGCCGGTGATCGCGGCGGTGACGATGAAGCCGAGGATCATCAGCACCCACGTCACGGTCGCCGCCGCCGGGCGTCGGTGGGGCGCCACGCGCTTGGCCATCAGCACGAGGAGCGAAGTGCCCGACGCGCCGACACCGACGCCGATCGCAAGGAAGGCGAGCGTGGCCAGCGCCAGGCCCACGAACGGGGCCGCGGGGATCATGGCGATGGCGGTCGCGGCGCCGACGCCGCCGGCCGCCAGCAGCGCCATGCCGCCGACGATCCAGGGCGTGCGCCGCCCACCGACGTCCGAGCCGTGGCCGAGGCGGGGGCGGAGCAGCTGCATCGCGTAATGCAGGGCCACCAGCGCGCCGGGAACCATGGCGGGCAGCGCCAGCTCCACCACCATCACCCGGTTCATGGTCGAGGTGGTGAGGACGACGACGGCCCCCAGCGCGGCCTGCACGAGACCGAGACGGACGATGCCGATCCAGCCGAGGGGCGTCATGGGGTCACCGCGAGGGAGGCGCCGAGCGCGAGGGCCGCGGTCAGCATGCCGAGGACATAGAGGGTGACGCCGGTGCCGCTGTACCACGTCGCCCGCTCCAGCGGCCGATCGAGGAACCGGACCATCAGGGCGAGCTGGGCCAGCAGCAGCGCCGCGACGATCGCGGCGTGCCAGGGCGCGTCCCAGGCGGCGAGCAGCGCCACCACGACGAGCTGCGGCACCGTCATCACGAGGCAGGCGAGCCGCGCCGCCCCCGTCACGCCGAGGCTGACCGGGAGCGAGGCGATGCCCACCTTCGTGTCGCCCTCGATCGACTTGAAGTCGTTGAGCGTCATGATGCCGTGGGCGCCGACGCTGTAGAGGCCGGCGAGCGCGAGGATCCGCCAGTCGGGCTGGGCCGCCAGCATCACCGCGGCACCCGTGATCCAGGGCAGGCCCTCGTAGCAGGCGGCGCACGCGGCGTTGCCCCACCAGCCGTTTCGCTTGAGCCGCACCGGCGGGGCCGAGTAGGCCCAGGCGAGGACGAGGCCGACGACGGCGGCGCCGAAGACGAAGGCGCCCAGCGTCGCGGCGGCGAAGAGCGAGAGGAGCGTCCAGGCGATCGCGACCCACAGGCCCCAGCGGCCAGGGATGCGGCCGGACGGGATCGGGCGGTTCGGTTCGTTGATGGCGTCGACGTGCCGGTCGAACCAGTCGTTCACGGCCTGGCTGGTCGCGCAGACCAGGGGGCCGGCGAGAAGGATGCCGGCGACCACGAGGGGCCAGCGACCCTGGGTGGAGACGCCCGAGGACACCACGCCGCATCCGAACGCCCACATGGGCGGGAACCAGGTGATGGGCTTCAGGAGTTCCAGCACTGCGGACAGCGATGGGCGAGCCATGGCCGCATTCTTGGCACCGCCCCGAAGAGTGTCAACTCACATTTACAGTTTGGCGTCGCGACGGATTGACGAGCCCGAACGATCACCGTAGCGTCCGGACGAACGCGGACCGGCGACGGCGCGGCGAAGGGGGACGGGATGATCCCAGAAAATCCGGGCGAGGCGGCGGAGCGCGTGGTCCTCGTCGATGCGGCGGACCGGCCGGTGGGCACGGCGCCGAAGCTCGAGGCGCACCGGCAGGGGCTCCGGCACCGCGCCTTCTCGGTCCTGGTGACCGACCGGCACGGCCGCTGGCTGCTCCAGCGCCGGGCCGCGGCCAAGTACCATTCGGGCGGGCTGTGGTCGAATTCCTGCTGCGGCCATCCGCGGCCGGACGAGGCGACGGCGTCCGCCGCGGCACGGCGCCTGCACGAGGAACTGGGCATCCGCTGCCAGATGACGCCGCTCGGCACGGTGTCCTACGCGGTCGATTTCGACAACGGCCTCAGCGAGAACGAGGTCGTCACCCTCTACGGCGCCCGCCACGACGGCCCCCTCGCCCCCGATCCGGCGGAGGTGGAGGCGACGGCGTGGCTGACCCTGCCCGATCTCCTCGCCGACGCGCGGGCGCGACCGGAGGCCTACACCTACTGGTTCCGGCTTTACCTGACCGCGCACCTGCCGATGCTGCGCCGGGCGGGGTGAGGGGCCGCGCGGCGGCGGGGCCCCTTCCGCCTATTCGGCCTCGATGTCGCCCAGACCGTAGCGGCGGAGCTTCACGTACAGGCTCTGGCGGCTGAGGCCGAGGATCTCCGCGGCGGACGCGCGGTTGTCGCCGGTGATCTCCAGCGCCGCCTCGATGCACAGCTGCTCGATCACGTCCGTCGTCTCGCGGACCAGGTCCTTGAGCGGCACGCGGCCGACCAGTTCCTTCAGCTGGCTCGCCGAGCGCGGCAGTTCCGGGGCCACGCCGTCGACCGTCGTCCGGCGTCCGACGCTGCGGACGACGAAGGCGATTCCCACCCCGTCGGCGGTGGTGATGCTGGCGGCCGAGACCTCGATCTCCGCCGACGCGCCGAACGCGCCGCGCAGCGTCGTGGCGTAGAGGCGCACGGAGCCGTGCTGGCGCAGGTTTGCGATCAGGACGCCCAGGTCGACGCCCGGGCGGCCCAGCCATCGTTCGAGCGACTCGCCGCGCGCCTGTTCGACGCTCGCCAACTGCACCATGTCGACGAACGCCGGGTTCGCCTCGCGGATGCGGCCGTCGGCGTCGGTGACGACCAGACCGTCGGGAAGACGGTCGACGATGTCGCCGAATCCGTCCGAGGACGGGGCGGACCCGTGCCCCTCGGTGGCGGTCGAGGCGAGGCGGATCATGAACAGCGGCACGCCGTCCTGGCGGAACAGCGCCGCGCTGACGCGGTAGCCGTGCTCGCCCCGGTCGGGCGTGGCCCGCGTCTCGCCCGACCGCCCCGTGGCGCGCACGCCGGCCAGCATCGTCTGCACCGCCTCGGTGCCCGGACCGTCGAACGCGTCCATCAGCGAGCGGCCGACCACGCGGTCCATCGCCTGGACGAGGAGGCCGACGGCCGCCGGGTTGGCCTCGATGACCTTGAAGGTAGAGGCGTCGACGATGACCACGGCCTCGCTCGTCGAGTCGAGAAGCAGCCGGTGGCGCACGTCCATCTGGCGCAGCCGCGCATACTCCCGCTCGGTCGCCTGCTGGGCGGCCACGAGGCGCTGCTGCAGGGCCGCGAGCGGCCGCAGGTCGCGACCGACCGCCAGAACGCCGCCGCCCTCGCCCATCCGCACCGCCGCATACTGGACCGCGACGTCGCTGCCGGTCCCCTCGCTGGGATGGTTCACGTGACGCCAGCGCGGCGGATGGTCCGCCGCGGCGTCGGCCAGAAGGCTCTCGATCTTGGGGCGGCTCTCGACCGTGACGGTGTCGATCCAGGGCCGCCCGATCCAGGCGGTACCCCAGGCATGGGCGAGATCGTCGCTCCCATAGGCGACGTCGCGGATGATCCCCTCGCCGTCGACGACCAACGAGAGATCGCCGGCGGACGCGATCAGGGCCGCGACCGACTTGGGGGCTAGCGTCGCGAAGGACGCGTCCGGTGACACGAATGGCGCCACTGCAGTCTCGCGAACACGGGTGTCTGCGATCAGTAACGGTGTGATCGAACCGATCATGTGCATGATCCGACCAGCGACTGTCAAGCTGGATTGATGTCAACTTTGATTGACACACCCTTAACGCTCGCAGGTCCGTTTTGTTCCATGGGCGCGCCGATCGCACACGGACGACGGACGCGGGTCGCCCCGCCTCCGTCGGTCAGCCCGATTTCTTCTGAGGTCAAGCCCGAACGGGCATGCGCGCGACGAATTTCTCAGCCAGTTGAGGCACTTGGCTGCCATCGGTGGCGGTCCCGTCGGCCCCCACCGCCTGTGCGCACTCGGGATGGATCACGAACAGGGGACCACCGACGAGGACGGCCACGTCCCGATTGGCAGACCGCATCCGGACCAGCCGGACGCACTCGATCACGGTATCGATCTTCACCGACGAGCCCGCGGAGATGCCGACGACTCCGTACCAGGCCTCCGACGCCAGCTCGGCGCAGGCCCCGACCGAGGTCGGATGCTCCGACCGCACGGCCCAGCCGGCGCGAAGGAAGAACTCCGCCACCATGTGGACGCCGACCGAGTGCTGCTCGCCGGGCGCGCCGACCAGCAGGGCCGAATGCCGGGGGTCGGCACCGCCCGACGTGCCGTCGACGAAACGGTCGCTCAGGGCGTGCAGCACGCCCTGGACGACGCCCAGGCCGACCGTCACGTCGGCGAAGCTGCACATGTCCCGCTCCCACATCGTCCCGAGGGTGCGGGCGGCGGGCGACAGGAGATCGAGATAAAGGACGTCGAGCGGGATGCCGACCCTGCACCGCTCCTCGACGAAGCGCGTCGCGGCGGCGACGTCGCTCGAGATCGAGAGCGTCGCGAAATCCGACACGTCCTGCTCGTGCAGGAGGCGGGAGAGCGGCGGTGGAGGGCGGCGGGTCGCGGCAGGCCGGGCGCGCATCGCGTGCGCGCTCACCAGCCGTGGAACGATTTCCGCCTCGACCAAGCCGCGGAGCTCGGCCGATGTCCCGGCGGACATCGAAGACCCGGCAACCGACGGGGATCCGTCGATCGCGTGCGCGACCTGGCGCATCCGACCGCTCCCCGCGGTGGCCCGTACGAGCGAGTCCATCATCGCAACTCCCCTTCTTCGGGGTTCCCATAACGCTACGCCTTCCCCCACCGGGCGACAAGGCGGATTTCCCCGACCCTCGTCCGTACCGGCGCGAGCGACTGGATTCGAACGACGACCGATCATGAATGTCAATCTGTATTGACGTCTTGACGACCTGACGGAATTCAGCACACTGTCTAGTCAGGTTGACAGTTACACGGCAGCCGACGCCGGACAGGGCCGATCGAACGAGATCGGCGGACGCCACGGGAGGCGCGCGATGGCAGGTGGTGGTGAGAGACCGGACCGCAGTCCGGGCCTGTACACGCCGGAGGAGCGGAGGCGCCGCGACGCCTCGCCCTGGACGATCGTGCAGGGCGTTCTCGCCCCGGTCCAGTTCGTCGCCTTCCTCGTCAGCCTGGTCCTCGTCCTGCGCTACCTCGCCACGGGCGAGGGCTTCGAGGCGGCGACCGTCTCGATCGTCGTCAAGACGCTCCTTCTCTACACGATCATGGTCACCGGTTCGATCTGGGAGAAGGTGGTCTTCGGCCGCTGGCTGTTCGCGCCCGCCTTCTACTGGGAGGACGTGTTCAGCATGCTGGTTCTGGCGCTGCACACGGCCTATCTCGCCGCCCTGGCGACCGGGGCGCTCGACGCCTCGGGCCAGATGCTGCTGGCGCTCGCCGCCTACGTGACCTACGTGGTCAACGCGGGCCAGTTCATTCTGAAGCTCCGCGCCGCCCGTCTCGAGGGCGCCGCCCGCGACGCCGGGCCGGTCGCCGGGATGGAGGTCGCCCGATGATCCGCCGCGCCCCTCAGCGCCCCGCCGCCGATCCCCTCGTCGAGGCCTGCGCGCCCGCCGCCGGACCCGAGATCCTGCGCGAGCGGGGCCAGTGGGAGGCCTTCTGCGGGCTGACCGGCATCATCTGGCTGCACCGCAAGATCCAGGACGCCTTCTTCCTCGTGGTCGGGTCGCGGACCTGCGCGCACCTGATCCAGTCGGCCGCCGGCGTGATGATCTTCGCCGAGCCGCGGTTCGCCACGGCGATCATCGAGGAGCGCGACCTCGCCGGTCGCGCCGACATGAACGACGAGCTGGACCGGGTGGTCGGGCGGCTGCTGGAGCGCCGGCCGGACATCAAGATGCTCTTCCTCGTCGGCTCCTGCCCGTCGGAGGTCATCAAGCTCGACCTGTCCCGCGCGGCCTCGCGGCTGTCGCAGGTGCACACGCCGCGGGTGCGGATCCTCGCCTACTCGGGCAGCGGGATCGAGACGACGTTCACCCAGGGCGAGGACGCCTGCCTCGCGGCGCTGGTGCCGCAGATGCCGGACGAGACGGCGGCGGACGGCCGTTCCCTGCTGGTCGTCGGCGCGCTGGCCGACGTGGTCGAGGACCAGATGCGGCGGATCTTCGCCGAGCTGGGCATCGAGCGCGTTTCCTTCCTGCCGCCGCGCCGGGCGGGCGACCTGCCGGCCGTCGGCCCGCTGACGACCGTGCTCCTGGCGCAGCCCTTCCTGGCCGAGACCGCGCGCCTGCTGGAGAACCGCGGCGCCCGCCGACTGTCGGCCCCCTTCCCGCTGGGCGTGGACGGCACGACCGCCTGGCTCGCCACCGCCGCCCGCGCCTTCGGCGTGGAACCCGACCTGTTCGAGCGGGTCATCGCGCCCCGCCGCGACCGCGCCCGCATGGCGCTGGACCGGCACCGGGGCGAACTCGCCGGGCGCAGCGTCTTCTTCTTCCCCGACAGCCAGCTCGAGATCCCGCTCGCCCGCTTCCTCGCGCGGGAACTCGACATGACGCTGACCGAGGTCGGCACCCCCTTCCTCCACCGCCGCCACATGGCGCCCGAGCTGGCGCAGCTTCCGCCGGGGGTGCTGATCTCGGAAGGTCAGGACGTGGACCGCCAGCTCGACCGCTGCCGCGCCGCGCGGCCGGACCTCGTGGTCTGCGGCCTCGGGCTCGCCAACCCGCTGGAGGCGGAGGGGCTCACGACGAAATGGTCGATCGAGCTGCTGTTCACCCCCGTCCAGGGCTACGAGCAGGCGGCCGACCTCGCGGAGCTGTTCGCCCGGCCGCTTCGGCGGCGCAAGATGCTGGTGGCCTGAGCCATGCAACTCACGCTCTGGACATACGAAGGACCGCCCCACGTCGGGGCCATGCGGGTGGCGACGGGCATGACCGACGTCCACTACGTGCTGCACGCGCCCCAGGGCGACACCTACGCCGACCTGCTCTTCACCATGATCGAGCGGCGGTCGGCCCGTCCGCCCGTCACCTACACGACCTTCCAGGCGCGCGACCTCGGCAGCGACACGGCGGAGCTGTTCAAGACCGCCGTCCGCGACGCCCACGCGCGCTTCTCGCCCAAGGCGATGCTGGTGGGCGCCAGCTGCACCGGCGAGCTGATCCAGGACGATCCGGGCGGCCTCGCCCGCGCGCTCGACCTGCCGATCCCGGTCGTCGAGCTGGAGCTGCCCGCCTATCAGAAGAAGGAGAACTGGGGCGCGGCGGAGACCTTCTACCGCATCGTCCGCTCGCTCTGCGGCCCGCACGCGCTGCCGCCCGGCACGCCGCGGCCCGAACGGGCGCCGGGCGCCCGCCCGTCCTGCAACATCCTGGGGCCGACCGCGCTCGGCTTCCGCCACCGCGACGACGTGCGCGAGATCCGCGCGATCCTCGGCCGGCTCGGCATCGACGTGGCGGTGGTGGCGCCGATGGGGGCCTCCCCCGACGACGTCGCCCGCCTGGGTGCCGCGGACTTCAACGTGGTGCTCTATCCCGAGACGGCGCTGACGGCGGCCGAATGGCTGCGCAAGGCCTTCGCCCAGCCCTTCACGAAGACGGTCCCGATCGGCGTCGCCGCGACCCGCGCCTTCATCGAGGAGGCCGCGACGCTCGCCGGCGTCGACCCGGCCCCGGCGCTCGACGCGCCCGAGTCCCGGTCGGCCTGGTACGCGAAGTCGGTCGACTCGACCTATCTCACCGGCAAGCGGGTGTTCGTGTTCGGCGACGCGACCCACGCCGTCGCCGCCGCCCGCGTCGCGGCGGAGGAGTTCGGCTTCGCGGTGGTGGGCATCGGCACCTACAGCCGGGAGTTCGCCCGCGACGTCCGCGCCGCCGCCGAACGGCACGGCTGCGAGGCGCTGATCACCGACGACTATCTGGAGGTCGAGGCGAAGGTGGCCGAGCTGCAGCCCGAGCTGGTGCTCGGCACGCAGATGGAACGCCACATCGCCAAGCGCCTGGGCGTGCCCTGCGCCGTCATCTCCGCCCCGATCCACGTGCAGGACTTCCCGGCCCGCCACTCGCCCCAGATGGGGTTCGAGGGCGCCAACGTCCTCTTCGACACCTGGGTCCACCCGCTGATGATGGGCCTGGAGGAACACCTCCTCACGATGTTCCGCGAGGATTTCGAGTTCCACGACGGTGCCGCGGCCTCGCACCTCGGCCACGGCACCCGGCCCGCCCCCGCGAACGACATGCCGGCGGCGCCGGCTCCGGTCCCTGCGGCCGCTCCGGTGGCGCCGGCGCCGGCCTCCGCATCG
>CANGXM010000122.1 GCA_947457845.1 Rhodospirillales bacterium | reverse complement strand
TCCGGGTCGGTTGTGGTGAAGCGTGGTAACTCCATCCTAGCCGACCTGCCCGATGGCCACCTCCCGATCGCCGCCCGGGGTGGGGCATGCCCCACCCCGGGCGATCAGCGAAATTCCACCAACTCCGTGGACGCTAACCAGCCGACCTCGACGCGAGCGGATACACGCAGGGGGCGCAGCAGGTCGAAGCGGCGAACCGCCGGATGGAGCAGTCGCAGGTCGGGGTCACCCAATCGGTGTCGCAGACCGAGCGACGAATCCAGGAGAGCACGTCTGCCTACGATCGGCTAATCCGACAGCTGGATCCGGCAGCCGCGGCGCAGGCGCGTTTCGGCCGGGAGACGGAAAAGGTGAACCGTTGGCTGGAGCAAGGCCGCATCACCGCCGAACAGCACGCCCGCGCGATGACGCTGCTGAATCAGCGTTATGGCGCGGCGTCGGTTGCGGCCCAGCAGTTCGGCGCGGCGAACGAGAACGCTGGGAACACCGGCCGTCGGTTGGGGCAGACGCTTGGGCAGGCCGGCTTCCAGGTGCAGGACTTCGCATCGCAGATAGCCGGCGGTCAGAGCGCGCTCGTCGCTTTCGGTCAGCAGGGGAGCCAGCTGCTCGGGATCTTCGGCCCGGCCGGCGCCATCGCCGGCGCGCTGCTGACCGTCGGCGTTCTCGCCCTGCAGCTCAGTGGTACCGCCGAGTCGGTCAGGGATCTCAGCCGGGCGAACGAGGAGCTCATCCGGGACTGGCAGAAGCTACAAGACCTCGGAGACACCGAGGCTGACGCCCAGACGCGACGGATCGAGCGGAACCGTGAGGAGGCGCGGTCGATCTACGAACGGGTGAAGGCAAGCCTCACGCTTTCTGAGGACGTGCTGTTCCGGCAGCTCCGGGACGAACAGAACGCGGTCGACGAGGCGCGGGCTCAGGTCGCGGAGCAGCGCCGGCTCGCCGCCGCAGCCGCAGCGTCCCCGTTCACTCGCGACGGCACCCCCGCCACGCCCATCAACGACAATGCAATCGCGACGGCGGAAGCGCGGGTTCAGCGCACACAGACGCTCGTCGGGAAACTGCAGGCCGACCTCGCAAGGGTGGAGCGGGAGTTCGATCGCGCGCTGACGAACATCGACGCCGGAGCCATGAACCGGGGCGACGAGCGTGTGCGCAGCCTTCGGGCGGCCGGAGACGCCACGGCCGATCTGGCGCGGGCCGAGCGCGAGCGCATCGCCCTCGCGAACCAGATCGAGCGGGATCTACAGGACGCGATCGAGCGGGAGAACGCCCTGGTCGAGGCGCGACGGACCTCGGCCCCGTGGTGGATGCGCACCTTATCGCCAGCGCCGCCTCTCTCCCGAGCCGCCTGGAACGCCGCCGCGCCATGGCCCGGCGGAGCGATACCCGGAAGGTGGTCCTGCACGAGATGGCGGCGACCGTCCGCGAGATGGTCACCGACGCCCTGTCCACCGTGGCGGAGCGTCATTCCGAGGTCGTCGGCGACTTCGAGGCCGCGCTGGCCGGGCACTGACCAAAGACCCGCTGCAACGGCGTCTCGAGGCCCTGGGGGCGTTCGGCGTTACCCAGGATGTTACCCGGCTAACTTCAGTTACCCCGTGGAAGCCCGTAAGTACTTGGGAAATGGTGCCGTTGGAGGGATTTGAACCCCCGACCCGCTGCTTACGAAGCAGCTGCTCTACCCCTGAGCTACAACGGCGTGCCCGGTCCGGACCTTGAGGCCCGGCGGCAGGCCGGGAAACTAGAAGTTCGCGGGCCGGATTGCAAGGGCCTCGCGGATCGTTGCCGCCCCTTCGCGTCGGGCGCGGATCGACGCATGATCGGCCACACGACAACCGAACGGGGACACGAGCGATGATCGAGGAATTCCGGAAGTTCGCCATGCGTGGCAACGTGGTCGACCTGGCGGTCGGCGTCATCATCGGCGCCGCCTTCGGCGCGATCGTCACGTCGCTGGTGCAGGACGTGGTCATGCCGGTCATCGGGGCGGTGACCGGCGGGCTCGACTTCTCCAACCACTACATCGCCCTGTCGTCGAAGGTTCAGGCGGGGGCCGCCTACGTCGACGCGAAGAAGCAGGGGGCGGTGATCGGCTACGGCCAGTTCCTGACGGTGGCGCTCAACTTCCTGATCGTCGCCTTCGCGCTGTTCATGGTCATCCGCACCATGAACCGGCTGGCCGCCCGCCAGGACGCCGCCGCCGGCGTGCCGAAGGCGCCCGAGATCGCGGCGGACGTGAAGCTCCTGACCGAGATCCGGGACCTGCTGGCGGAGGGGGCGCGGAAGTCGGGCGGCTGACGACCCCTCACCCTGTCCCTCTCTCGTGCGACCGGAAAGGGACAGGGGGAGGGTTTCCCGTGCCGTCAGAACCCTTCGGCGTTCTCCAGCTGCTCGAACCAGTCGAAGCCCATCGGCTTCAGGATGCGGCTGTTGACCACGACGATCCGCGCCTCGTTGTCCGGGTCGGCGTTGAAGTGCTTGTGGGTGCAATAGGGCGGGATGTAGACGAAGTCGCCCTGGCTCCACTCGAAGCGCTTGGGCTCCTCGTCCCACGACCACTCGTACTTGTCGTTGCAGTCGAACCGCACGTCCCAGTGCAGGTCGTAGCCATTGCCCTCGACGACGTAGAAGATCTCCTCGGTCAGGTGCCGGTGCTTGCCACTGGCGCCGCCGGGGGGAAGGAACTGCATGTAGATGTCAATGCAGCACTCCTTCGTATCCATTTCCTCGTTGATGATGTGCTTGATCAGCCCGTCCGGCGACCGCTCGAACGGCATCTGGTGCCACTTCACCACATTGAGGCGGCCCTCGTACTCCTCGCGGAATTTCTTCGAGGCGTCCAGTGCCTTGGCGTAGTAGTCGACGTGCCGCGTCTGCGCGTGCGCGCGTTCGACCTCGATCGGATCGATGATGCTCTTCTTCATCGCGCGGCCTCAGATATGCGTCGGGGGCGTGTAGTTTTCCTGGCCGGCGGCCGGCTCCTTGGGCGGATACTCGACCACCTTCTGGAAGATCATGTGCATGAACAGGAAGAGCGGCTTCGCCTTCATGATCAGCACGATGCACTCGTCGTCCGGATCGTCGCTGAAGTGCTGGTGAACGCAGCCGTTCTCCACGATCAGCGCGTCCCCCGCCTCCCAGTCGTGGCGCTTGCCGTCGTGGACGTCGTGGCCCTTGCCCTTGAGGACGAAGAACACGGCCGAATTCATGTGACCGTGCTTCTGGCCGTAGCCGCCGGGCGCGTAGACGTCGATGTGCGTCTCGATCGACTGCGCCACCTTCACCGACTGCGGATTGATGATCTTCTTTCCGTAGTTCTGCGGCCCGCCCTTCCACTTCCAGTCCCGCGACCGATAGACCCGCGGCTGGCTGTAGAGTTCGCGATAGAGTTCGCCGTAGGTGCCCTCGAGCGCGCGGACGAACGTCCGCTTCTTCGTCCAGCGCTCCCAGACGACCTCCTCCTTCTCGGACCCGCCGCTGTTGTGGCCGAGCCCCGCTCCGACGCCACCGCTTCCGTCAGCGTTCGTCACCCGTTTCCTCCCCTGGGCCTCGGCCCGACCGTGCGGGCGTCCGGCGGCACGCCGGACCCGTTCCGTGCGTGCGATTAACGCACAATTGTTTGCCTTGAGAACGAGCGTCCGCGATCCCCGGCGGGCTTGTCAATCACCTTGTCGGCCGGCGGCCAGCGCCGCGGCGATGGCCCGCATCACGGTCCGTTCGTCGTACGGCTTGCCGAGGTGGCCGACGCCGTAGCGGCCCACCCGGGGGTCGCCGGGCAGGGTGGCTGTGATGAAGAGCGAGGGGATCCCGTACGCTTCGGCGAAGTGCTCCGCCACGTCGAGCCCCGACGAGCCGTCGGCGAGTTGGATGTCGACGAGGGCGAGGTCGGCCCCGGTCTCGCCCATGGGAATCGCCTCGTCGGCCGTCGCGGCCACGCCCACAACCTCGTGGCCCGCGATCTCCAGGATCTCGCGCAGGTCCACGACGGCGAGGGCGTTGTCCTCGACGATGATCACCCGCATCGGCGCCGCCGTCAGGCCGCGCGGTCGGCGCCGTCGCCCGACATGCCGATGAACCGGCTCGCCGGGAAGACGGCGCGCGCCGTGGTACCGGGACCCGTGTCGTTGCCCGACACGGTCCCGCCGAGCTGCCCCGCGAGCGCGACCACGAGCTGCTTGCCCAGCAATCCCGGCCCGCCCGGGTCACCCACCCCGTCGTCGCGCACGGTGAGCGCCACCGTCCCCGGCGCCGTCGTCAGGCGGACGTCGATCCGTCCGCGGCGCCCGCCCGGGAAGGCGTGCTTGAAGGCGTTGGACACCATCTCGTTGGCGACGAGGCCGAAGACCACGGCCGTGTCGATGTCGGCGTGGACCGTCTCGGCGGTCACCGTCACGGCGATCCGCCCGCCGTCGGGGTCGAGGTCCTGGAGGTTGGTGCAAAGCGCGTCGAGCTGCCGGCCGAGGTTCACGTCGTGGTGGCCGTTGCCGGCGTGCAGTTGCTCGTGCACCGCCGCCATCACATGGACCCGTGACCGGACCGCGTCCAGCCGCCCGCGCAGCGCCTCGTCCCGGGTCCGCCGCCGCTCCATCTGCACCAGCGACAGGAGGCTCTGGAGGTTGTTCTTCACCCGGTGGTGCACCTCGCGCAGCAGCATCTCCTTCTCCGCCAGCGAGGCAGAGAGCCGCCCGGCCGCCTCGGTCCGCTCGGTGACGTCCATCACCGTCCCCATCAGCCGCGGCGCCGACCCGTCGCCCGCCGCGATCACGCGCCCGCGGATCTCCACCCAGCGCGTCGGCCCCACGGCGGGGTTGAGGCGGACGGTCTCGACGAACGCGTCTCCCGCCTCCGCCGCCGCCGCGAGGACCGCCGACAGGCGCCGGTCGTCCTCCTCCGAGCAGGCGCCGAGCACCGCCGCCGCCTGGGGCGAGAGGTCGAGGGAGCCCACCACCGCGTCGAACTCCCACACGCCGACGCCCGCGGCCTCGGCGGCCAGACGGACGCGCAGTTCGGCCCGCAGGAGTTCGGCCGTGCGGGCCTGCACCCGCGCCTCCAGCCCCGCGTGCGCCTCGCGCAGCGCGGCTTCCGCGGCCACCCGCTCCGACACCTCCTCCGCGAGGCGGACGTTGGCGCGCCGCAGGACGGCCGGGCTCGGCACCGCCAGTAGCCGCGGGATCAGCGGCCACAGCACGACCGCAGTGGCCGCGGAGACCAGCGCCGTCACGAACTTCAGCATGCCGTCCAGCCCGTAGTAAGGGAACCAGAGCATGCCGACGGAGGCGAGGTGGGTGATGCCGCAAAGGATGATGAAGGCGGCGAAGAGGACCGCCACGCCACCGTAGTCGAAGTCGCGCCGGCTCCGGACGAAGGTCAAGATCGCAAGCGGGATGGAGAAGTAGGAGAGGGCGATGACCAGGTCCGAGATCGCGTGGAGCGCCACGAGATCTGGCCTCCACAGCAGGCATATGCCGTGCGGCAGGAACCCTGCCGAACTGAACAGGTAATCCAGGATCCCGACCATCGTCCCAACCTTCCGCTCCACCCCGCCGTCTGGATCGGCCCGGGCGCCATCCTTCGCCGGGGAACACTGTGCCAGCTTTGGTTGGAAACGCCATTTGGCACAAGTGCATACGACCGGTGCCGAGGTGGCGGTCCCGGCCGCGTCAGCCCCCGCCCCCGCCGGTCGTGGCGTAGATCCGGCGAAGCGCCTCGCCCAGCGTGGCCGGATCGAACGGCTTGGGAAGGACGCCGACGGCACCCAGGGCCCGGAGCGCCTCCACCTCCCTTGGGTATGCCTTCGCGGTCAGGAACACCACGGGGAGGGTTGTGACGGCGGGGATCGTCCGCAGCTGCGCCAGCGTCGCGGGACCGTCGAGGCCGGGCATCATCACGTCGAGGAGCACGAGATCGGCGGCGAAGGTACCCGTGCGCGCCAGGGCGACCGCCTCGGCTCCCGACGCGCAGGCCCGCACGTCGAACCCCTCCATCTCCAGCACGATGCCGCCGATGTCCCGGACGTCGTGATCGTCCTCGACGTAGAGGATGCGTTCAAGCCGCCGCATCGGCGATCTCCTGTCCTGCGCGGGGAAGATCGAACCAGAACGTGGAGCCCGCGCCATCGACGCTCTCGTAGCCGACACGACCGCCGTGCTGCTCGACGATGCTGCGCACGATCGACAGGCCGAGGCCGGTCCCGCCCTTGGTCCGCGCGTCGCCCGCGTCGGCCTGGGCGAAGCGTTGGAAGATGCGGTCGCGGAACGCCTCGGGGATGCCGCGGCCGCGATCGACGATCGAGGTCCGGATCGACCGGCCCTCGTCGGACACGCGCACCGTCACCTCCGAGCCCGCGGGCGAGAACTTGACCGCGTTCGACAGGAGGTTCGTCAGCACCTGCGCGATCCGATGCCGGTCCGCGTGCGCGGCCGGGACGGACGCGGCGTCCAGCATGAGCGAGACGCCGTGCGCCTCGGCGAAGGGGCGGTTCTGCTCCATCGCGTCGGCCGCCAGCGCGACCGGGTCGACGGGCTCGAACACGAACTCCATCCGGCCGGCGGCGATCCGCTCCAGGTCGAGGATGTCGTTCAGGAGCAGGATCAGCCGGTCGCCGTTGCGCTTGGCGATGCCGACCAGATGGGCGGCCTTGTCGCCCAGCGCCCCGCCCGCCCCGACCAGCAGCAGCCCGAGCGAACCGACGATCGAGGTCAGCGGCGTGCGGAGCTCGTGGCTGACGGTGGAGAGGAACTCGTCCTTCAGCCGTTCGAACCGCTTGCGCTCGGTCACGTCGCGCACGACGGCGACCAGCATGCGGCGGTCGCCCACCGGCATCTCGCTGGCCGACATCTCGATGGGGAAGGTGGTCCCGTCGCGCCGCAGCCCGGTGCCGTCCAGCGCCGTGCCGACGCGGACGGGCTCCGCGATCAGGGTGCCGACGTCCTGGCCCACCACCGCGACCGCCGGCCGGTCGAACAGGCGGGCCGCGGCCGGGTTCATCGCCTCCACCCGGCCGTCCATCGCGATCGTCACGATGGCGTCGCGGACCGCGTCGTAGAGCGAGGCGAGCCGCGCCTCACGGTCGCGCACCTCCTGGTCCGAGCGCGCGCGCTCCGCCACCAGCGCCAGCTGGTCCCCGACGTAGGCGGCCAGGTCCAGCACCGCGGGGTCGGGTGCGCGGGGCCGGTCGTCCGCCACCTGAACCACGCCGATCAGCGCTCCGCGGGCCCTGACCGGGATCGCGATCATCGCGCCGATCCGGCTCGCCCGCGCCGCGTCCCGGCGCCGGGTCCAGTCCGCCTCGCGCAGGTCCTCGACCCAGCGCGGCCCGTCGTTCCCGCCGAACAGGCCGAACAGGGCCGCCGCCTCGTCGGCCACGGTGGTCCGCGTTGCGATCTCGAAGATGGCGAGGCGGGTGCGGTCCTGGCGGACGATGAGGTCGAGCGCCTCCGCCGCGTCGCGCCCCGGAAGGCGCAGGTGCGCCGTCCCCGCGGTCCAGCCGAGATGGCCCAGCATGGCGGTGATGGCGCTCTCGGCCGCGGCGTCGAGCGCGCGGGCCTCGTTCGCGGCGGCGGAGACGTGCTGGAGGAACGCGGTCGTCCGATTGCTCTCCTGCGAGCCCTGCTGCGCCCGGTCGGCGCGGCGGAAGGCGCTGGCGCTGGTGAAGCCCGCGAGCAGCAGCAGGCAGATCGCCCCCGTCGCCACCGCGATCTCCACCTCCGCCGTCAGCCGCCAGTCGGCGAGGACGTCGGCCTCGGCCATCCCGGCGATCATCACCAGCGGATAGCCCTCGACCGACCGGAACGACAGGATGCGTTCCCGCCCGTCGATGGGGTCGGTCCGGCGCAGCGAGCCGCTCGGCCGCTGCGAGACGGCGGCCAGCAGCGGGTCGTCGGCCCAGCGGCGCACGCCCGTCTCCGCCGCATCCGGCGCGCGCAGGAGGACGGTGCCGTCCGGCTGGAGCAGGGTGATCACGCCGCCCGGCCCCAGGTCGGCGGCGGCGTAGAGGCTGCGGAAATAGGTGGTGTCCAGCGTCGCCGCCACGATCGCGATCGGCACCCCTTCAGGATCGACCGCCGCCCGGCTGAGGACGGCGGTGGCGCCCAGGGTGATGGGATCCTCGGGCGCCAGCTCGATCAGCAGCCGGTCCGGGATGGCGACGGCGTGGCCGCGGCGGACCGCGGCCCTGAGGCGCAGGAAGCGGCTGTTCCCCGTGGACAGCACGCTGCCGTGGACCTCGCCGTCCGCAGTCTCGACGAAGATGATGCCGATCTGCGGCGAGATGTCGGCCCGGGTCCTCAGATCGTCGAGGAGGTCGGCCGTCGGCCGGCCCGCCACCGCGGCGTCGGTCAGCCGCTCGACCGCCGACCGCAGGACCACGTCGACAGCCTCGAACGTGCGGGCGGCGTGCTGCTCCAGGAAGACCGCGAGCCGGGCCACCTCCCGATCCGCGCGGAGGAGGGCGTTGGTGCGCGACTGGGCGATCATCCATCCGACGAGCGCCGCGACCGCGACCGCCACCCCGACCGTCCCGATCGCGAGCCGTCCCCACATGGCCCGGTTTCCCCGTCAGCCGACACACGTCCCCCTTCGCCCGGGATGGGGAGGGACCACCCCATCAATCCGGGAGAATGGGGCCGCGGTCAACAACCGCCGCGATCGATCGGGGTGGTCCGTCGCACGGACGGCCCGGTCAGGCCGCCCGCACACCGTTCAGGAACCGATCCATCTCGGTGCGGAGGTCGGCGGCCATCCGTGCGAGTTCGCCCGACGCGCCGAGCACGTCGTTCGACGCCACGCCGGCCTCGTTCGCCGCCTGGTTCACGCCCACGATGTTGGTGCTGACCTCCATCGTGCCGGCCGCGGCCTGCTGCACGTTGCGGGAGATCTCGTCGGTGGCCGAGGCCTGCTCCTCCACTGCGGCGGCGATGGCGGTGGCGATCTGGTCCATGTCGCGGATCACGCCGGCGATCGCATCAATCGCGCCGACCGTCTCGTCGGTGGCCGACTGGATCGCGCCGATCTGGTTGCCGATCTCCTCGGTCGCCTTGGCGGTCTGCTGGGCGAGCGCCTTCACCTCGCTGGCGACGACCGCGAAGCCCTTGCCGGCCTCGCCGGCGCGGGCCGCCTCGATGGTCGCGTTGAGCGCCAGCAGGTTCGTCTGGCTCGCGATCGACTGGATCAGCCCCACCACCTCGCCGATCCGCCGGGCGGACTCGGCCAGCGCCGTGACGCGGCCGGACGTGTCGGTCGCCCGCTCGACGGCGGAGCCGGCGATCTGCGTCGACGTCGCAACCTGGCGCGCGATCTCGCGGATCGAGGCGGCCAGTTCCTCGGAGGCGACGGCGACCGTCTGGACGTTTGCCGTCGCCTGCTCGGACGCCGCCGCGACCACGGTCGACTGGCGGGCCGTCTCCTCGGTCGCAGCGGACATCGACTGCGCCGTCGCCTGGAGTTGCGTCGACGCCGACGACACCGTCTCCACGATGGTGCCCACGTTCGCCTCGAACGCGTCGGCCATCCGGACGAGTGCCGCCTTGCGCTCGGCCTCGGCCGCCTGCTTCACCGCCTCGGCCTCGGCTTCCATACGGCGCAGTTCGAGCCCCTTGGCGCGGAACGCCTCGAGCGAGCGGGCCAGCGAGCCGATCTCGTCCTTGCGCGCGGCGCCCTCGACCGTCCGGTCCAGATCACCGCCGGCGACGGCGTCCATCATGGCGGTGATGCGGGCGAGGGGGCGGACGACGAAGCCGATCACGATCCAAGCCATCGCGGCGAGCAGCGCGGCCGATCCCACCGCCGCCTCGACGACGAGGGTCGTGAACGCGTCGGCGGCGACCCTGTCGACGGCCTCCACCTTCCGCGCCAGCGCCTCCTCGTTCGCGTGTACCCGTTCGTCGGTCAGGCGAACCACCGTGAGCCGGGCCTCCCGCGACGCCGTGTTCGACTGCGCCCGCGCCCGCTCGCTGTTCCCCGCCTGCGCGAGGTCGAGCACCTGCCCGGCCGCGCGGCCATAGCCGTCGACCGCCGTGCGGATCTGCGTGTTCGTCGCCCGGCGCTCCGGCGTGTCGGCGAGGGCGATCAGGCGGTCGGTCGCGGCGACGGCCGTGTCCATGGACCTGCGGAAGGCGGCGGCATACGCCTGCGCCTCGCCGGCCTCCGACGCGAGGATCACGTTCTTCTCCGCCACGGCCGCGGCGTTCATCGCACTCTGGACGATGAGCGCGTATTCCAGGCGCCGGACGTCGACGTCGATCGCCTCGCCGGTCGTCCGGTTGATGGTGGAGACGGTGGCGAGCGACTGAACCACCAGGGCGGCGATCAGCGCGACGACCAGAACGCCGGGAATCGCGAGCTTTCCGACGAGCGGAAGGTTGTTGACGAGACGGAGCATGGGCTTGCCCTCCTTGTTGACCCGACGCGAAATAGGGTCATCGCAGCACTCGGCAAACCGACTTGCGCATGTCGGTGGACTATCGTTGTCGCGATCCGGACCCGGGGACGACCGCCTTAAGGATGGGTCCTTGCGCCACCGGCATCCCTGCCGCCGGGCATCGCACCGGATGCCGATCGGGAGCCCTCGCATGGAACACCGCACCCTCGGCGCCCCGGGGCTGAAGATCCCGGCGCTGGTCCTCGGCACGGCACCCTTCGGCGGTGGCACGCCTTCGACGCCGTGACGCCGGTGGCGGACGTGGCGGGCGCGCTCGACACGCTGGTCCGCGGCGGCAAGGTCCGGTATTGGGGCGTGTCGAACGACTCCGGCTGGCACCTGATGAAGACGATCGCCGCCGCCGACCGTCTCGGGCGTCGTCTTCGGCGCGCGCGACGCGGCCCCGCTGAAGGACAACCTCGCCGCCGTCCCGGTCCGCCTGACGCCGGACCAGATCGCGCGGCTGGACGCGGCCGGCGCCGTCCCGGTCCCCGATCCCGACTGGCACCAGCGGCGGACCATGACCGAACGCAACCCGCCGCCGGTCGTCTGACGGTGCGCGGATGATCGTCCGGCGCGCCCTCCTCGCGGGTCTTCTGGCGGCCGTCCCCACCGCCCTCGCGATGGTCGCCCTGGGGCAGGAGGCGGCGCGCCGGATCGCCGTCGACCTGCGGGAGGGGCGCGCCGAAGGGGAGGGGATCGTCCGGCCGGCCCGCGGCGCCGGGACGCTGCGCCTTCGCCAGGGCGAGCGGGTCGAGATCCTGTGGTCGGTCGACCGGCCGGCCGACATCCATCTCCACGGCTACGGCGTGGAGGTGCGCGCGGCGGTGGGGGCGGTCGCCACGATGGCCTTCACGGCGCGGGCGGCGGGCCGCTTCGCGGTCGAGGTCCATGACGCCGGCGGACGCCACGTCACCGTCCTCTATCTCGAGGTCCATCCGCGATGAGGGGGGCGGGGGCCGTGACGGCGACCGCGGCCGCGGTCCTCCTCCTGCCGGGCGACGCCGCCGCCCACGCCTTCGCCCAGCGCTACGACCTGCCGCTCCCGCTCTGGCACTATCTGGTCGGCGCGGGGGCGGTGGTCGCCCTCTCGTTCCTCCTCGTGGCGCTGTTCGCCCGCCGCACCCCGGCGCCGGC
>CANGXM010000121.1 GCA_947457845.1 Rhodospirillales bacterium | reverse complement strand
GATCCGCACGAGGGCGACGCCCGCGATCAGGCCGATCGCCGCGAGCGCGAGGACGGCCGGCGCCCGGACACGGATCGCGCCGCCGTCGACGAGAAGGCGCTGCGCCGCCAACGCCGCCAGCGCCGCGAGCCCGAAGGCGAAGAGAAAGGTCGCGTCGGCCGGCCGGCGGAACAGCGCCACCCCCGGCACCGCCTCGTAGGCGAGGCGGAAGAGCGGCGTCCACGCGCCCAGCATGTAGACGGCACCGGCCGCCGTCACGGCGAGGCCCCCCCACGCGCGCCACGACGGTCGGCCGGGGACGACCGCCGCGACCGCGATGAGGACGGGGACGGCCGCGCCCAGGTAGAGGTGGGAGACGGTGTCGTCGGTCCAGTCGAACCCGGTCGCCGACAACGCCATCCATGGCAGCCGGCCGGGACCCCAATAGGCCCCCGGCACCAGCGCGCCGAAGACGTCGGGCACGACGAGGCCGAGAAGCGCCAGCGGCTGGAGCGAGGCGTGGGCCACCTCGACGAAGCCGATCGCCCCGCGGTCGCCGAGCGCCAGGAACTCAGCCGTCAGGAGTGCCGGCACCGCCAGGAGGAGGACGGTCACGACCCCGGCCGCGGCCAGCCTCGCGAGCAGGCGGACGGCCCCGGCCGGAGCGTCGCGGAACCGGCGCGCGACCGGGACGAGTGCGGCGAGGAGGACCACCCAGGCGCACAGGAACGCCACCTGGTCGCGCCCGACCGCCAGCGCCGCCGCGGACGCGCCGAAGAGGGGAACCGCGAGGATCCCGCGCACGCCCCGGCCGCGGACGACGGTCGCGAGGGCCAGCAGCGTCCATGGCAGCCACGCGATGCTGATCGTCATCATCGTGTGCTGAAGGCGCCCTGCGGCCGGGCCGCCCAGCATCAGGACCAGCGCCCCGACGAGTGCCGCGGCGGGTGCGAGTCCCGCCGCCCGGCCAAGGAGCAGCATGCCGATCCCGCCGAACAGCAGGTGCGCCAGTTGCATCACGTCGACGTCCCGCATCGACGGGTCGGGCCACAGGGCGGCGAACAGGCGGACGGTCGGCGTGAAGTGGAACGACGCGGGATCGGCGACCGCCGGCAGGCCGGAGAACATGGCCCCCGTCCACGGCGCGGCACCGCCGCGGGCCAGCTCGACGATCGCGGGGTAGTAGTAGAGCTTCGCGTCCCAGGGAATCGTCACCGACCCCGTGATCCAGGGCCAGGCGAACGCGGTCCAGGCAAAGACGAGGAGGGCCGCGGCGGCGGCCCAGCCGCGGCCGTCGCCCGGGTCGTGGCGGGGGCCGGACCTCATGGCGCCCCGCACCCCTCCCGTTCTCCTTGCATCGCCGCCCGGGGTTCCGATATAAGCGCGGCTTCGTCGCCGGCCCCCGTGCGCGGCCAACCCTTGCTGGACCGAATGTCATGAAGACGGACATCCATCCCGACTATCACGAGATCAACGTCGTCATGACCGACGGCACGGCGTTCAAGACCCGCAGCACCTACGGCAAGGCCGGCGACACGCTGCGTCTGGACATCGATCCGAAGACCCATCCGGCCTGGACGGGCGTGCAGAAGCTGCTCGATACGGGTGGCCAGATCGCCAAGTTCAACAAGAAGTTCGCGGGCCTCGGCCTGAAGAACTGACGGCATCGGTCGTCGCATCCGTGGAGGGCCCCCGGCGATCGCCGGGGGCCCTTCTCGTTTCAACGCATCACCGGCATGACGAACTCGGCACCCGCCCGGATCCCTGTCGGCCAGCGCGAGGTGATCGTCTTCAGCTTGGTGTAGAAGTGGATGCCCTCGGGCCCGTGGGCGCCGTGGTCGCCGAAGATCGACCGCTTCCACCCGCCGAAGGAGTGGAAGGCCATCGGCACCGGGATCGGCACGTTCACCCCGACCATGCCGACCTGGATAGAGCTGGCGAAGCTCCGCGCGGCGTCGCCGTCGCGGGTGAAGATCGCCGTCCCGTTCCCGTACTCGTGCTCGTTGATGAGCTTCACGGCCGTGTCGTAGTCGTCGACGCGGACGACCGACAGCACCGGCCCGAAGATCTCCTCCTTGTAGATCTTCATGTCGGGGCGGACCCGGTCGAACAGCGAGCCGCCCAGGAAGTACCCGCTCTCGTACCCCTGGAGCTTCAGCCCGCGACCGTCAACGACCAGCTCCGCGCCCTCGCGCACGCCCTCGTCGATGTAGCCCTTCACCTTCTCGAAGTGCGGCCCGGTGACGAGCGGGCCCATTTCGGCGTCGGGGTCGGTGCCCGGCCCGACCTTCAGCGCGCGGACCCGCGGCGCCAGCTTCTCGATCAGCGCGTCGCCGGTCTTGTTCCCGACCGCGACCGCGACCGAGATCGCCATGCAGCGCTCGCCGGCCGAGCCGTAGCCCGCCCCCATCAGCGCGTCGGTCGCCTGCTCCAGGTCGGCGTCCGGCATGACCACCATGTGGTTCTTCGCCCCGCCGAGCGCCTGGACGCGCTTACCGTGGGCGCAGCCGGTCGTGTAGACGTACTCGGCGATGGGCGTCGAGCCGACGAAGCTGACCGCCGCCACGTCCGGATGGGTCAGCAGCGCGTCGACCGCCTCCTTGTCGCCATTCACCACGTTGAACACGCCGGCCGGAAGACCGGCCTCCGTCAGGAGTTCGGCGATGCGGAACGGGGTGGAGGGGTCGCGCTCCGACGGCTTCAGGATGAAGACGTTCCCGCAGGCGATGGAGATGGGGAACATCCACATCGGCACCATGGCCGGGAAGTTGAACGGCGTGATGCCGACGCACACGCCGACCGGCTGGCGGATCGACCAGCTGTCGACGTTCGTGCCGACGTTCTCCGAGAACTCGCCCTTCAGCAGGTGCGGGATGCCGCAGGCGAACTCCACGACCTCCAGGCCGCGCTGCAGCTCGCCCTTCGCGTCCGACTGCACCTTGCCGTGCTCGGCGCTGATCATCCGCACCAGCTCGTCCGCGTTCCGCTCGCACAGCTCCTTGAAGCGGAACATGACGCGGGCGCGCACCACGGGCGGGGTCGCGGCCCATTTGGCCAGTGCCGCCTTCGCCGTCTTCACCGCGGCGTCGACCTCCGCGCGCGAGGCGAGGTCGACGCGGCCCGTACGCTCGCCGGTCGCGGGGTTGAAGACGTCGCCCTGACGCCCGCTGGTGCCGGCGACGGCCTTGCCGCCGACGTAGTGATGGATGGTGGTCATCGGTCCTCCCGGATCGTCGTTGCGCGCATCTGAGCCTCCGCCCCCACCGGTGGCAAGAGGGCACGCGCGGCGGTGTCGCATGCTAGTCTGCCTCCGATCCGTTTTGGAGGCGCGCCGATGGAGCCGCTGTCGAATTGGGAAGGCCGGACGGAGCAGGCGCGCGACGACCTGACCGCCGCACTCGTCGCGGGCCTTCTCGCCACCCTCGACCGGGCCGGGCCCGATCCGGCGCGCGGCGAACCGGCGCCGCCGGGCGCGCACTGGATGCTCGGTCAGCCGCGGGTCCCCGTGTCGCAGGTCGGGCCCGACGGGCATCCGGCGCGCGGCGGCTTCCTGCCCCCGGTTCCCCTCCCGCGGCGCATGTGGGCCGGCAGCCGCCTGGACTTCGTGCACCCGCTGTGCGTCGGCGACCACGTCACCCGCACCTCGACGGTCGTCTCGGTGCGGGAGAAGACCGGCAGCTCCGGCGATCTCGTGTTCGTGGAGGTCGACCACGTCTGGTCGGTGGGCCGCCCGGCCGTCCGGGAACGGCAGACGATCGTCTATCGCGGCGACGGCGCGAGGCGGTCGGTGCCCGCGGCACCGCCCGGGCCCTGGCCGCTCCACCGGACGGTGGCGACGGATCCGGTCCTCCTGTTCCGCTATTCCGCGCTGACCTTCAACGGCCACCGCATCCACTACGACGCGCCCTACGCGCGGGACGTGGAGGGCTATCCGGGCCTCGTCGTCCACGCCCCGCTGATGGCGACGCTGCTGCTCGACCTCTGTTCGGCGTCGATCGGCGGCCACCGCATCGCGACCTTCTCGTTCCGGGGCGAGAGCCCGGCCATCGCCGGCGAGCGGCTGACCCTCCTGGGTCGGCCCGGGGACGACACGGTGACGCTGGCCGTGCTGGGCGAGGACGGTCGGCTCGTCCAGTCGGCCGAGGCGACGCTCGCGGGATGACCCGTGTCTTGCGGCCGCGACGACGGACCGACTAGTCTTCGGCAAGACAGGTAAGGGAGGTTGACCCATGTCCGCTCTGCCGAACGCCGGCCCCCGCCCGGCCGCACCGCCGGCGCTTCTCGACGAGCTCCGCACGCTGCTCGGCGACCGGCTGTCGACCTCCGCCGCCGTGCGCGAACAGCACGGACGCGACGAGAGCTATCACGCCATGATGCCGCCCGACGCGGTGGCCTTCGCGACGACGACCGAGGAGGTGTCGGCGATCGTGTCGGCCTGCCGCCGGCACCGGACGCCGGTCATCCCCTTCGGCACCGGGACGGCGCTGGAGGGCGGGGTCGCCGCACTGACGGGCGGCATCTCGATCGACCTGTCGACGCACATGACCGGCGTGCTGCGGGTGTCGACCGAGGACCTCGACTGCACGGTGCAGGCCGGCGTGACGCGCAAGGCGCTGAACGAGCACCTGCGCGACACCGGCCTCTTCTTCCCCATCGACCCCGGCGCCGACGCCTCGATCGGCGGGATGGCCGCGACGCGCGCGTCCGGCACCAACGCCGTCCGCTACGGCACGATGCGGGAGAACGTGCTGGGCCTGACGGTGGTGCTGGCCGACGGGCGGGTGATCCGCACCGGCGGGCGGGCGCGCAAGTCGGCCGCCGGATACGACCTGACCCGCCTGTTCGTCGGGTCGGAGGGGACGCTGGGCGTCATCACCGAGGTGACGGTCCGGCTCTACGGCGTGCCGGAGCGGATCGCCGCCGCGGTCTGCGCCTTTCCAAGCGTGAAGGCGGCCGTCGACACGGTCATCCAGACCATCCAGTCGGGCGTGCCCGTCGCCCGCATCGAATTGCTGGACGAGGTGCAGATCGACGCATGCAACCGCTTCTCCAAGCTGGGACTTCCGGTCGAGCCGCACCTCTTCCTCGAGTTCCACGGGACCGAGGCCGGGGTGGCGGAGCAGTCGGAGATGGTCGGCGCGCTGGCGGCGGAGAACGGCGGGACCGGGTTCCAGTGGGCCGCCAGGGCCGAGGAGCGGAACCGCCTCTGGGAGGCGCGGCACAACGTCTATTACGCCGGCCTCGCGCTGCGACCCGGGGCACGGATCTGGGCGACCGACGTCTGCGTCCCGATCTCGCGGCTGGCCGACTGCATCGTCGAGACAAAGGCGGACGTGATGGAGGCGGGCGTGCTCGCCCCCATCGTCGGGCACGTGGGCGACGGCAACTTCCACCTGACCATCGTGCTCGACCCCGACGACCCGGCGGAGATGGCCCGTGCCGAGGCCATCAACGCCCGCCTCGTCGAGCGGGCGCTCGCCATGGGCGGCACCTGCACCGGCGAGCACGGGGTGGGAACGGGGAAGATCTGGGCCGTGGAGCGCGAGCACGGGGAGGCGGTCGACGTCATGCGCACCCTGAAGGCCGCGCTCGACCCCGACGGCCTGATGAACCCCGGCAAGGTGCTGCGGATGGGGTGACCGGTTCAGGGCGCCGTGGTGCGGCGCGGCGTCGCGTTCGTCGTCCCGCCGCCGTCCGGCGCGAGGTTGTCGAGCGTGCCGCGCTGCTGGCCCTCCACGGCCGTGCCGCCGGCCCCGCCGATCGCACCGCCGATGATGGCGCCGATCGGACCGCCGACCAGCGCCCCGGCGACGATGCCGGCGCCGGCCCCGCTCGCGGCGCTCTCCTGGACGTTGGAGCCGCAGGCCGACAGGGCGAGGGCGACGGGGACCGCGAGCAACGTGAAGCGGACCATGATCCTTCTCCGCGCATGGTGAGGGGGATTTTCACTCGAGGAACGCGGAACACGCCCCCCGGGTTCCAGCCACATCGACGGACATCCCCCGATGGGGGGCCAAGTGGCCGCAACCGCGTCCGGACGATCCCGGGCCGTTCCGGGTTGCCGATGGGCCGGCGCGGGACCATGTGGGTTCGAACCGGGAAGCCACAGGTCCGTCACGCATGAACTCCGACGCCGTCCTCGACACCTACCGCCGCTACGCCGGCATCTACGACCGCGTGTTCGGCAAGGTGTTCGATGCCGGCCGCCGGGCCGCGGTCGCGGCCGTGAACGCGATGCCGGGCTCGCAGCGGATCCTCGAGGTGGGCGTGGGGACCGGCCTGTCGCTGCCGCTCTACCGCGCCGACCACCGGGTCTGCGGGATCGACCTCTCGGAGCCCATGCTGCGGGTCGCGCAGCGGCGGGCGGGCAGCGGCCTGCCGCAGGTGGACGGCCTCGCCTGCATGGACGCGCTGAAGCTGGGCTTCCCCGACGCCTCGGTCGACGTGGTCGTCGCCATGTACGTGGTCTCGGTCGTGCCCGACGCGCCGGCCGCGGTGCGGGAAATGGTGCGGGTGTGCCGGCCGGGCGGGCGCATCCTCGTCGTCAACCACTTCACCGGGCGGGAGACGGGGATCGCGGCGAGCGTCCAGAAGGCGCTGAACCCCTTCGCCGACCGGCTCGGCTGGCGGCCCTACTTCCCCCTCTCGCGGGCGTTCCAGGGCGTCGAGGGCCTGACGGTGGAGACGGTTACCGGGCTACCCCCCATCGGCCTCTTCTCGATCGTTCAGGCCCGCCGGGACGGCTGACACCCTCGCGCTTCCGGACGGTTGCGGGCGGGCGGCCCGCGTCTCATGTCGTCGGGACCGCGAGGGGAGACCTGCCCATGACGTCCGCCACCGGAACCCGGACCGAGACCGACAGCTTCGGCCCGATCGAGGTGCCCGCCCACCGCTACTGGGGCGCCCAGACCGAGCGGTCGCTCCGGAACTTCCGCATCGGGGGCGAGCGGATGCCGGTGCCGCTGGTGCGGGCGCTGGGGCTCCAGAAGACGGCGGCGGCGCTGGCGAACATGGAGCTGGGCGCCCTCGACCGCCGGATCGGCGACGCGATCGTCGCGGCGGCGCGCGAGGTCGCCGAAGGCCGCCTCGACGACGAGTTCCCGCTGGTGGTCTGGCAGACGGGTTCCGGCACCCAGACCAACATGAACGCCAACGAGGTGATCGCGAACCGGGCGATCGAGATGCTGGGCGGCGCCCGCGGGTCGAAGTCGCCCGTCCACCCGAACGACCACGTCAACATGGGGCAGTCGTCGAACGACAGCTTCCCCACCGCCATGCACGTCGCCGCCGCGCGCGAGATCCACGACCGGCTGCTTCCGGCGTTGCGGCACCTGCACGCGGCCCTCGACCGGAAGGCGCACGATTTCGCGACGATCGTGAAGATCGGCCGCACCCACCTGCAGGACGCCACGCCGATCACGCTGGGGCAGGAGTTCTCCGGCTATGCGACGCAGGTGGCCTACGCGGTGGAGCGGGCCGGCGCCGTCCTGCCGCGGCTCTTGCGCCTGGCCCAGGGGGGGACGGCGGTGGGCACGGGCCTGAACGCCCGGGTGGGGTTCGACGTCGCCTTCGCCCGGCACGTCGCGGCGATCACCGGCCTGCCCTTCGTCACGGCGGCGAACAAGTTCGAGGCGCTGGCGACCCACGACGCGCTGGTCGAGGCGTCGGGCGCGCTGAACACGATCGCCGTGTCGCTGATGAAGATCGGGAACGACGTCCGCCTTCTCGGCTCGGGCCCCCGCAGCGGGATCGGGGAGCTGTCGCTGCCGGAGAACGAGCCCGGGTCCTCCATCATGCCGGGCAAGGTGAACCCGACCCAGAGCGAGGCGCTGACTATGGTCTGCGCCCAGGTGATGGGGAACCACGTGACCGTCACCGTCGGCGGCGCCACCGGGCATTTCGAGCTGAACGTCTTCAAGCCCGTGATCGCGAACGCGGTGCTCCAGTCGATCCGCCTGCTGGCCGACGCGGCCGTGAGCTTCACCGACAACTGCGTCGCCGGCATCGAGCCGAACCGGGAGCGGATCCGTGCGCTGGTGGACGGATCGCTGATGCTGGTGACCGCGCTCAACCCGCACATCGGCTACGATGCGGCGGCGAAGATCGCCAAGAAGGCCCACGCCGAGGGCACGACGCTGCGCGAGGCGGCGCTGGCGCTGGGCCTCGTCACCGGCGAACAGTTCGACGACTGGGTGCGCCCGGAGCGCATGACGGGGCCGGGCTGACGGGACGGTCCGACGGCGATGAAGCGCTCGGTCCGCATCGCGGGACATCCGACGAGCATCTCGCTCGAGCCCGAGTTCTGGGCCGAGATCACGCGGATCGCGGGCGAGCGCGGCCTGTCGATCAACGCGCTGGTGACCGAGATCGACGCGCGGCGCACCGCGAACCTGTCGAGCGCGCTGCGCGTCTTCGTGCTGAACGACCTGCGCGCCGGGCGCGGTGTCACGACGACTTGAACAGCCCGTCGAGGCTCGCCCGGTGCGCCGTCTTGCGCGCGATCTCCGCACGGACGCGGTTGATCTCGGTCTCCATCTCGCCGATGTAGGCGTGGAGTTCGTCGATCGACATCGACGAGAGGTCGCGAAGTCCCGGCTTCTTCGTCCGGGGGATCAGGTCGTCCGGTTCCATCGTCGGTTCCTCGGCGGTCGTATCCCCCATCATCGCCGCGGACGGCGGCCCAGCGCAAACGGAGGGTTCATGAGCGTTCCCGTGCCCGAGACGATGACCGCGGTCGAGATCCGCACGCCGGGTGGCCCCGAGGCCCTGGTCGCGACGACCCGGCCGGTGCCACGCCCGGCGGAGGGCGAGGTGCTGATCCGGGTCGCCGCGGCGGGCATCAACCGCCCGGACGTGCTCCAGCGTATGGGCCTCTACCCGATGCCGCCCGGCGTGACCGACATCCCGGGGCTGGAGGTGGCCGGAACGGTCGCCGCGGTCGGACCGGGCGTGACGGGCATCGCCGTGGGCGACGCGGTCTGCGCGTTGCTCGCCGGCGGCGGCTATGCGGAATGGGCCGTGGCGCCCGCCCCGCAGGTCCTGCCGATCCCCCGCGGCGTCTCGCCGGTGGAGGCGGCCGGCCTGCCGGAGACGGTCTTCACGGTCTGGACCAACGTGTTCGAGCGCGGCGCTCTCACGGCGGGCGAACGCTTCCTCGTCCATGGCGGGACGTCGGGCATCGGCACCACGGCGATCCAGCTGGCCGCGGCCCGCGGCGCCACCGTCTACGCCACCGCCGGATCGGACGAGAAGGCCCGGGCCTGCGAGGCGCTGGGCGCGGCCCGGGGCATCAACTACCGCACGGAGGACTACGTCGCGGTGGTGAAGGCCGAGACCGGCGGCAAGGGTATGGACGTCGTGCTCGACATGGTGGGCGGCGACTATTTCGCCCGCAACCTCGACTGCCTCGCGGTCGAGGGGCGCCACGTCTCGATCGCCAGCCTGCGCGGCGGAAAGGTCGAGCTGGCCATCATGGCCATGATGGCCAAGCGGCTGACGATCACGGGCTCGACGCTGCGCCCGCGCTCCGTCGCCCAGAAGGGGGCCATCGCCGCGGCGGTCCGGGCGGAGGTCTGGCCGCTGGTGGAGGCGGGCAAGGTGCGGACGCTGGTCCACGCCACCTTCCCGCTGGCCGAGGCGGCGAAGGCCCACGCGCTGATGGAGACGAGCGCCCACGTCGGCAAGATCGTCCTCACCGTCGGCTGAGGGCGCTGCGTCGGCCCGGTGTCCTTTGCGCCCCCGAACCTTGGTGGTATGTGAACCCCGACGACTGGACCTCGCGGGGGAGCGGGACGGATGCGCGACGTGCTCGAGAAACTGGAGACGAAGCGGGCGGGGGCCCGGCTGGGCGGCGGCGTCAGGCGCGTCGAGGCCCAGCATTCCAAGGGCAAGCTGACCGCACGCGAGCGCATCGAAATCCTGCTGGACGAGGGCTCCTTCGAGGAGCGCGACATGTTCGTCGAGCACCGTTGCGCGGACTTCGGGATGGAGGCGCAGAAGGTTCCGGGCGATGGCGTCGTGACCGGCCACGGAACGATCAACGGGCGCCTCGTCTTCGTCTTCAGCCAGGACTTCACGGTCTTCGGCGGCTCGCTGTCCGAGGCGCACGCGGAGAAGATCTGCAAGGTCATGGACCAGGCGATGAAGGTCGGCGCGCCGGTCATCGGGCTGAACGACAGCGGCGGCGCGCGCATCCAGGAAGGCGTGGCCTCGCTCGGCGGCTATGCCGAGGTGTTCCAGCGCAACGTGCTGGCGTCCGGGGTGGTGCCGCAGGTCTCGCTCATCATGGGCCCCTGCGCGGGCGGTGCCGTCTACAGCCCGGCGATGACGGACTTCATCTTCATGGTGAAGGACAGCTCGTACATGTTCGTCACCGGACCCGACGTGGTGAAGACGGTGACGCACGAGGTGGTGACGGCCGAACAGCTGGGCGGCGCGGTCACCCACACCACCAAGTCGGGCGTGGCCGACCTCGCCTTCGAGAACGACATCGAGGCGATCCTCCAGGTCCGCCGCTTCGTGGACTTCCTGCCGTCGTCGAACCGGGAGCGCCCGCCGGTCCGCCTGACGGCCGACCCGACCGACCGGAACGAGCCGGCGCTCGACAGCCTCGTCCCGGCCAACCCGAACAAGCCCTACGACATGAAGGAGCTGATCCTGAAGGTCGTGGACGAGGGCGACTTCTTCGAGGTCCAGCCGGACTACGCCCGGAACATGATCGTCGGATTCGGCCGTCTGGCCGGGCAGACGGTCGGGTTGGTGGCGAACCAGCCGATGGTGCTGGCCGGTTGCCTCGACATCGCATCCTCCACCAAGGCGGCGCGGTTCGTGCGCTTCTGCGACGCGTTCGAAATCCCGATCGTGACGTTCGTCGACGTCCCCGGTTTCCTGCCCGGCACGGCGCAGGAATACGGCGGCATCATCAAGCACGGGGCGAAGCTGCTGTTCGCCTACGCCGAGGCCACGGTGCCGAAGGTGACCGTGATCACGCGCAAGGCCTACGGCGGCGCCTATGACGTCATGGCGTCCAAGCACCTGCGCGGCGACGTCAACTATGCGTGGCCGACGGCCGAGATCGCGGTGATGGGGCCGAAGGGCGCGGTGGAGATCATCTTCCGCCAGGACATGGGCGACCCGGCCAAGATCGAGGCGCGGACCGAGGAGTATCGCCAGAAGTTCGCCAACCCCTTCGTCGCCGCCGCCCGTGGCTACGTCGACGACGTCATCATGCCGAACGACACCCGTCGGCGCCTGTGCCGGTCGCTCGCCATGCTTCGGAACAAGAAGCTCGAGAACCCCTGGAAGAAGCACGACAACATCCCGCTCTGACCGGAGACGCCGGGCGATGACCCTGAACGAGATCGAGACGAGGCTGCGCGGCCGCGATTGCCGCGGTCTTGCCATCTTGCGGCGCGACGTTCGGACCCGAATAGAAGTCAGCCCGAACGCCGCCCCATGACGCGCCCTGCCCTTCCGGTCATCGCCGCCCTTCTGGCGACCATCGCCCTGCCCATCGCCGTCGCCCCGCCCGCCGCCGCGCAGCAGACGCCGGCGCGTCCGGCGCAGGGCCAGCCGGCGGCGGCG
>CANGXM010000120.1 GCA_947457845.1 Rhodospirillales bacterium | reverse complement strand
GCTCGCGAAGACGCGGTCTCCCGATCCGTTCGCGGCCGACGGAGCGGGCGCCTCGGGCGCGTGCTTACCTGCGACGGCCCGGTCGGGCATCGCCTGCTGGCTCGTCGCCAGCGGCGGGTCGGCGGCCTTGGGCGCCGCCGGGGCCGAAAGCGCCGCGGCGTCCTCGCCCTCCTCCAGGAGGATCGCGATGGGCGTGTTCACCGCAACGCCCTGCGCCCCACCCTCAACGAGGATCTTTCCGAGGGTCCCCTCGTCGACCGCCTCGACCTCCATCGTCGCCTTGTCGGTTTCGATCTCGGCGATCACGTCGCCGGACTTGACCGCATCGCCCTCCTTCTTGAGCCAGCGGGCGATGTTGCCCTCGGTCATCGTCGGCGAGAGCGCCGGCATCAGGATCTGGATCGGCATGGTCGGTCCTCCCGGATCCGGGTCAGCGGCGATAGAGCACGTCGCGTGCGGCGGCCTCGATGTCCTCGGCCTGTGGCAGCGCGAGCTTCTCGAGGTTGGCCGCGTAGGGGAGCGGCACGTCCTTGTGGCAGACGCGCTTCACCGGCGCATCCAGCCAGTCGAACGCGTGCTCCATCATCAGCGCCGCGATCTCGGACCCGATGCCCGCGTAGGCCCAGCCCTCCTCGACCGAGACGACGCGGTTCGTGCGCTTCACGCTCTCGACGATCGTCTCGATGTCGAGCGGGCGGATGGTGCGCAGGTCGATCACCTCGGCCTCGATCCCGTCCTGGGCGAGGCGCTCGGCGGCGGCCAGCGCCTTTCCGACCATGATCGAGTAGGCGACGATCGTGACGTGCCGGCCCGGGCGCGCCACCCGCGCCTTGCCGATCGGCACCGTCCAGTCGGGCGTGTCGGGCACGTCGAAGCTGTGCCCGTACATGATCTCGTGCTCGAGGAAGATGATCGGGTTCGGGTCGCGGATGGACGACTTCAGCAGGCCCTTCGCGTCGGCCGCCGTATAGGGGGCCACGACCTTCAGACCCGGAATGTGGCCGTACCAGCTGGCGTAGTCCTGGCTGTGCTGGGCCGCCACGCGCGACGCCGCACCGTTCGGACCCCGGAACACGACCGGGCAGCCCATCTGTCCGCCCGACATGTAGAGGGTCTTGGCGGCCGAGTTGATGATGTGGTCGATCGCCTGCATGGCGAAGTTGAAGGTCATGAACTCCACGATCGGGCGCAGCCCGCCGAACGCCGCGCCCACCGAAAGGCCGGCGAAGCCGTGCTCGGTGATCGGCGTGTCGATGACCCGGTCAGCGCCGAACTCGTCGAGCAGCCCCTGGCTGACCTTGTAGGCGCCCTGGTACTGCGCGACCTCCTCGCCCATCAGGAAGACCTTGGGGTCGCGCCGCATCTCCTCGGCCATGGCGTCGCGCAGCGCCTCGCGGACCGTCTGCTTGACGGTGCGGCCCGTCCACTCGGGCACGACCTCGCGCGCGATCGCCGCGGCGATCGCCGGCATCGCCGCAGGCGGCACGGGCGGCGCGACGGGTGCCGATGCTGCGACGGGCGCCGGTGCTGCGTCCTCGCTCTCGTCCTCGCCGACCAGACGGGCGATCGGCGTGTTGACCGCCACGCCCTCTGTCCCCTCGGCGACCAGGATCTTGGCCAGCCGGCCCTCGTCCACCGCCTCGACCTCCATCGTGGCCTTGTCGGTCTCGATCTCGGCGAGGACGTCCCCCGACTTGACCGTGTCGCCCTCCTTCTTGAGCCAGCGGGCCAGCTTGCCCTCGGTCATAGTCGGCGAAAGCGCCGGCATCAGCACTTCGATCGGCATGGTCGGTGTCCTCGGGCGGGGCCGTGGCGGTCTTTTCTGCGGGGGATCAGGCGTCGACGAGCACGTCGGTCCAGAGCTCCGAGGGATCGGGCTCCGGGCTCTGCTGGGCGAACTCGGCCGCTTCCGAGACGACCGCCTTGACCTCTCGGTCGATGGCCTTCAGCGCGTCCTCGTCGGCGTGCCCGCCGTCGAGGATCATCTTGCGGAGGTTCTCCACGGGATCGGACTGCTGGCGCATCCGCTCCACCTCCTCCTTGGTCCGGTACTTCGCGGGGTCCGACATGGAGTGGCCGCGGAACCGGTAGGTCCGCACCTCGAGCACCATCGGCCCCTTGCCCGAGCGGGCGTGATCGAGCGCCTCGATCGCCGCCTCGCGCACCGACAGCACGTTCATGCCGTCCACCTGCCGGCCGGGGATGCCATAGGCGTCGCCGCGGCGGAACAGCTCGCCGGCCGCCGCGCGCTCCTGGCTCGTGCCCATGGCATAGCGGTTGTTCTCGATCACGAAGATCACCGGCAGCTTCCAGAGCGCCGCCATGTTGAAGCTCTCGTAGACCTGTCCCTGGTTCGCGGCACCCTCGCCGAAGTAGGTCAGGCAGACGCCGCCGTCCTTGTTGTACTTGTGGGCGAAGCCCAGTCCGGCGCCGATCGGCACCTGCGCGCCGACGATGCCGTGGCCGCCGTAGAACTTCTTCTCGCGGCTGAACATGTGCATCGAGCCGCCCTTGCCCTTGGAGTAGCCGCCGCGGCGTCCGGTCAGCTCCGCCATCACGCCCTTGGGGTCCATTCCACAGGCAAGCATGTGGCCGTGGTCGCGATAGCTCGTGATCACGCTGTCCATCGGCTGCTGGGCCGACTGGATGCCGACGACCACCGCCTCCTGGCCGATGTAGAGGTGGCAGAAGCCGCCGATCAGGCCCATGCCGTACATCTGCCCCGCCTTCTCCTCGAAGCGGCGGATGAGCAGCATGTCCTTGTAATAGCCGAGCAGCGCCTTCGGATCGGCCGAGGGGGCGTCGGCGGCCTCGGTCTTTGTGCGGCGGCGGGCGATCGGCATGCGGGGCCTCGTGGCGCGGGAGGACGGCGCGGAGCGCGCGATACAACTGCCGAACACGTAGCGCGCGCAAACGGCGAATGCAAGCCGACCTTCGCTCAAACGATTGTTTTGCAATGCAAAATCGACGTTAACCGGAAAGCGGTTAAGCGCTTCTCACGAAACGTCGAACACGACGAATCCGCACGCGCGCCCATCCATGAGGCGCTGCGACCGGACGAAGCACCACCCTCTCAGCGCGACGGTGAGAGGATCACGAGGTCGTGGGGATGGGCGTGGTTCACGATCGAGCGCGCCCGCTCTTCGAGCAGGTCGCGGTCTAGGCTCTCCGGGCGCAGGCGACCGGCGAGGTTCTCGAGTTCCTCGCGCTCGTGCTCGAGGGCGGCGAGGACGGTCCGGGCCTCGGTCAGGTCGGCCTCCAGATGCGCGAGGGCGATCAGCCCCCGTTCGCCCTGCACCGCATGCCAGGAGAAATAACCGACGATCGCCGCGCCGATCACCGGCCCGGCGATCAGCCGGAGCAGGCGCGACAGCAGGTTACGGAACGTCGGGATGCCAGCCATGTCGTCGAGGGAGCATGGATACCGAGTCTCCGTCAATCTCTTCGTGATCTAAGCACTTGGCGCGCTTGCCGCGCCGTCGCACGGTCACGGCCGTCGCAACCCGCGCGCGCAGTCAACGCGCGAGGATCGACCGGCCCGCGTAGCGGGCGGCGGCGCCGAGCTGCTCCTCGATCCGAATCAACTGGTTGTACTTCGCGAGGCGGTCCGACCGGGAGAGCGATCCGGTCTTGATCTGGCCCGCGTTCGTGGCGACCGCGAGGTCGGCGATCGTCGCGTCCTCGGTCTCGCCTGAGCGGTGGGAGAGGACCGCCGTGTAGCGGGCCTTGTGCGCCGTCTCCACCGCCTCCAGCGTCTCGGTCAGCGAGCCGATCTGGTTGACCTTGACGAGGATCGAATTGCCGACCCCGCGGCGGATGCCGTCGCGCAGGCGGGCGGGGTTGGTGACGAACAGGTCGTCGCCCACGAGCTGCACCTTGGCGCCGATCGCCGCCGTCAGCGCCGCCCAGCCGTCCCAGTCGTCCTCCGCCATTCCGTCCTCGATCGAGACGATCGGATAGCGGGCGACGAGGTCCTCCCAGTAGCGGACCATGCCGGCCGGATCGAGCACCTTGCCCTCGCCGGCGAGATCGTACTTGCCGTCCTTGAAGAACTCGGTCGAGGCGGCGTCGAGCGCCAGCATCACGTCGTCGCCCGGCCGATAGCCCGCGGCCTCGATCGCCTTCATCACGAAGCCGAGCGCCGCGTCGGTCGAGGCGATATTCGGCGCGAAGCCGCCCTCGTCGCCGACGTTGGTGTTGTGGCCGGCGTCCTTGAGCTGCGTCTTCAGGGCCTGGAAGATCTCGGCCCCGGTCCGGATCGCGTCGGCGCAGGTCTCCGCGCCGACGGGCATGATCATGAATTCCTGGATGTCGATCGGATTGTCGGCGTGCGCGCCACCGTTGATGATGTTCATCATCGGCACCGGCAGAAGGCTGGCGAAGGCGCCACCGACGTAGCGGTAGAGCGGCAGCCCCGCCTCGTCCGCCGCCGCCTTGGCGACCGCGAGGCTCACGCCCAGGATCGCGTTGGCGCCGAGCCGGCCCTTGTTCGCGGTGCCATCCAGGGCGATCATCGTCCGGTCGATCTCGACCTGGTCGCTCGCCTCCAGCCCCGCGATGGTATCGAAGATCTCGCCGTTCACGGCGTCGACCGCCTTGCGGACGCCCTTGCCGCCGAACCGGCGCTTGTCGCCGTCGCGCAGTTCCACCGCCTCGTGGGCACCGGTCGAGGCGCCGGACGGGACGGCGGCCCGGCCCATCGAGCCGCTCTCCAGCGTCACGTCGACCTCGACGGTGGGATTGCCTCGGCTGTCGAGGATCTCGCGGGCGTGGACGTCGACGATGGTTGACATCGCTCTCTCCGGGTTCGGGGGCGGCCCCCTGATAGCCGCAGGGGGCCGCCGGATCAAGGTCGCTCCGTCGGCGACGTTAATGTCGAGTCCGCACACCGCCGATCGTCCTCATGACAGGCGACCGATCGGCGGTCGCCGGACACCCGCCGCAGGATCATCCCGATGCCCGGCCTCGTCGGGGGGCTGTTCCGCCGCGGGGCGGGACGCCTCACCGGCGCGCAGGCGCGCCGGCTTTGCCCCGGCGTACTTCGCCCGCGCGCACGGACTGGCGGGATCGGAACCCGAGCGTCGGTTCCCGAAAGGCCGGATCGCCGCTGCTCAGGCCTGAGACTTCGCGATCCGGTCCAGATCGCGCATCGTCCGAAGAACGCCCGGCATATCTTTGAAATGCATCATGTTCGGACCATCGCTCGGCGCCCTGTCGGGGTCCTCGTGGGTCTCCATGAACACCGCCGCCACGCCGACGGCCATGGCGGCGCGGGCGAGGACCGGGACGAACTGGCGGTCGCCGCCCGAGCGGTCGCCCTGGCCTCCGGGCCGCTGCACCGAATGGGTGGCGTCGAAGACGACCGGATAGCCCGTCTCCGCCATGATCGGCAGCGACCGCATGTCGGAGACGAGAAGGTTGTAGCCGAACGTCGTCCCGCGCTCGCACAGCAGGATCTTCTCGTTGCCGGTGGAGGCGACCTTGGCCGCCACCTGCTTCATCTCCCACGGGCTGAGGAACTGGCCCTTCTTCACGTTGACCGCCCGCCCCGTCTCGCCGGCCGCGACCAGGAGGTCGGTCTGGCGGCACAGGAAGGCGGGGATCTGCAGCACGTCGACGGCCTCGGCGACCGCGGCGCACTGTTCGGGCGCGTGCACGTCGGTGAGGACGGGCAGGCCGAGGCTCTCGCGGATCTCGGCGAAGATCGGCAGGCTCGCTTCGAGCCCCATCCCGCGCGCGCCGCTCACCGACGTCCGGTTCGCCTTGTCGAAGGACGTCTTGTAGATCAACGGGATGCCGAGCGTTCCGCACAGTTCCTTGAGCGCGGTCGCCATCTCCAGCGCGTGCGCCCGGCTCTCCAGCGCGCACGGTCCCGCGATCAGCACGAACGGACGGTCGTTGGCGATCGCGACGTCGCCGACGGTCACGCGACGGGGGGAAACGGTCATGGCGGGCCTCCCGGCGCGCTCACACCAGCCGGCTCTGCACCTTGGCGGCGTGGATGAAGCTCTTGAAGAGCGGGTGCGGCTCGAAGGGGCGCGACTTCAGTTCCGGATGGAACTGCACGCCGACGAACCAGGGATGGTCCGGGATCTCGACGATCTCCGGCAGTTCGCCGTCCGGCGACATGCCCGAGAACAGCAGGCCGCACCGCTCGAGGCGCTGCTTGAGGTGGACGTTCACCTCGTAGCGGTGGCGATGCCGTTCCTCGATCGTGGTCGCGCCGTAGATGGCCGCGACCTTGCTGCCCGGCACGAGGGTCGCGGGATAGGCGCCGAGGCGCATCGTGCCGCCGAGATCGCCAGAGGTGTCGCGCTTCTCGACCGTGTTGCCGCGGGTCCATTCCGTCATCAGGCCGACGACCGGGTTCGTCGCCGGACCGAATTCGGACGAGGTCGCGCCCGGCATGTCGGCGAGGTGCCGGGCGGCCTCGATCACCGCCATCTGCATGCCGAAGCAGATCCCGAAATAGGGCACCCTGCGTTCGCGCGCGAACTGGGCCGCGCGGATCTTCCCCTCGGTCCCCCGCTCGCCGAACCCGCCGGGCACGAGGATGCCGTGGACGTTCTCCAGGTGCTGGACGGCGTCCTCGCTCTCGAAGATCTGGCTGTCCATCCAGTTCAGCTTCACACGGACGCCGTTGGCGAGCCCGCCGTGGATCAGCGCCTCGGCCAGCGACTTGTAGCTGTCGATCAGCGCCGTGTACTTGCCGACCACCGCGATCTGCACCTCCCCCTCGGGATGGCGGATCGTGCGGCAGATGTCGTGCCAGCGCTTCAGGTCCGGCTCGCGCTCGTGCGGCATGCGGAAGTGGCGCAGCACCTCCCGGTCGAAGCCCTGCTCGTGATAGCTGATCGGCACCGCGTAGATCGTGTCGACGTCGAGCGCCGCGATGACGCACTCCTGGCGGATGTTGCAGAACAGCGCGATCTTGCGCCGCTCCGACTCGGGAATGTCCCGGTCCGCCCGGCAGAGCAGCATCTGCGGCTGGATGCCGACCGACAGCAGTTCCTTGACCGAGTGCTGGGTCGGCTTCGTCTTCAGCTCGCCCGCGGTCGGGATGTAGGGCAACAGCGTGAGGTGGACGAACAGCGCGCGCTCGGGCCCGAGTTCGTTCCCCATCTGGCGGATCGCCTCGAGGAACGGCAGGCTCTCGATGTCGCCGACGGTGCCGCCGATCTCGACAAGCACGAAGTCCTCGCCGTTCAGGTCGGCGCGGACGAACTCCTTGATCTGGTCGGTGATGTGCGGAATGACCTGGACCGTGGCGCCCAGATAGTCGCCGTGCCGCTCCTTGGCGATCACGGTCGAATAGATCCGCCCCGTGGTCACGTTGTCGCTGCGCCGGGCGGAGACGCCGGTGAAGCGCTCGTAGTGACCGAGGTCCAGATCGGTCTCGGCCCCGTCGTCGGTGACGAAGACCTCGCCGTGCTGATACGGGCTCATCGTGCCCGGATCGACGTTGAGGTAGGGGTCGAGCTTCCGGAGGCGCACGGTGTAGCCGCGAGCCTGGAGAAGGGCACCGAGGGCCGCGGACGCGAGCCCTTTGCCCAACGACGAAACCACGCCGCCGGTGATGAAGATGAACCGCGTCATGGACCTGTACCCTACCGCAAGTGCGGTCGCTTCGGCACCCTAACAGTTCGCTTGACCCGCTTCTCAGCGAAGCGGCGCGGATGGGGTCTGAGTCGGGGCGGGGGCGGACGGGGCCCCCGGGAGGGGCGCGGTCTGCCCGGGAGGCGGAACCGCCGGCAGCGTGTCGATGATCGAACGCGGGCGCGAGTGGCTGCCCGCCAGCACCGCGAGCACGAGGCTCGTCACCATGAACGCGGCTGCCAGGATCGCCGTCGTCCGCGTGAGGAGGTTCGCGGTCCCGCGCGCGCTCATGAAGCCGCCGGACGACCCGCCGCCGCCGCCGATCCCCAGGCCGCCGCCCTCCGAACGCTGGATCAGAACGACGCCGACCAGCGCCGTGGCGATCAGCAGGTGGATGACGAGGATGACGGCTTCCATGGCGACGGCCTCTCGAACGCACGACGGCGCCGATCCGAGAGGTCGGCGCCGGATGCGTGGTTTATCCGAACGGGCACCGCGCCGCTAGCCGCAACTGCGCACGATCGCCCGGAAGTCCTCCGCCTTGAGGCTCGCCCCGCCGACCAGCGCGCCGTCGACGTCGGCGACCGCCATGATCTCTGCGGCGTTCCCGGGCTTCACGGACCCGCCGTACAAGATGCGGATGTCGCCGCCCGATGCAAGACGGCGCGCCAGAAGGGCACGGATGTGTGCGTGCATGGCTGCGATGTCGTCGGACGTCGCCGTCCGCCCTGTGCCGATGGCCCAGACCGGCTCGTACGCCACCACGGTATCGGCCGCGGTCGCGTCGTCGGCCACCGATCCGGCGATCTGCGCCGCGACGACCTCCAGGTGGCGGCCGGCCATGCGCTCGGCCTCGGTCTCACCGACGCAGACGATGGCCACGAGGCCGGCCGCGCGGGCCGCCGCCGCCTTGGCGCGGACACCGGCGTCCGTCTCCCCGTGGTCCTGCCGGCGTTCCGAATGCCCAAGGATGACGTAGGCGCAGCCGGCGTCGGCCAGCATCGCCGCCGACACGTCGCCCGTGTGCGCGCCGGACGCCTTCGCGTGGCAGTCCTGCCCTCCCAGCGCGACGCGGCTGCCCGCCAGGGCATCCGCGACCGGCGCGAGGAGCGTGGCCGGCGGACAGACCAGCACGTCGACATCCGACCCGGCGCCGCTGTCGGCCGCCAGTGCCCCGGCGAGCGCGGTCCCGTCGGCGCGCAGGCCGTTCATCTTCCAGTTTCCGGCGATCAGCTTTCGGCGGCCCATGGGTCCTCCCCGGTCGGTCTGCGGACGGTCGGCGTCGTCGGTCTAGCAAGGCCGGGCCGGCCCGGCAATTGGGCGTTGCCGCGCCATCCCCCCCTTCCTATAGTGCGCGCCCGCCGGCTGAGGCCCGCATCCCGCGACCGCCCCGGAGCACGGACCGTCCGCCCATGCTGCAAGCCATCCGAAGCAAGGTCGCCTCGTGGGTCGCAAAGGCCCTGTTCGCGATGCTGATCCTCAGCTTCGCGGTGTGGGGCATCGGCGACATCTTCACCCAGCGGACCGTCCAGCCCAACGTCGCCACCGTCGGCGACACCAAGGTGACGTCGATCCAGCTCGACCGGGCCTTCCGCGATCTCGTGGCCCAGTACCGGCAGGCGTTCGGACCGGCGTTCGACGTGGAGCAGGCCCGCCAGTTCGGCCTCGTGGACCAGGCGCTCGACGGCCTCGTCCGCGACGCGCTGTTCGACGAGACGGCCAAGCGCCTCGGACTGCGGGTGAGCGACGAGCTGGTCCGTACCGAGATCGCCGAGATCCCCGCCTTCCGCGACGCCACCGGCCGGTTCAGCGCCGCCCAGTTCCGGTTCGTGCTCCAGCAGAACCAGCTGACCGAGCAGGACCTCGTCGCGATCGTCCGCCGCAACATCGCCCAGCAGGCGTTGACCGCCGGGCTCGCCGGCGGCGCCGTGGCACCGGGCGTGCTCGCCGAGGATCTCTACCGGCACCGGGCCGAGCGCCGCGTGGCCGAGGTTGTGCAGGTCGCGGCCGCGCGCTTCGTCGACGTGCCCGTCCCGGACGAGGCGACGATCGTCGCCCATCACCGCGACAACGCCCCGCGCTTCACCCGCCCCGAGACCCGGGACGTGACCATCCTGAAGGTGACGGTCGACGACCTGATCGGCGAGGTCTCGGCCAGCGAGGACGAGATTGCGCTGGCCTACGCCCAGCGGTCGGGCGAGTTCCGCCGTCCCGAGCGCCGGTCGGTCGACCTCGTCCAGGCCGATGACCGCGAAACGGCCCAGCGCATCGCGGACGCGGCACGCGCCGCCGGCGACTTCGCCGCGGCGGCCGTCGAGGCCGGGCGCGAGATCATCCCGGCGGACGACGCCGAACAGGACAGCCTCTTCCTGCCCGAGATCGGCCGGGCCGCGTTCGCGCTGGCCGAGGGCGCCGTGAGCGATCCGGTCGAGACCGGCCTCGGCTGGTACGTCGTGCGGGTCCGGTCGGTTCAGGCGGCGACCGAGCGCCCCCTGGCCGAGGTGCGGGACGAGCTGGCGCTTGGCGTGCGCCGCGAGAAGGCGATCGACCGCCTGTTTGAGTTCACCAACCGGCTGGAGGACGCCCTGGCCGGCGGCGCCTCGCTGGAGGAGGCGGCGTCCCGTTTCCAGCTGCGGCTGGAGAAGGTCCGCCAGATGACGGCCGGCGGCCGTCCGTTCGACGGCTCGATCCCGCCCGCCATTCCCGGCTTCGCACAGATCGTCGGCACGGCGTTCCAGCAGTCGGCCGGACAGACCAGCCGCCTTCTGGAGACGCGGGAGCAGAGCGCCTACGCGGTCCGCACCGACGTGGTGACGCCGCCCGCCCTGCGCCCGCTCGACGATGTGCGCGCGGACGTGGTCGCGGCGTGGCAGGCCGACGAGCGCCAGCGGCGTTCCACCGCGCTGGCGAACGAGCTGGCCGGGGCGGTGCGCGCGGGCGCGGCGGTGGCCGACGCGGCGGTTGAGCGCCAGTTGGGTTTCAGCCTGACCCCGCCGTTCGTGCGCGACGCCCGGACCGACGTTCCGGCCGACGTGGCGCAGCGCGCCTTCGCGATGAAGGCCGGCGAGGTGGCGGTGGGCGAGACGGTGGCCGGCGCGTTCGTCGTGCGGCTTATCGAGGTGCTCCCCGCCGCTCCGTCCGAGGCGCCCGACGCAGTCGGCCAGGTCAGGACCGCGGCGGCGGCCGCGATCGCCCGCGATCTCGGCGACCAGTTCACCGCGGCGCTGCGCCAGACGGTCCCGGTCGACATCGACCGCGCGGCCGTGTCCCAGCTGTTCCGGTCGAACTGAAAGGTGACGCGGGTCAGCCGCCCGGCTGGCCCGCCCGCACCACATGGGTGACCGGGACGAGGTCGAACCCCTTCCCGGCGACCATGGGTAACCACTCCGCCAGCGCCTCGATCGTGGCGTCGTGCGGATGTCCGATCGCGATGGCGGCGCCATTCCGCTTCGCCGCCGCCTCGAGGCGGGCGAGCTGGGCCCTGATCGCGCCGGGCGCGTGGTCGTTGTCGAGGAACACGTCGCGCCCGGCCGCCGGCATCTTCAGCTGCCGCGCCGTCTCCAGCCCCACCGACCGTCCGCTCGTCCGGCTGTCGACGAACAGCAGGCCCCGCCGCTGGATCTCCTTGAGGACCGCCTGCATCGCGGGGCGGTCCTCGGTGTAGCGGCTGCCCATGTGGTTGTTCACCCCGACATAGGCGTCGAACGCGTCGAGGTTGGTGCGCAGCCGCGACGCCGCGTCGGCGGGCGACAGGGCGAGCGTCAGCGCATTCGGCCCCGGGTCGACGTCGCCGCCCTGCGGCTCCATCGGCAGGTGCAGCATGATCTCGTGCCCGGCGGCGCGCCCTGCCGCGACCTGCCCCGCGAGGTCGCGCGAATAGGGCAGGTAGGAGAGCGTCAGCGGCCCCGGCAGCGCCACGACCCGCTGCGATCGCGCCCGGTCGAGCCCCATGTCGTCGATGATGACCGTGACCGTGGGGTGCCCGGGCCGGGGCTGCACCGGAACCGCGTGGCGCATCCACGCCGGCTGCTCGGCCCGGGGCGGTACGGGAGCGGGGGGCGGCGCCGGCACGGGC
>CANGXM010000119.1 GCA_947457845.1 Rhodospirillales bacterium | reverse complement strand
CCAGCTGGGGTCGGCGAAGCGCGGCCGGCGGTCGAGTTCCGCCAGTCCCAGCGCCACCTGGGCCGCGACGAACCGCCGGTCGATGCGCCCGGCCGCGTCGGCGGGCTCCGGCCCGCCCTCGAGCCGGGCCCGCAACGCCAGAAGGCTCCGCCGCTCCTCGTCCTCCGTCCGCGCCGCCACGGGGGGCAGCCGGTGGTCGTGGCCCGGCAGCCCCATGAAGGTCGCGTCGACCGGCCGGAACCGGGCGTGGTGGTCGAGGAAGGCGGCGGCGAGATCGCTCACGGCGCGGTCCCCGGCACGTCGATCCAGCGCCGCTCGAACCCGGCCTTGATGACCGCGTCCACGATCTCCTGGCTCTTGGCACCGTCGAAGAAGGTGCACTCCTCCGGCCGCTCGTCGAGGATCTCGTCCACGAAGTGGCGGACGAGGTTGCGGTAGTAGAGTTCGGCCCAGGGCGTGTTCACGGTCGTGCCCGGGGCGTAGTGCGACGCCGGCAGATCCACCTTGCGGAACTCGACCGCCGCGGCCTCGGCCGTCCACAGCGTCTCGGCGACGCCGTATTCCTCGATCAGCCGGGCGATCGCCGCACCCTTCGACCCGTAGACCCGGATCTCGACGCCCGGATAGTTGCCGACGGCGATGTAGGACGCCTGGAGGAGGCCCTGCGTGCCGCTCGTATACTCCACGACCGCGGCCGTCCCGTCCTCCACCATGATCTTCTGCCGGTGCTCGCCCTCCCCGCGCACGACGCGCTCGGGCACGAAGTTGCGCATGGTGGAGGCGACCGAGCCGAACTCGCCCCCCAGCCAGCGCATCAGGTCGACGAGGTGGGAGCCGTAGCCGATGATCGAGGAGGGGATCAGCGTGTTCCGGTCGGCGCCGGGCGGCACCTGGCGCAGCGGGAAATCGGGGTCGAGGAACTGGCTGTTCTGCTCGAACCCGTGGATGTGGAAGATCTCGCCCAGCGTGCCGTCGGCGATCCATGTCTTGATCTGCCGGATCGCGGGCGAATAGCGGAAGGTGAAGCCGAGCTTCGTTCGCACCGTCTTGCGCGCCGCCGCCCGCGCCGCCTCGAAGGCGGGTTCGGCCTCGGTCGCCAGCGGCTTTTCGCACAGCACGTGCTTTCCGGCGGCGATGGCGTCCATCGACAGCGGCAGATGCGTGTGGGTGGGCGTGCAGACGTCCACCATCTCGATCTCGGGGTCCTTCAGCATCTCCCGGTGGTCGGTGTAGATGCGCTTCGCGCCGAACCGCTGCGCCATCGCCTCCGCCCGGTCGCGCTCGATGTCGCAGATGGCGACGAGGTTCACGCGCGGGTTGGCGGCATAGCCCGGCAGATGGGCCTTCTCCGCCCAGCGGAAGGACCCGATCAGCCCCACGCCCAGCTTTCTCTCGCTCATGGCAGTGCCTTTCCGATCGCGTTCACGGTGGCCTCGAGTTCATCGTAGTTGTGGAAACCGAGCTGCCGCTGCCCAGCCTCGATCTCGTAGATCATCGAATAGAGCTTCTCGTTCAGCCGCACGTCGGCCCCGGCCTTGCGCCCGTACTCCAGCAGCTTCCCGTTCGACGACCGCACCTCGGACTGGCGCTTGCGGTAGACGATGTCCCACCAGATGCCCGAGCCCTTCTTCTTGAAGTTGTGCGTGCCCGGCTTCTGGTCCTTCTTCAGGAGCCAGATGGCGTGGTTCACGTTGGCCAGCAGCTTCTTCGTGTCCTCGGCCGTCTTCACGCGATAGTTGGCCGGGTCGAAGAAGTCGAACGGCTCGACCTTGATGCCGTTGGCGTCGGCGATCTCCAGCGCCTCCTTGACGACCGCGCCCGAGATGCGGGCGTAACGCTCGATGCCCAGCGTCTCGTGGATGCGGGCGTCGACGAGGGCGGAGAAGATGACCTGGGCGGAATAGACCTCCTTCGCCCAGATCTGCGCCCAGATGTTCACGGACAGCTGGACGTTGGTCAGCGCCGACAGCTTGCCGGTCAGCTCGGTCAGGCGCGGCGTGGTCCGCCCGTCCATCTCGCCCAGCTGGATCGGCCCCTCGTGCACGAACTCGATGTGCCCGGGATCGACCAGCGCGCCGCCGTAGTTCGGGATGGAGCCGAGCACGCGGGACCGGCCGTCGAGCCCGTGCGCGTCAAGAAGCGCCACGATGTCCGGTTCGTTGAACCCGTTCTGGAAGGAGACGACGAAGGTCTCCGGCCCGAAAAGCGGCACCAGCTGGCGGATCGCGTCCAGCGTGTGCTGGGACTTGGTCGCGACCAGCACCGCCTCCAGCGGTCCCGTCAGCCGATCCGGGGTGGTCGCCTTCACCTTGAAATGCCGGTCGCCGCGGACGCCGTCGACGATCAGGCCGTTCGCGTTCATCGCGTCGACGTGCTCGACCCAGCGGTCGACGAGCAGCACGTCGTGCCCGGCCTCGGTCATCCAGGCGCCCGCGAGGCCGCCGATGGCCCCGGCGCCGACGATGGTGATCTTCATGGGAAGCCTCGTTGGAATTGGCCCGTCCTCACGCCGCCACCCCCGTCGCCAGCACCTCGCCCGCGAAGTGGCACGCGGCCCAGCGCCCCGGCCCCACCGCCACCTTGGGCGGCTCGGTCGTGCGGCAGACGTCGCGCGCCATCGGGCAGCGCGGGTGGAAGCGGCAGCCGTCGGGGATGGCCTTGACCGACTGGGCGTCGCCGGGCAGGCGGATGCGGGCGCGGCGGGCGCCGGACCGGTGCTCGGGCACCGCCTGGAGCAGGAGGCGGGTGTAGGGGTGCGCCGCACCCGCGATCAGGTCCTCGGTCGGCCCCTCCTCGACGATGGCGCCGAGGTACATGACCGCCGTGCGGTCCGACATGTAGCGCGCCACCGCGAGGTCGTGGGTGATGGTGAGATAGGCGACGCCGGTGCGCCGGCGCAGCTCGGTCATCAGCGTCATCACGCCGGAGCGGACCGAGACGTCGAGCATGCTGACCGGCTCGTCCGCCACGATCAGCGCCGGTTCCAGGATCAGCGCCCGGGCGATGGCGACCCGCTGGAGCTGCCCGCCCGAGAGGTCGGCCGGGTGCCGGTCGGCGAAGCGGGCGATCGGGCGCAGGTCGACGTCGGCCAGCGCGGCTTCCGCCCGCGCGCGCCGCTCGGCCGCGGTGCCGATGCCGTGGATCGCCAGCGGCTCGGCCACCGCGTCGATGACCCGGTGGCGGGGGTCCAGCGCCTCGAACGGGTTCTGGAAGATCATCTGCACCCGCCGCCGGTAGGCCTTCAGCGCGGCACCGGAGAGGCCGGCGACGTCGCGCCCCTCGAACCGCAGGGTCCCGCCCGTCGGCCGGTCCTGCAGCGTGATCAGGCGGCCCGTGGTGGTCTTGCCGGACCCGCTCTCGCCGACCACGGCCAGCACCTCGCCGGGTATCAGCCGAAGGTCGATGCCGTCGACCGCGCGGACCTGATCGGCCTTGCCGCCCAGGAGCGTCGAGAACCAGCCGGCGCGCAGGTCGAAGGTCTTGCGCAGGTCGGCGGCTTCGAGGAGGGGCGCCGTCATGCCGGGATCCTCGCATCGTCGCGGGCGTAGTGGCAGCGGGCGAGATGGTCGGCCGCCACCGCCACCGGGGCCGGCGCCTCCGCCCGGCAGCGGTCGGTCGCCATGGCGCAGCGCGGCGCGAAGCGGCACCCCACGATGTCGCCCGTCGGCGTGAAGGGCTCGCCCGCCAGCGTCTCCAGCGGCCGCTTCGGCCCGGTGACGGTCGGCAGCGCGCCCATCAGCGCCCGCGTATAGGGGTGGCGCGGGTCGCCGAAGATCACGGACGTCGGCGCGATCTCCACGATCTCGCCCGCGTACATCACCGCGACCCGGTCGCAGGTCTCGGCCACGGCACCCATGTCGTGGCTGATCAGGATCAGGCCGAGGCCGAGCCGGCGGCGGAGCGCGTCGATCTCGCCCAGGATCTGGTCCTGGATCAACACGTCGAGCGCCGTCGTCGGCTCGTCGGCGATGACGAGGTCGGGCTCGTGCAGGAGCGAGAGCGCGATCATCACCCGCTGCCGCATCCCGCCCGACAGCTCGTGCGGATAGGCGGTCATGCGCCGGTGCGGGATGCCGATCAGGTCGAACAGCGCCTCGATCCGCGCCACGGCCGCGGCCTCGTCCTCGGCCGGCCGGTGCAGGCGATAGGCCTCCATCAGCTGCTGGCGCACGGTGAGCACGGGATTGAGCGCGTTCATGGCGCTCTGGAAGATGATCGAGACGCGGGTCCAGCGGATGTCCATCACCGCGTCGCGCGAGCCTGCGCGCACCACCTGCCCGTCCTTCAGGATCGGGCGGCCGGCGACCGAGACGTCGCCCGCGGTGTAGACAGCGTTGGGCGCCATCACCTGGAGGAGTGCGGCGCCGAGGGACGACTTTCCGCACCCGCTCTCGCCCACCACGCCGAGGCTCCCGCCGCGCGGCAGGGTGAAGTCGACGCCGTCGACCGCGCGGATGGCGCCCTTGGGCAGGCGGTACTCCATCTTCAGCCCGCGCACATCGAGGATGGGGGCCCCCGCGTCCTCGGCCTTGGGGGGGCCCAGGTCGACCGGCGGCTTGCCCCTGGCGCGGATCGACTGGCGGCGCAGCTGCGGGTTCATCGCCTGGTTCAGCCCGTCGCCCAGCAGGTTCAGGGCCGCGACCAGCAGCAGGAGCGCCAGGCCAGGGAAGATCGAGAGCCAGGGCGCGATGCGGAGCTGGCGCTGGCCCTCGAAGATCATCCGGCCCCAGGAGACGGCGTTCTGGTCGCCCAGGCCCAGGAAGCTGAGGCCCGCCTCGGTCAGGATGGCGAAGCCCATCAGGATCGTGCCGTCGGTGACGATGGGGGCGAGGCCGTTGGGAACCACGTGGCGCGTCAGCACCCAGGGGTGCGAGGCGCCGGCCGCGCGCGACGACTGCACGTAGACCCGGCTCTTCAGCGACAGCACCTGCGAGCGCATGATCCGCGCCGAGCGCGGCCACGTCGTCAGCGCGATGGCGATCATCGTGTACTGCAGCCCCTGGCCGAACAGCGCCACGATCAGCAGCACGAGGAAGAAGGTCGGGATCAGCAGGAAGACGTCGAACGTCCGGCTCATCACCCCGTCGACCCAGCCGCCGAAATAGCCCGAGATCGAGCCCAGCACGATGCCGAGGATGGAGGAGGCGAGCGAGGAGACGACCGCCACGATGAGGGCCAGCCGCGTGCCCCACACGATGCGCGAGAGCACGTCGCGCCCGAAGTTGTCGGTCCCGAACCAGTGCCGGGCGTTCGGCGGCTGATAGGGGATCGCCTCCATCGCGTCCGGGTCGGGCAGCCCCAGCCAGGGTGCCGCCACCGCGACCACCACCGCGAGGGCCACGACCAGCAGGCTGATGACGATCGCCGGCGTCCGCGGCGCGCCGTCCGGAAGCCGGAGCAGGGCCATCAGAGCGTCACCCGCGGGTCGAGGGCGGCATAGACGAGGTCGGTCGCCAGCGAGGCGATGGCGACGGTCACCGACATGGCGATGAAGGCGCCCATGATGACCGGCGTGTCGCGGGCGAGGATCGCCTCGTAGATCAGCCGGCCGAGGCCGGGCCAGGAGAACACGGTCTCGGTCAGCACGGCACCGGTGAGGATCAGGCCGAGCTGGAGGCCCAGGACCGTCACGACCGGCAGGAGCGCGTTGCGGAGCGCGTAATGCTGGACGATGCGGCGGTCGGGGAAGCCGATCGCGCGGACGGTCGTGATGTAGCTCTCGCCCATCACCTCCGCCACCGAGGTGCGGGCGATGCGGATGTACTGTCCGACCGAGACGGTCATCAGCGACAGGACGGGCAGGACGAGGTGATGCGCCACGTCCAGCACGCGCCCAATCCCCTCGCGCGGGCCGTCGAGGCTGGACATGCCCATCGCCGGCAGGATCGGCACCTGCACCGAGAACAGGAGGATCAGCATCAGGCCGAACCAGAAGACCGGGACGGAGAACAGCATCACGGCCCCCGCCGAGACGAGGCTGTCGACCGCGGAGCCCGGGCGCCGCGCGATCCGCGCGCCGATCCAGGTGCCGACGACGACCGACAGCCCCATCGCCGTGCCCACGAGCAGCAGGGTCGCCGGGATGCGGTCGATGATCTCGTCGAACACGGGCTGGCGCGACCGGAACGACATGCCGAGGTCACCCGAGCCCACCTGCACCAGATAGCGCCACAGCTGCTCGAGGAAGGGCCGGTCGAGGCCGTACATCTCGCGCACGTGCTGGAGATAGGCGGGATCGGGCGTCTCGCCGGCGAGAATGATCGAGATGTCGCCGGGGGCGAGGTGGATCAGGAGGAAGTTGAGGACGATGACCACCAGGGTGACGGGCACCAGCTGGAGGATGCGGAGGAGGACGTAGCGTCTCAGGCGCATGGCGACGCGACGGCTTTCGGACGCGGGGGGCGGTTCGCCTCGTCCTTCGACACGCTCAGGACGAGGCGATGGGGGTCGCGGTCGGTCGACGCGCCCGACACCGCCTCATGCCGAGCCGGTCGAAGCATGAGGCGGCGCCAGGGGCGACGTCGGGCCTTACGACCGGCCCGGCGGCTTCACGCTGTAGTAGCCGAACCAGGTGTACGAGGTGTCGAAGCCCGACTCCTCCACGTTGAACCCGGACCAGCCGGCGCGGATGATGGTCGTCTTCTGCTCGTTCATCAGGTTGATGTAGGGGATGTCGCGGACGACGATCTCCTGGATCCGCTTGTAGATCTTCTGCCGCTCGGCCTTGTCGCTGATCATCGACGCCTTGAGCGCGATCTCGTCCAGTTCCTTGTCCTGGTAGGACATGAAGTTGCGGCCGCCGCCGGTGGCGAAGTGCTCGCGGTAGGCGTCCGGATCGGGCCCGTAGCGGGTGAAGTAGCAGTTGATGTCGAAGTTCTTCTGGCTGACGCGGCTGAACCACGTCGCCTGGTCGAACTGCTCGAGGCGCGCGTTGATGCCGACCGCGCGCATCTGCTGGACCGCCACCTCCATCATCGACTTGCAGTCGACGAAGTTGGGCGGGGCCACGGTGATGGCGAAGCGCCAGCCGCCCTCGCGGCGCGGCAGGCCCGCCTGATCGAGGAGCTGTTCGGCCCGCGCCCGGTCGAAGGCCGGGAACTTCGCGTCGCGGTTGATCCAGTCCTTCTGGCTCTCGATCGACGCATAGGCCGACGGCGTCCACAGGCCGGCGAAGGCGAGGCGGTTCATCGCGTCGCGGTCGATCGAATGCGCGATCGCCTGACGGACCAGCGGATTGTCGAGCGGCGGCCGGGCGAGGTTCAGCTGCATGTCGCGGCTGAAGTGCGAGGGGGTGAAGACGACCTTCACCCGCGGGTCGCGCTGCAGCGCGGCCACCTCCGCCAGGGGCGGCGCGTAGTCGTAGGGCAGGAACTGCAGGCGCCCGGCGTCGAACTCGGCGCGCGCCACGTTCACGTCCGGCACCGCGCGATAGACGAGGCGGTCGACCGCCGTGCGCGGGCGGAAGTAATCCGCGTTCGCCTCAAGCTCGACCGGCTGGCCGCGCTCCCAGCGCACGAACTTGAACGGGCCCGAGCCGATCGGGGCGTTCACGTGGGGGCCGGTCTCGAACCCGTCCTGCCCTTCCCAGAGGTGCTTGGGATAGATCTTGGCGGTCCAGTTCGAGATCTGGGCCAGCATCGGGACGAAGCCGACCTCGGGCTCGACCAGCTCGATCACGAGCGTGTGGTCGTCCGGGACCCGGATCTCCTTCACGCTCTTCAGCACGGCGAGGGAGGGATACTTCTTCCGGATGATCGTGTCGTAGGTGAACTTCACGTCGTGCGCGGTGACGGGCTTGCCGTCGTGGAACTTCGCGTTCTCGTGCAGCTTGAACGTGATGATCTTGGTGTCGGCGCTGGTCTCCCAGCTCTTCGCGAGGTCGCCGTAGGCCGCCGTGCCCTTCACGATGCCCCAGTCCATCGCGACGAGATGGCTGTAGACGTTCGAACCGGGCCCGAATGCGTGCGGATCCGACGCGAAGTTGGGGCTGAGGGTGCGGGGCTCGCCCGTCTGGGGAACCACGAGGGTCGCCGGCGCCTGCTGTGCGCCGGCCGTCGCAGCGACCGTGACCAGGGTCGCCGCCATGAGCACTCCGATGCGTTTCATCCGAAGCTCTCCCATTCGTTGCCCGACTGTCGGCGGGTTCGTTGGCTGCGCCGGATTTCCAGTCACGCAGTAGGGTCAAGTGTATACAGAGTGTCGCGGCAGCGATGCAACCGTGTCGACCGCAGCGATGGCGGGTCGCCCGGCGCACGCCGTCAACGATCTTGACAGTAGCTAGTTCATGCGCGACCTTGATCTTGACGGCGACAAGTTTCGGTCGGCGTCATGCTCCACGCACAGGAAGGACCATGCACATGCCATTCATCCGGACACGCGCATTATCGGTGGTCGCCGCCGCGGCGATCTGCCTGGGCGCGATCACGGCGCGGGCGGACGACATCGCGACGCGGATCGCGGGCACCTGGGTGGGCCCGGGCCTCGACAGGGTGTCGGCCCCGGGCGGCGCACAGGCGTACATGCGGCGAACCGTGATCTTCACCGCGACCGAGGAAACGCTGCGCCTGGAGGCGTTCGGCGACGAGGCGGCCACGGTGCGCCTGTTCGTCTATGAATCGACCGGTCCCTATCGCGTGCTCGGTCCGTCGTCAGCCGTCGCCGGGGCCTACGAGGTGAACCTGCGCAACGACCGGTCCCTGTTCACGATCCACGTGCCCGAAGCCGGGTTGTGGCGGGCCCTGAACCTGGGCGCCTGCCCGCTCGAACTGGGCAAGGCGGTGGAGATCGCCGGATGCGTGGCCGGCCCGCCCTTCAACACGTCGGCATGCACGGATCTGGATCTGATCCACGTCGACCCGGCGGGCGCGCTGCGGTTCGGCGACCAGTCCGTGGACCGCTGCGTCACGCGGCCGACGACGCTGGACCGCGCGCACTACGTCCGCGCGGCACCCTGAGCGACCCGGTTCGGCCGCGGTCGAGGCGGGACGGACGGCGGTGCTCGGCTCGGTGATCCATGCGGCGTCGGACGGCGTCACACGGTCGTGACGCAACAGACTGTCCCCGGCCACGCCGCAGATGCGGATCGTCGGCCAGATCGAGCCGCACATGGCGACGCCGTGCCCGGTCGCTGAGGCGGGCCGGGCACGGCGCTGCCGAGATCGCGGCCGGCCGCTTCCTTCACCGCGCTGGCCCCATCGTCGATCGCGCCCGCCGGCGCCTCCGCGCGCAACGACAGTTCTGACGCCCCGGGCGTGTCAACGGTCGCGCATGCGAAGGGATGGCGCGACGGCATCGGTGACGGACGCGTCAGATCCGCATGTCCGTCGGCACCCGCGGCAGGAGCGGCGCGCGGAGCCGGCGCAGCACGGTCTCGACGTTGGCGATGGCGTTGACGGGCACGATGTTCGCGAGGCAGTCGTCGAGGATCGCGTGGCAGTTCAGCAGGGCCGTGACGTAGTGGCCCAGCGTCCAGAAGATGTCGTTCACCTCGGTCAGGTAGCGCTGCATCGTCGCCGGGTTGTTCCGTTCGAGGAAATCCTCGACCGCCTGATCGTAACGGTGGAAGATGGTCTGGCAATGCTTGTTGTGGTCGAGGAAACGGCGGAGCACCTCCCGCCGCAGCGTCGCGACCTCCTCGACATAGGCCGGATCGACCTTCCCGGCGTCCCGCGGACGGTCCGCGATCTCGGTCAGATAGCCCGTGATCGCCGCCGATACGCCCTCGGTCTCCGAGAACAGGTGTTCGTAGAAGCCCACCCCCCGGATCGCGAACAGGATGCGGGTGTGCTCGCTCTCGTCGCGCACGCCGAGCGCCATCAGCACCCGCGTCCAGATCTCGGTCGTCGGGTCCCACAGGCTGTCGAGGATGCGCCGCGCGACCTGCGTATCGTCCGCGGCCTGCCCCCGGAACGCCTTGCGCAGGATTCCCGAGAACCGCCGGGCGACGCAGGCCTTGACCCCCTTCTCCTCGTCCGGCTTCAGGACGATGACCCCCGCGGGGAGCGGACGCGCGGCGTGTTCGAAGCGGATCTTCAGGAGGAACGGATCGAGCGACGGCAGGTCGTCGATGATGTTCAGCGTCGCGATGTCCTGGTGGTCCCGCTCCGCCCGGTCGACCGACCGAAGACCCGCGACCTCGGTCAGGATCGTGTCGAAGTTCTTCTGCCCGAGATAGCAGGCATAGCCGCCGTTCATCGGGTTGGCCGGGTCGTCGGGAATGAAGACCCCGGTCTCGATGGGACGGGCCGAGGTCAAGGCCGGGACGGTCCGGTCCGATCGCCCCGGATCCGCTTCGACCTCGAACTTCGGGAACTTGAAGACGATGGAGCGGTCGAGGAGATTGTTGTTGAACAGCCCCGGCGGTGTTTTCCGGCCGGCCAGGTTCAACGAGGTGCTGCTGCTCCCGCGGACGACGCGGAACAGCATGGGGTTCTCTTTGGTCCTGCGGGTCGGGCGGCGTAGGTACATATCCTGAACCCATCGGAGCGGGCGGATCCCGCCGCAAAAAAAACAACGCAGGATCGCAGGACGGAATTTGTCATGACTCTCGGTTGCGATCAACCTTGTCGGATGTTCCGGGCCGGATCCTCGCGCAAGGGTGGTGCGTCGACGGGTCCGGTCCGGCCGGTCTTGTCCGCGCCCGACGGGGGCTCTAGCGTGCCGGCATGCAGACCGTCTGGCCCAGCTATCTCGTCCGTCCCGACCCCGACGACCCGCGCCTCACCCGGACGATCGAGGGGCAGGACCAGACGGGCGCGCCCGTCTCGGTCGCCGTCACGGTCGAGCGACCGCTGACCCTCTATCTGAACGGCCGGGAGATCGTCACGATGATGACGATCGGCGACCATCCGGAGGAGCTGGCGCTGGGTTACCTGCTGAACCAGAACATGCTGCTGCCCGGCGACACGGTGACCGCGATCCAGCACGATCCGGAACTCGACGTCGTCGTGGTCCGGACCGACCGGGACACCGATTACGAGGAGAAGCTGAAGCGCCGCACGCTCACCTCGGGCTGCGCCCAGGGGACGGCGTTCGGCGACATGATGGAGCGGTTCGAGAGCGTCGTTCTGCCGAAGGCGGAGCTGCGGACGTCCTGGCTCCACCAGCTCACGCGCAAGATCAACACCACGCCGTCGCTCTATCTGGCCGCCGGCGCCATCCACGGCTGCGTGCTCTGCCGCGCGGGCGACCCGCTCGTCTACATGGAGGACGTGGGCCGCCACAACGCGGTGGACAAGATCGCGGGCTGGATGTTCCGCAACCGGGTCGATCCGGCGGACAAGATCTTCTACACCACCGGCCGCCTGACGTCGGAGATGGTGATCAAGACGGTGCAGATGGGCATTCCGGTGCTGGTCTCGCGCTCGGGCTTCACCGTCTGGGGCGTCGAACTCGCCCGGCAGGCGGGGCTGACGCTCGTGGGGCGCGCGCGCGGACGGCGGTTCGTGGCGCTGGCCGGCCTGGAGCGGATCGTCCACGACATCGACCCCGCCGCGGGCGAGGACGAACCGGAGGCCGCGCGCCGCAAGGGAGCCCGCGATGACGACTGAGGCGCCCGTGGGCGTGCTGCTGGCCGGCGGCCTCGCGCGGCGGATGGGCGGCGGCGACAAGGGGCTCCGGACGGTCGGCGGCGTGCCGATCCTCCAGCGCGTGGCCGACCGCCTGCGCCCGCAGGT
>CANGXM010000118.1 GCA_947457845.1 Rhodospirillales bacterium | reverse complement strand
GACGATACGGCCTGCCGTCATCCCTGGCTCCGCGCCTGCCATCAAGCCTGACATCATCGTCCACGGGTCCGCTCCGCCGTCCGTCTCCCTGCCCGAAATCTCCCCTTCCGGACATCGAAACGGAAGAACGGTGCCCTCGCGTCGCTTACAAACAAACAAACAAACAAACAAAAAACTGGCTGGCTTGGATGTCTCACGGCGTGGGGTCGCTGGGTGCTTGCCTACGGTGTCTGGAGGGCCGTCGGTTTCAGCCAATGTGACGTTGACGCCGACACGCACTGCGAACCTTCCAGCCGTCACTCTGGCCGGATGCTACGCCGGTCGTGGACCATGAGCCGGTCGCAGACTTCCTCACCCTCTGTCTCGACAGACGCATGTCGAGCGATCACCGCTCGGTTCGTCGCCGTGAGCACATCCGACACGTCGAAAAGCGGCTACCCCAATGGCAGGCCCGCCTTATCGACAGCGTAAACAGCGATGGCGTCGTGCTTGCGGAGCTCAAAGGCGATCCCCGAGCGGCCATCCGGCGACCAAGCGACGGCATGGCCCCAATCTTCGCTCTGCACGTCCGTGAAGCCGTAACGGTGCGGTGCGAGAAGGTATCCCTCGATTCCGAGGCGGGCGATGAAGCTGCTGTCCGTTGGCACGCGTTTCTCTCCTGTCCCTTCGACGTTAGCTGCGTCGAGAAGCAGGATATGATTCGATCAGCCGGTGGAGGCAAGAGGATCGACAAGAGGGCGTTATCAAGTCTTCAATGATCGTACACCTTGATGTACGGTCACATGAGTTGAATCAGCGATGTAGCCGGATGGACTGTTGCGAAAGGATGAAATGAAAATTGAATTCATCAGTCTGTAGTTTGTGGAATTCTGCAACAAACTCATGTTCTGTTTCTTGTGTGGCGTGATCGGCTCGACTCGGCATTGGATGGCACATCGGGGTCCCGCTGTTCCGAGGCTCGGTGCGCACCCGACAATCACGCGAGCCGATGGTCCAGCAAAAGGCGGAGGTGCGACCCCGCCGTCCCAGCCGCCAGGTCACGGTCGTGCGTCACCATCAGGACGCCGAGCCCGCGATCCGCGACGATTGTCCGCAGAAGATCGAACACGTCCTTCTGCGTCACCGGGTCCAGGCGCGACGTCGCCTCGTCGGCGAACAGGAAGACCGGGTCGACCAGCAGCGCCCGTGCCAGCGCCACGCGCTGGAGCTCACCGCCGGAAACCTGGTCCGGGCGTCGATCGAGCAGGTCGGAGGGGACGCGGAAGGCGACCAGCAGCCGCTCGGCCTCGCTCCATCGCGCACCGTGCAGCCGGATCACGTCGTCGAGCGCGCGACGCAGCGAGACGCCGGGTGCGAAGGAGGCGACCGGGTCCTGATAGATCTTCTGGAACCGGTGCCGCGCCGTCCCCGCCGCCCGCGCGATTCGGCCGGCGTCGACGGACATGAGGCCGAGGAGCAGGTTGCCGAGCGTGGTCTTCCCGCAGCCCGACGGACCGCTGATGGCGACGATCTCCCCCGGTCGCACGGCGACGTCCAGGCCCTCGAACAGCGACGCCCCGCCCAGCCGTTTGGACAGGCCGGTGCCCGCCACGACAGGGTCGCCCGCCGTGCGTGCCGGGACCGGCATCCAGCGGGACGGATCGGCGGCGACCAAACGCTTCGTGTAGTCCGAGCGTGGATCGTCGAGCACCGCCGCCGTCGGGCCCCGCTCGACGACGCGCGCCTCCAGCATCACCGCGACCTCGCCGCCGAGACGCCGTGCGAGGGCCAGGTCGTGGGTGATGACCACCACCGCCGTCCCCGCCGCCGCCCGCGCCCGCAGGAGGTCCGCCACCTCGTCGCGCCGGTCGGCGTCGAGGCCCTTGGTCGGCTCGTCCGCCATGAGCAGCGGGGCGCCCGCGGCATCGGTCGTCGCGATGGCCACCCGCTGCGCCATGCCGCCGGACAGTTGGAACGGAAGCCGCCGTGCGCCCGCCGCGGAGAGGCCCAGCGCCGTCAGCGCCCGGCCGGCCAGCCCCCGCGCCTCCCGCCACGGCTGGGCACGGATCAACGCGTGGACCTCGGCCACCTGCTCGTCCGCCCGCATGAGCGGATCGAGCGCCTGCCAGGGTTCCTGCGGGAGCAGGGCGATCCGCCGGCCCCAGAGCGCCCGCCGATCGGCCGGGCCGAGCCGGCCGACGTCGGTCCCGCCGATCACGATGCGGCCCGACCAGCCGAGGCCCGGCGGCAGCGTTCCCATGATCGCCTGCGCCAAGAGCGACTTGCCCGACCCGGTCTCGCCCAGGATCACGAGGATGCCGCCCGGCGCCACGGACAGGTCCCCGTCGGCGACGAGCCGGCGCGACCCGGCCGTCAGCGACCCGGTTGTCACGTCGAGGCCGCTCACCTCCAGCGCGGTCATGCGCCCGTCTCCCCGGCGTCGCGGCCCGCCGCGAGGTGCAGACCCAACACCGTGAGGCACAGCAGGGCCGCCGGCATCAGCACCTGGAGCGGCGCCTCGGCGTGATGGGGAAGGAGTTCGGTCATCATGCTGCCGAGTTCGGGCGTCGGCGGCCGGAGGCCGATGCCGACGAAGCTGAGCGTCGACACCGCGACCACCACGGTCGCCAGCCCGAAGGCGCCGAGCGTCACGAGCATCGGGAGGAGTGCTGGCAGGAGGTGACGCCGGACGACGTGGACCGGGCCGAAGCCGAACAGGCGGGCGGCCTCCACATCGGGTGCCGTCAGCCGGCCGCGGGCGACGGTGCGGACCATGCGGAACACCTCCACCCACAGGACGAGGGCGAGGCCGAGGAACAATGGCCACATCTCGCCGGGCGCGAAGGCGGCCAGGATCATCACCAGCAGGAGGCCGGGCAGCGCCATCACACTGTCGCACAGTGTGCTCAACACGCGGTCCGTCCAGCCGTGTGGACGAGGCGGTCGAGGATGGCGTCGGCGAAGGTCGGATGGTCGATCGCGGCGTGCCAGTCCGCCACCGGCAGCTGGCTGGTGACGATCGTCGAACGGCGGCCGTAGCGCTCCTCCAGGATCTCCAGCAGGTCGTGGCGGGCCCGGTCGTCGAGCGGCTCGAGCCCCCAGTCGTCGAGGATCAGCAACTGCACCCCGCCCAGCGCCCGGAACAGCCGCCCGTAGCGGCCGTCGCCGCGCGCCAGTGCCAGATCAGCGAACAGCTTGGGCACCCGCTGGTACAGGACCGAGCGGTTGTCGCGGCAGGCCCGGTGCCCGAGCGCGCAGGCGATCCAGCTCTTGCCCACCCCGGTCGGCCCGGTGATCGTCAGGTTGTCGTGGGCGTCGATCCACGCGCCGCCGATCAGCATCTGCATCAGCGCCCGGTCGAGCCCGCGCGGGGCGCGCAGGTCCAGGTCCTCCACCACCGCCTGATGGCGCAGTCGCGCATAGCGCAGCCGGGCGGCCAGCTTGCGGTCGTGGCGATGGCTCCATTCGCGGTCGACCAGAAGCCCCAGCCATTCGGCGTGCGTCAGCCCGGCGGCGTCGAGGTCGGTGAAGGCCGCCGCCATGCCGTGCAGGCCCAGTGCGGACAGCCGGTCCAGGGTCGGGTGGTTCAGCATCGTCTCGTCCTTCCTTGTCAGTGGTAGTAGCGGGGACCGCGGATGTTCGGATGCGCGACCGGGGTCGCCGCGGTGGTCGGGGACGGCGCGGCCACCCGGTCGAGGCCGGTGTCCAGGATCGAGCGCACCGAGCCGTAGGTGCGCGCGCCGATGTCCAGTGCGCGCGAGCAGGCGGCCTCGACCCGGACGGCGCCGAAGGGGCGGACCAGGCGCACGATGCCCAGGCAGGCGCGGAAGCCCTGCTCAGGGTGCGGGCGCTCGTCGAGGATGCGCGCGCACAGCGCCGCCGTGGCCGGGCCGACGGCCGCCGCCTCGCGGCCGATCCGCTCGACCGTCCAGTCGGCGAAGCGCCGGTGGGCCGACGGCATGTGTTCGGGGACGGTGGTGTGCCGCCCGTCGCCCGAGCCGCGCCGATGGACGGCGACGCGCTCGCCACGCAGGAAGATCTCCACCGTGCGGGCGGTCAGCCGGACCTCGACCTGCTCGCGGGCGAAGCGGTGGGGCACCGAGTAGAAGTGCCGCTCGACATCGACGTGATAGTCGATCCCGACCCGCCGGATGCGCCACTCGGCCAGTTCGTAGGGTTCGTCCGGCAGCGGCCTGAGCGCCGGCCGGTCGATCGCCTCGAACAGGTCGCGTCGCGTGCGGCCGACACGGCGGATCACGCGGTGGTCGTTGAGGCCGGCCAGCAGGTCGGCGATCGCGGCGTTCAACTCGCCCAGCCCGTGGAAGCGACGCCGACGCAGCCGACCCAGGAGCCAGCGCTCCACGATCAGCACCGCCGCTTCCACTTTCGCCTTGTCACGCGGCCGCCGCGGGCGCGCCGGCAGGACGGCGCTGTCATAGTGCGCCGCCATCTCGGCGTAGGTGCGGTTGACCTGCGGGTCGTACAGGCACGCGCGGATCACCGCCACCTTGGCGTTGTCGGGAACCAGCAGCGCCGGGGCGCCACCGAAGGCGGCAAAGGCGCGCACATGCGCGTCCACGAAGTCGGCCAGCCCCTGGGTCCAGGTCGCCTGGGCATAGGTCAGGCTGGACGCGCCCAGGACCGCCACGAAGATCTGGGCCGGCCGGACCTCCCCCGTGAGCCGGTCCACCACCACCGGGACCGTGTCGCCGGCATAGTCGACGAACAGCTTGTCCCCGGGCGCGTGGGTCTGGCGCATCACCAGCGGCAGCCGCGCCGCCCAGTCCCGGTAGAGCTCGCAGAAGCGCGAGTACCGGTAACCGTCGGGGTGGGCGGCGATGTACTCGTCCCACACGATCTGCAGCGTCACGTGCTTGCGGCGCAGTTCGTGGTGGACGGCGGCCCAGTCGGGCTCGGGACACCGACGCCGGCCCACCCGCGTCCCACGGGCCCGGAACAGCAACCGCTCCAGTTCGTCGTCGCCGACCGTCGCCGGGACCGGCCACGTCACGCCGATCGCCGCCGCCCGTCGCAGGACCTCCCGCACGGTCGAGGCCACCACCCCGACCCGCCGTGCGATCGGCTTGTGGCCCAGCCCGGCCGAATGCCGTAACCGCAGGATCTCCCGCACATGCCGCATGCTCGTCCTCTCCGCCGCCATCCCGGCCCCCTCCTCGATGCATCCGAGTGGGGGACCGTGACACAGCCGGCGGCGGACCCGGACCGACCGACCCCGCCCGGAAGGGGGCGGGAATTGATCGGAACGAGGGGGCGATCAGATCTCGGAACGAGGGGGCGCGTTCATCTCGGAATCAGAGGGCGGGTGATGTCGGAATCCGCACAGCAGGGCGGCGGCGATCCCCTCCCGGTCGATCGCGAGGCTGAAGGCCTCCCGCGTCCGCACGTCGGCGAACTGCGGGCGCGCGACGTTGAGCTTCACCGCCCGGGTCCGAGGGATGGGCTGGACCGAGACGGCGAGGCGGGCGTTCCTGCGCAACCGGTCGACGGCCTCGGGCGCCAGCACGAAGACGAGGTCGGCCTGTCCGCTCTCGGCCATGACGGTCCGCGTCTCGCCGCGCCCGACGGCAAGGTAGGAGACGCGGGCGATCCGGGGTGCGGCGCCCCACCAGCGGTCGAAGCGGACGGCCTCGACCTTCAGCGGGGGCTCGACGACGGTCGCGCGGTAGGGGGGCCGGGGCCGATCATCGCCGTCACCGCACCGACGGCGTCATAGGCCGCCGGTGCGAGGACGATCGTGCTGGAGTGCGCGAGGAAGGCGGGCAGCGACAGGAACGGCCGCTCGGTCCAGATCGTCACCGCCCCTGGCTCGACCTCGATCGCGGCGATCGGAAGCCCGGCGAGCACGCCCGCCGCATTGGCGCGGGCCCGGCGCAGCGACGCCACCGCCGCCTCGGCCGTGACGGGTGTCCCGTCGTGGAAGACCGCGGTCGGGCGCAGCCGGAAGCGTCACAGGAGCCGGTCCTCCGAGAGCGTCCAGCCCTCGGCGAGGCTCGCGACCGGGCGCCCGATGTCGTCGGCCGTCACCAGCGTCTCCGCGATCTGGAGGCGGGCGAAGACGTAGCCCGACCGGGCCGGATCAAGGCCGGTGATCTCCCAGGGCGCGACGACGCTGAGGGGACGGGTCTCGTCGGCACGGGCGGACCCGGCGGACCCGAGCAGGGCGAGGGCGAGACCCAGTGCGACGACAAGGTGTCGCGGAGTGCGGAACATCGAGCGGACCTCCACCGTGCGGCCGGGGCGACCGCATCACGGGCTCGGTTGTTACGTTATATCGTATCACCAGAAACCTTGAATTCGGTGGCCGGTACTGTAATAAAGTAACATTTCCTGACGGAGCCGCCGACGATGACGCCCGCCCTTCACTCCGCCGTCCACCCCATCCCGGGCGCCACCGCCGGTCTGCCCAGCGACCGGCGGATCGACGGCGCGCGCTGTGTCGTCGGCGCGACATCGGCGATCCTCGACCGTATCGTCGAACCGGGCGTCGAGCTCGCGATCTGGAACCGGTCGATGCCCGCCGCCGTCGGCGCGCGCCTCGATCGTGCCACCGTGCGGGCTCGGACCTTGCCCGCATTGCGCACGACCGTACCGGCCTCAGTACCCGAAGCCCCTCTGGCGGCTGCGCTGGCCGATCTGAAGGACCGGCCCCTCGCCGATGCGCTCGCCGACGACGTCGCGCATCTCGTCCGCCTCGTGGCGCACCTGATCGGTCGCGAGACGCTCTCGGTCCGGCTGGAGGCGATCACCGGCGACGCCTGTCGCCGCTTCCACGCCGACCGGATCCCGTTCCGCCTGATCGTCACCTATCGGGGCCCCGGCACGGAGTGGGTGGACGAGGCCGCACTGCCCCCCGGCGGCGATCCGCGCCATCCGCCTATGGAGGCCGTTCGCCGGGTCCCCGCCGGGGCCGTCGCCCTGTTCAAGGGGTCGCTCGGATCCGACCGCCCCCTCCTGCACCGCTCGCCACCCATCACCGGAACCGGCGCTGTGCGCCTGCTCCTGTGCATCGACGAGGGCCTTCCGGCCCCCGGTTCCTCTTCCGGAGACACGCCCTGATGTCCGCCTCCCTTCGCCGCGCCCTGGTCGCGGCTTCCATCCTCCCGATCCTCGCCGGTCCGGCGGTCGCGCACGAGGAGGCGGCCCGTGCGGTCGTCGCCGACCATGCGACGGGCCGGGTCCATGTGATCGACCTCGCCCATGGGCGACCGCTCGCAGTCTTCGGGACCGACGGCCCGCCCCGTCTGCACCTCGGCGCGTCCGGGCGCTACGTCTACGCGGTCCAGGACGGCCCCGGGCGGGTCGCGGTCGTCGACAGTGGCGTCGCGGTGGTGCCACACGGCGATCATGCCGACATCCGCCTTTCGGCGCCTGCACTCCTCCCGGTGACGTTGGCCGGTCCGCGCCCGGTCCACTTCAACCGGGACGGCAAGCAGTTCGCGGTCTTCTTCGACGGGGACGGCACCGCGGCCCTGATCGAGGAGGCGGCGTTCGTGGCGGGTGCCGCGCCCGTGCTCGTCCGCACCGCCGGCCCCCACCATGGCGTGGCGAAGCCGCTCGGTGACCGGGTCGCGATCAGCATCCCGCACCCCTCGGATCCGCGCGAACTTCCAATCGGGATCGCCATGGTGCGGCCGGACGGCGGCCGCCTCGACGCCTCCGAGGCCTGCCCGCGCCTGCACGGCGAGGCGCAGACAGGCCGCTGGACCGGGTTCGGCTGCGCCGACGGCATCCTGTTCGTCGTTCGCGACGACAAGGGCGGCACGTCCTTCGCGAAGTTGCCCTATCCGGCCGAGCTTTCGGCCGGGCGGATGGTCCGGAACATGGCCGGCGGGACGGGCCTGACCGTCTTCGCCGCGGACTTCGGCGCCGACGCGATGGCGATCGTGGAGCCGGACGCCCGCACCCTCCGCATGGTGGGGCTGCCCGGTCGGCGCATCGCCTTCGCGCTCGACGCGGCCTACGGCGATGCGCTGTTCGTGCTGACCGAGGACGGCACCATGCACCGGATCGACACGGTGCGGGCCGCGATCGTCGGGAGCCGCAAGGTCGTCGGCGCCTACCGGGCCGACGGCGGGTCGGCGGTGGCCCGGCCGCGCATCGCCGCAGCGGGCGATCATCTGGTGGTCACCGATCCGGCCGAGGGCCGTCTGCTGCGCCTCGATCCGGCGACGCTGGCCGTGAAGGGCGAGATCGGCCTCGGCGGCGCACCGTTCGACGTCGTGCTGGTGACCGGCAAGGGTGAGACCCACTGACGACGGCGGGGGAGGTGGGGCCGACGCCGGAGCGTCTCTCCCCCCCGCCCCTCTGCGACATCGACGCCGATTGTGCCCCACAGTCCGGTCGGACATCGTTGGAACGTGAATCCCGCCCGGGCCGCTTCCTCCGCTCAACCAGCCGGGTCGATGCCGACAGCCCTGCGACACGTCCGACTGCGCGCCGCCGTCGCCACCCTCTACGCGGTGGCGATGCTGCTGCTCGGCGTCGCGCATGCGCCGGTCGCGGGGACGGTCGCGAAGCCCCTTGTCGATCTCGCGGCCCTCCTTCTGCCGGACGGATCGCTGCCCGACCTCTGCGTCGTCGCCGACGGGGGATCGGACGATCCCGCGCCGTACCATGCGGCGGCCGCCCTCTGCGACGTCTGTCTGCTGTCCGGCGCACCCGGCCTTCCGCCTCCGCCGGCCGCCGATCTCGGCCGGCTCTCGCCGGATACGGCGCCCCTCGCGGTTCCGGCCGAACGGACGCCCGTCGCCCGCTTCGAGGTACCCGGCACCTCCCGCGCCCCGCCGTCCCCGGTCGTCGCCACCGCCTGAACCGGCGTCCGGGGCCCTTCTACGGTCGCGGACGCCCGGCGCGACATGCCGCGCCTCCCGCGCGCGGCCGACAGGATGCGTTCCATGACCTTCGATCGTCGTTCCCTTCTCCTCGCCGCCCTCGCGCTGCCCGCCGTCCCCGCCCTCGCGCAGGAGGGCATCCGGGCGGGCGACCTCGCCATCGGCGTCCCCTGGACCCGTGCCACCCCCGCCGGGTCCCGCGTGGCCGGCGGCTACATGACCATCCGCAACACCGGCAGCGAGCCGGACGCCCTCGTCGGCGGCTCCCTCTCCGTGGCCGGACGCGTGGAGATCCACGAGATGGCCATGGCCGACGGCGTGATGCGGATGCGCGAACTGGCCCAGGGCCTCGTCATCCCGCCCGGCGGATCGGTCGACCTCCGTCCCGGCGGCTATCACGTCATGTTCCTCGACCTCGCCCAGCCGCTCCGGCAGGGCGAACGGGTGACCGGCACGCTCCGGTTCCGCCGGGCGGGCGAGGTCCGGGTCGACTACACGGTCCAGGCCATGGGCGCCGGGCCGGACGGCCGGCCCCAGGGCCACGGGCACTGAGGAGGGCACCCGTGCCGTCGCTCCGCCGCCTGCGGCTGGTCCTCTGGGGGGCCGTCGCCTTCGCCCTCTTGTTCGCGGTCGGCCTGACCGCGGCGTCCCTGGTCGAACGCCTCGCCCCCCGCCTGCCGTCGGTCGGCGAGGCGTCGGTCGGCGGCCCGTTCGAACTGACGACCGAGGACGGCACCCGCCTGTCCTCGGCGTCGCTCGCGGGCCGTCCGTTCGCCCTGTACTTCGGCTTCACCCACTGTCCCGACGTCTGCCCGACCTCGATGTTCGAGATCGCGCGGGTGCTGGCCGAGGTCGGGCCGGCCGCCGCCGACCTCCGGGTCTACTTCGTGACGGTGGATCCGGCGCGCGACACGCCGGACCTGCTGCGCGACTACACCGACAGCTTCGACCCCCGCATCGTCGGGCTGACCGGAACCGAGGCCGAGATCGCCGCCGTCGCCCGCGCCTACCGGGCCTTTTACCGCAAGGTCCCGACGTCGGGCGGCGACGACTACACGATGGACCATTCGACGATGATCTACCTGATGGACGCGCGGGGCCGGTTCGTCACCGGCCTCGGCCACCAGGAGGCGCACCCGTCGAAGGTGGAGAAGGTCCGCCGCCTCCTCGCCGGGGCGGGCTGAGTTCCGCCGGATCGCTGGGCCTCGCTGCGACCCTTCTCGCGCGCGGTGCGGCGCTGGCGCGGGCATAGGGGTGCGAAGGATCAGGGGCGCCAGGTCACGATCCCGATCTCGACCGAGGGCGTGTCCGCGGTCCGTCCGCGGTCCGCCTCACCCTCGCGGCATCCGCCAGAGGGCGGCGGCACCGTCCTCCGTGCCGCAGGCGAGCAGATGACCGTCCGCCGACCAGGCGAGGCCTGCCGGACGTCCCGCGAGCCGGTCCACCTGTGCCGTGCGGCCGGACGGGCCCGCCATCGTCACCGACCCGTCGTCCCAGGCGAAGGCGAGGAGGTCGTGGCGCGGGTTATAGGCGACGTGCGTCACCAGCGCATCGTCGCGGCGGCCGTGCTGCTGCGGCGGACGCCCTTCCGGCCCCTTTCCGCCGAAGTCCCAGACGACGGCGCTGTCGGACCCGGCCGTGGCCAGCAGCGTGCCCTTCGCGTTCCAGGAGAAGGACCGCGTCTTGGCCGGATAGCCGGCCATCCGGAAGTCCTTGCCCGCGGGCAGGCGCCAGCCGTGCAGCGCCATCTCCTGCATGCTGGTGACGAGATGCCTGTCGTCCGGGCTCCACGTCATGGCGAGGTGCGAGCCCACCCAGCGCAGCGGCGTACCGCCCTCGGGGTTGGCCGTCCAGTGCAGCGTCACCCCGCCGTAGTGCGCGAGCGCCAGCCGCTTGCCCCTGGCGTTGAAGGCGAGGGCGGCGACGGTGCTGGGTGCCGGTGGTGCGCAGGCCCGGACCGTGCCGTCGGCGCCGATCAGCCGCACCTCCCGTCCCGAAGCGACCGCCCGCATCCGCCCGGCGGCACTCGCCGCCGTCGCGTCGATCCAGCGGCCGGGAAAGGCGGCGAGCGCCTCAACGGTGCCGTCCGGCGAGACGCGGACGAGGCGGCCGTCGTCGCCGCCGGACAGCGCCGCCCGCCCGTCGTGGTCGGGGCAGAGGTGGAGGACGGCGCCCGCGTGCGCCCGGACCTGCTCGGAGACCGCGACACCGTCGGCCTCGGGCGTCAGGAACCGGAGGGTGCCGTCCCCGAAGGACAGGACGGCGTGGTTTCCCTCGCTGAGGAAACAGACCCCCGTCACCCCCGCCGGATACGTCGCCCGCCACGCGGCGGGGCGGACATCGTCCTCGACCGTGGCGGGTCCGCCGCCCCGTCTCATGCGGCGCAGGCGGCGAAACCCGCCTCCAGCGCCGCCCGGTCGAGGTTGCGGCCGATCAGGACGAAGCGGCTCGTCCGCGGCTCGCCCGGCTTCCAGGGCGTCAGCGCGTCGCCGTCGATCAGCATGTGGACGCCCTGGATCACCTCCCGCCGGTCGCTGCCGCGGAAGGCGAGGATGCCCTTGAAGCGCAGGATGTCCGCGCCCTGGGTTGCGGTCAGTCGGTGGATCCAGGTCTGGAACCGGTCGGCGTCGAGCGGCGCCTCGCTGACCAGCGACACGCTGGTCACCGCCGCGTCGTGCTCGTGCGCGTCCTCCTCCAGGAAGGTCGGCTCCATCTCCAGGATGCGGGCGAGGTCGAAGGCGCCGCGGCCCAGCACGTCCGACGGGTCGACGCTACAGCGCTCGGTTCGGCGGATGACGGCGAAGGGGTTCATGGCCCGGATGCGCGCCTCGACCACGTCCAGGGTCGCCTCGTCCACGAGGTCGGTCTTGTTCAGCAGGATCAGGTCGGCGAAGGCCACCTGCTCCTCCGCCTCGTGGCTGTCCTCCAGGCGGCGCAGGATGTGCTTTGCGTCGACCACGGTGACGATGCCGTCGAGCGCCGCCCGCTCGCGCACCTCGTCGTCGACGAAGAAGGTCTGCGCGACCGGGGCGGGGTCGGCGAGG
>CANGXM010000117.1 GCA_947457845.1 Rhodospirillales bacterium | reverse complement strand
TCTTCCGCGACGTCGCCTGGACGCGTGCCGAGGAGGCTGTCGGACGGCTGGCGGAGCGGGCCGGATCGTGATGGGATCCGGCGCGTGCACGACAAGACCGGCGCACGGACCGGGCGCGATCGCCCGGACCGGCGCCGACGGCGCACGGGCCCGCCCTCGGGCGGTCCCAGGCAGTGGGGAGCGCGCGCCGCCCGGGGGCGGCGCGACAACGAGTGAACAGTGATGGAGGCTTCGGAATGAAGAAGTGGACCTACCTGACGGCCGCGCTGCTGGCGGGCATCGCCCTGCCGATGGGGGCGCAGGCCCAGTCGGCGGCGAACATCAACCGGCCCGGCCCGACGACGCTGGTGATCGGCCAGACCGCCGACGCCGACACGTTCGAGCCGGCGCAGATCAGCTCGCGCACGGTCGCCAACATCGCCCAGCACCTCTGGGGCACGCTCTACCGGGTCGAGTCCGACGGACAGATCCGCCCGTACTTCGCCGAGAGCCACGAGGTCACCGGCAACGGGTTCGAGCACGTCTTCAAGCTGAAGTCGGGCCTGACCTGCCACGACGGCGAGCCGCTGACGGCCGAGGACGTCGCCTTCAGCTTCACCCGCGCGGCGGACCCCGCGAACCGTTTCACCGGCAACACGCCGGGCTTCGTGTTCAGCTCGATCGGGTTCAAGGACGCGATCGCGATGGACGTCAACACGGTCAAGATCGTGCTGACGAAGAACACGCCGGTGGCACTCGGCCTGATCGCCGAGGTGTTCCTGCACTGCAAGGGCAGCTACGAGAAGATGACGCTCGAGCAGGCGGCCCGGAACCCCGTCGGGTCCGGCCCCTATCGGTTCGTCGAGTGGGTGCGCGACGATCGCGTCGTCATCGAGAAGGTGCCGAACTATCCGTTCCGTCAGGTCAACTTCGACCGGATCGTCTGGCGCACGATTCCTGAGAATTCGACCCGGACGGCGGAAATGCTGGCCGGCAACATCGACATCATGACGAACATCCCGCCGGACCAGATCCAGCGCATCAACACCTCGGGCCGCGCCCAGGTGCAGGCGGTGGCGGGCACCCGGCGCATCTACGTCGGCTTCAACCAGAAGGAGCGGTTCGGCAACACGCCGGGCGGCCTCGCCATCCGCAAGGCCGAGGTCCGGCAGGCGATGCAGTACGCGGTCGACGTGCCGACGATCTGCGAATCGCTGCTCGGCACCAAGTGCGAGCGGGCGACCAGCCTCGTGAACCCGCCGAACGGCAACCCGAACCTGACGCCCTATCCGTTCGATCCGAAGAAGGCGGAGGCGATGCTCGACGCCGCCGGCTATCCGCGCGGGCGTGACGGCGTGCGGTTCGAGCTGACGCTCCAGACCCCGAACGGCCGTTATCTCAACGACGCCAACGTGGCGCTCGCCATCGGCCAGTACCTGACCGACATCGGCGTGAAGACCACCGTCACCCCGATGGAGTGGGCGTCGGTCTACGTGCCGCTGATCCGCCAGCGCGATGCGGGCCCGCTGTTCCTGCTGGGCACCGGCGGCTCGACCTGGTCGGCGGTCTACGACATGTCCGACATCTCGGCCGTCGACAGCGCCACCAACTACGCCAACTGGAACGACGACGAGTGGTTCGCCGGCTGGCCGAAGATCTATGCTGCGAAGACGGACGCCGAGCGTCAGGTCGCCGTCAACGACATGCTGAAGGTCTTCTACGAGCGGGGCCCGTGGCTGCTGCTCTACTTCCAGCCGGACTTCTACGGCGTGTCGAACCGGATCTCCTGGCAGGCGCGCCGGGACGAGAAGATCTACATCGACGAAGCGCGCGTGAAGTGAGCTGACGGCGGCGGCAGGGTCGGCGCCGACGCTTCGACAGGCTCAGCGTGAAGAGGATCGGGCGATCTGCGGGGTCCGCAGACGACCGATCCTCGGGCCGAGCCTGCCGAAGTCCGACGCCGGACCTGCCGCCTCCCCCCTCTCCCCATCCTCCCGTCACCCCGGTACATCCCATGTGGAACTACATCCTCCGCCGGATCCTGCAGGCCGGGATCGTCATCCTGGGGGTGACGCTCATCACCTTCGTCGCCCTGCACATGGGCGGCGATCCGACGTACCTCTACGTCAGCGAGCGCGCGACCGAGCAGGAGATCGCGGAGACGCGGGCGAAGCTCGGCTTCGACCGCCCCTACCACGAGCAGTACCTGAACTATCTCGGTGGCCTGCTTCGCCTCGACCTCGGCAATTCGCTCGCCTACAAGACGCCCGCCCTCGACGTGGTGCTGGAGCGCTTCCCGGCGACGATCGAACTCACGATGGCGGCGATGATCATCGCCATCGGCCTCGCCATCCCGCTGGGCGTCATGGCCGCGCTCAACCGCGGCACGGCGGTGGACGGGGGCATCATGGCCATCGCCATGTTCGGCCAGTCCATCCCCAGCTTCTGGCTGGGCATCATGCTGATCCTGTTCGTCGGCCTCGGCCTTCGCATCCTGCCCATCTCCGGCCACGTGCCGGTGCTGGGCCCGCTGCTCGACGGCCACATCGGAACGGCGCTCGCCAACCTGCCCGACGCGACCCTGTTCGTGATCATGCCCGCGGTGACGATCGCCGTGTTCTCGCTCTCGCGGAACGCGCGGCTCGTCCGATCCTCGATGCTGGAAGTGCTGTCGCAGGACTACGTGCGGACGGCGCGCGCGAAGGGCCTCGGCGAATGGGCCGTCATCGTCCGCCACGCGCTGCGCAACGCCTGGCTTCCCGTCGTCACCATGATCGGGCTCGAGTTCGGCTTCATGCTCTCGGGCGTCGTGGTGGTGGAGACCATCTTTTCCTGGCCCGGCGTCGGCCGCCTCGTCTTCAACGCCATCAACCAGCGCGACATCCCGCTCGTCCAGGCGGCGGTGGTGATGTTCTCGCTTCTGTTCGTGGCGCTGAACCTGATCGTCGATCTCCTGTATGCGCGGCTCGACCCGCGCGTCCGCCTGCATTGAGGCAACCGCGATGACCGGCACCCCCGCGCCCATGGGCGAACCGATCGATACCCCCCTCGCGGCCGTCAACGCCACGCGCAAGGGCGTGATGCGTCGGGCGCTGCGCAGCCTTCTGCGCGCCCGCTGGCCCATCCTCGCAATCGTCATCCTGGCGGCGGTGACGTTCTGCGCCGTCGCGGGCCCGTCGATCGCCCCGCTCGACCCCAACCGCCAGTCGATCATCAACCGCCTCCAGGAGCCGATGAAGCCGAACCGGCAGGGGGTGGTCGTCAACTACCTCGGCACCGACGGCATCGGCCGCGACGTGCTCTCGCGCCTCATCTACGGCGCGCGCGTCTCCATCGTCGTGGGCTTCACCGCCGTCCTGATCGGCGGAACGCTGGGCGTGTCGCTCGGGCTGATCGGCGGCTACTTCGGCGGCCGGATCGACGACGTCATCATGCGCGTCGCCGACATCCAGCTGGCGTTCCCCTTCATCCTGCTCGCGATCATGTTCCTCGTCGTGCTGGGGCCCGGACTCGGGAACCTGATCATCGTGCTGGGCATCGGACAATGGGTGACCTACGCCCGCATCGCCAGATCCCAGGTGATCTCGCAGCGTGAGAAGGAATATGTGGAGGCGGCGCGCGCGCTCGGCGCCTCCACGCCGTCGATCATGTTCGGCACCATCCTTCCCAACATCGTCGCCCCGCTGACGGTCATCGCGTCCTTCAACGTCGCGAGCGTGATCCTCTCGGAGGCCGCGCTGTCCTTCCTCGGCCTCGGCGTGCCGCCGACGGTGCCGACCTGGGGCGGCATGCTGGCCGAGAGCCGCGACCAGCTTCTGGCCGGCCGCTGGTGGCTCGCCCTCTTCCCGGGCGTCGCCATCATGCTCACCGTCCTCTCGTTCAACATCCTCGGCGACTGGCTCCGGGATTTCCTGGATCCGCGCCTCAAGGCGGTTGGCTGAACCGACCGCGTCCGAAACACCGGAGGTCACCACCATGAAGGTCGGCATCGTCGGCGCCAGCTTCGCCAAGGCCGCCTATCTCCCCGCGCTCCGTCACGTCGAGGGGGCGGAGGTCGTGGCGCTGGCCAGCGCGCGCCTCGACAGCGCGAAGGCCTGCGCCGACCAGTTCGGCGTGCCGCACGCCTACGACGACTGGCGGACGATGATCGCGCGGCACAAGCTGGACCTCGTCTGCATCGCCACGCCGACCGTGACCCACGCGCCGATCGCGCTGACGGCGCTGGAAGCCGGCGCGCACGTGCTTTGCGAAAAGCCGACCGCGATGGACGCGGGCGAGGCCAAGGCCATGCTCGACCGGGCGGAGGCGCTCGGCCGCGTCCACATGATCGACCACGAGCTTCGGTTCAACCCGAACCGCCGCCGCGTGAAGGATCTGATCGCGTCGGGCGCCATCGGGCAGGTGCGTCACGTCAACGTCGCCAACATCACGGCCGCCTGGGGCGACCCCGCCTCGCGCCCGGCGGGCGACTGGTGGTCGCTGGAGGACCAGGGCGGCGGGCGGCTCGGCGCCAACGGCTCGCACCAGGTCGACCTGCTGCGCTGGTGGCTGGGCGAGGTGAGCGCCGTCGTGGGCCAGGCCCTCGTCATGCTGCCGGACCGCAAGGACAAGGCGACCGGCGCACCCTGGCGCGCGACCGCCGACGACACCACGCACTTCACGCTGGAGTTCAAGTCGGGGGCGCTGGCCCAGGTGTTCCTGTCGGGCGTGGCGCGGCACGGGATGGACAACACGACCCAGATCTTCGGGTCTGAAGGCACCATCCTGCTGAACAACTCCGACGAGGTGCTGAAGGTCGCGAAGGCCGGCGGCACCTTCGAGGTGCAGAGCCAGGAGGATCCGAACGCGAAGCTGCCGGGCGTGAACGCCGGCATCTGGAACGTCTCGGTGGTGGCGCTGATGCGCGAGCTGGCCGCCGCCATCCGCGAGAACCGCAAGCCGCGCGAGGGGGCCACCTTCGTCGACGGCTGGCGCAACCAGCTGGTCCTGGACGCGGTGAAGCGGTCGACGATCGAGCGCCGCTGGGTGGCCGTGTGAGGCCCGTCGCCGGTCAGACGGTCGTCGTCACCGGCGCGGCCGCCGGCCTCGGCCACGCCATCGCCCTCGCCTTCAAGGAGGCGGGGGCGACGGTGGTCGCGATCGACCGCGACGAGTACGGGCTCCGGACGCTGGGGGTCGAGACGCACGTGGTCGATCTGTCGGACACGATGGCGACCTCGACGCTGATGGCGCGGATCGCGATCACGCACCCGTGGGTGGACACGCTGATCCACAACGCGGCCATCCTCGACCCGCAGCCCTTCGAGACGCTCCATTTCGACGGCTGGACCCGCACGGTCAACGTGGGGCTCCAGGCGGGCTATCTCCTCACCAAGGCGGTGTGGAACGGCATGGCCGCCAACGGCGGCGGCTGCGTGGTCTACGTCAGTTCCCGGTCGGGCATCCAGGGCTTCGCGGACGAGAGCGCCTATTGCGCCGCCAAGCACGGGCTCGAGGGGCTGATGAAGTCGCTCGCCATGGAGGGCGAGGCGAAGGGCATCCGGGTGCACACCGTGACGCCCGGCATGTACATGCGCACGCCGATGTCGGAGCGGAACTACACGCCCGAACTCAAGGCGAAGTGGGTGGAACCCTCACGCCTCGCGCCCGCCTTCCTGCGGCTGGCGACGCGGGCGGAACCGGCGCTTTCGGGACAGCGTCTCAGCGCCTGGGAGCTGGCAGGGGGGAGCTGAAGCTAGGGGGTTCAGCCTCATGGTTCGACACGCTCACCATGAGGCGCCCCCGGCTCCGCCACGAGCCGGCCTCGGCGGAACCGTCCCCGTCGCAACGGCCGGGGTGCCGCCTCGTCCCGAGCCTGTCGAAGGACGAGGCGGCATCCCGGCCGAACCCGTCACCCCAGGGTCACCGTCACCGCGTGCGTGCCGCCCTTCTCGGACGCGGCCGTCACCGTCACGGTCGATCCGGCCTTGCCGCGGACCAGCCACTCCGCACCCTTGGTGACCGGCGACCACTGCTGGCCCCACGGGCTCCAGGTGTACTTGCGCTCGTTGCGGCCGGCGAGGTTGCCGAGGTCGAACGTCGCCGGGTTCATCACCAGCTCCGCACCGGAACCGGCCGCCACCGACACGGTCACCGGCTTCGCCACGCCGTTCTGCACCGCCACGTCGGACAGGTTCGTCGGCAGATAGCCGTGGTTCGACACCACCGCCCGCACCCGCCAGAGGTCGGCGCCCAGGTGCTCGGCCTTCGTCTCGTCGAGGCGCACCCAGGGGGCCGCCGCGGCGTGGCGCAGGTTGAACAGGGTGTTGCGGTGGCAGATGTCCTTCAGCAGCTTTCCGGGCGGGTTGCGGTAGGTCCAGGTGTAGACCATGCCGCCGACCTCGACCGGCCCGAGCTGCGGGTGGTCGACCTTGGTCCACTCGCGGAAGCCGTGCTCGCCCACGTTCTCGAGCACCCACTCGAAGACCTTCTGCTGGATCTCCTCGGTGCGGGGGCGGAGGTTGTAGTAGGCGACCTTCTGGACGCCCGCCTCCGTCTCCATGTCCCACAGCTCGGTCGAGAAGCTGATGATGCCCATCTCCTCGTACGTCCAGTCCTTGAGGCTGCCGTACCGGGGCTTCGTCTTGTCGGGGGTGAAATCCTCGTAGGTGCTGATCGTCGGATAGCCGGTCAGCTTGGTCCCGACCGCGCCGAGGTCCTTGTAGAGGGCGAGGTCGCGGGCCCCCATCGCGGCATCCGGCTTGGTCATGCTCGGGCGCAGGATGATGCCGCCGTGGGTGTGGTAGGCGCAGATCCCGCAGATGTTGGGATGGTCGAGGATGAAGCGCGCCATCGCCATCGCCTCGGGCTCGGACAGCGGGTACTCGCCCGCCCCGTACTCCCGCGGGGACCAGTTGACCGGGAAGTTGCGGTTCATGTTCCCGTCGAACGGCCGCTCGATCGTCACATGCATGCCGTCGTAGTTCCGGATGGTGCCCTCCGGATAGAGGCGGAAGTACTCGCCCCCCTCCTCGCCCGGCTCGCGCTGGACCATCAGGCGCGGATCGCGGGACGACTTCTTCCATTCGCCCTTGGGGTCGGGCACCCGCATCGTGGTGATGTAGCCGTCGCCGTCCAGATCCTCCTGGATCAGCCCCTCGATCCGGTCGAGGCCGGGCAGGTAGCGGCCATTGCCGCACCACAGATAGTAGGGCGGCTTCAGCGCGATCTCGGCGCCGTCGGGGTTGATGCGCGGCCAGATGTAGAAGGCCTGCCGATCGACGAGGCGGGTCACCTCCTCGTCCTTGCCGTAGTTGGTCAGGATGTACCATATCGCGTAGAGCGCGGTGGCGCTGGTCGCGTGCTCCTCGGCGTGGATCTGGGCGTCGAGGTAGTAGCCGGGCTTGGACAGCGCCGGCCCGGTGTCCGGGTTCGTGATCTCCATCACCCACACGTCGCGGCCCTGGAACGACTTCGCCTTCGACGAGAGCTTGGCGATCTTCGGGAAGGCCGCGGCCAGGTCCTGAAGGTACCGCGTCATCGTCTCGTAGTCGTAGTAGGCGTCGAATGCGATCTGGGGTGCTGCGGGCACGGGTCTCTCCGTCCGTTTCGGATGCGCCGCGACGACCACGTCGTCGTTGCGGTCGATTGTCTACAGTTCATACAATACCACAGAGATCGCGGGCGCAAGGCACCGCGGCGGAACAGGACAGGGGATCTCGCATGAGGACGACGAGGAGTGCCGCGGCCGGTCTCGCGGTCGGCGCGGCGATGATGGCGGGGAGTGCCGTGGCGCAGGCGCCCGACCGCGACACGATCGTGGTCGCGCAGAGCATCGACATCGAGAGCTTCGAGCCGGCGGGCCTGAACAACACCGCCTCGGTCAACGTGGCGAACCACATCTGGGGCACGCTGCTGGACGTGACGCCGGACGGCGAGATCGTTCCCTATCTGGCCGAGAGCTATTCCTGGAACCAGGCCGGCAACGCGATCACCTTCAAGCTGAAGTCCGGCCTGAAGTGCGAGGATGGCGAGGCGCTGACGGCCGAGGACGTCGCCTTCAGCTTCAACCGCGTGGCCGATCCCGAGCTGAAGCTCGTCGGCAGCTCGGCCGTCTTCGTCTTCCCCTCGATCGGCTTCGTGCGGGCCCGGGCGGACGACGCGCTGACGGTGACGGTGGAGATGCGGCGCTATCAGTCGATCGCACCGGGCATGCTCGCCCGCGTCTACGTCCACTGCAAGGACAGCTACGAGAAGATGACCAAGGAGCAGGCGGCGCTCAGGCCCGTCGCCTCCGGTCCCTACAAGCTCGACCGCTGGGTCAAGGACGACCGGGTGGTGCTGGTCCGGAACGACCAGTTCACGGCCCGCCCCGTGCCCTTCCAGCGCGCGGTCTTCCGCGTTGTGCCGGACAGCAGCACCCGGGCGGCGGAGCTGATCGCGGGCGGGGTGGACATCGCCACCAACATCGTCCCCGACCAGAAGCGCGCCATCGAGGCCCGCGGCACGGCGACCGTCGCGTCGGTCCAGGGCACGCGGCGCATCTTCGTCGGGTTCAACTTCACCGACGCCTTCAAGACCGGCCGCGCCGGCGAGGCGATCCATGACGTGCGCGTCCGGCGCGCCCTGAACATGGCGGTCGACGTGCCGACGATCTGTCGCCAGCTGCTCGCGAGCGAGTGCGAGAGGGCGGCCGGTCCCGCCAACCGCGGCAATCCCGACGTGAAGGCCTATCCGTACGATCCGAAGCAGGCCGAGGCCATGCTGGACGCGGCCGGGTTCCGCCGCGGCCCCGACGGCGTGCGCTTCGCCCTCACGCTCCAGGGCGGTCGCGGCCGCTATCTGAACGACGTCGACGTGATGCAGGCGGTCGCCCAGTACCTGACCGACGTGGGCGTGCGCACGACGGTCGACGTGATGGACTTCGTCTCCACCTTCTCGCCGATGGCCCGCACCCACCGCGCGGGTCCGCTCTATCTGATCGGCCAGGGCGGGGCGACGTGGAGTTCCGTGTTCGACATGGCGCTGTTCCCGTCGAAGACGGCACCGGTGAACAACGGCCAGTGGTTCAACGAGGGCTGGCAGTCCCGCTGGGACCGCCTGGGCGACATCCGCGACCCGGCGCAGGAGCAGCAGGTCGTCAACGAGATGCTGAAGCTCTTCGCCGAAGACGCGCCGTGGATCTTCCTCTACTTCCAGCCGGACTTCTACGGCGTGTCGAACCGCGTCGCCTGGGCGCCGCGGCGCGACGAGCGGATCGACGTGCTCGACGCGAAGGTGAAGTGACCCTCCCCCTCCCGCCGCCTCCGGGCGGCGGGCCCCTCCCTCTCCCGCGGCGCGGGGGAGGGGCAGGGTGAGGGGGCCCTACTCCTCGGTCGCGTAGGGGTTCTTCGTCTTGCGAAGGTAGAAGCGGATCGGCACGCCCGGCAGGTCGAACGTCTCGCGCAGGCCGCCCGTCAGATAGCGCAGGTACGTCTCCGGCAGCTGCACGGGCCGGGTCGTCCAGGCGGCGAAGGTCGGCGGGCGGGTCTTGATCTGCGTCATGTAGCGCAGACGGATGCGCCGTCCCTCGACCAGCGGCGGCGGGTGCCCCTCCTCCGCCGCACGGAGCCAGCGGTTGAGCCGGCCCGTCGAGACACGGCGGTTCCAGGTCTCGTAGGTGTCGAAGATCGCGTCGTAGAGCGCGTCGAGCCGTTGGCCGCGCAGCGCCGAGATGGTGACCCAGCGGATGCCGCGCGCCTGGGCCAGTTGCGCCTCCAGCCGGTCCTTCAGCGTCTGGAGGGCGCCCTTGCGGTCGGCGACCGCGTCCCACTTGTTGACCGCGACGACCAGCGCACGGCCCTCCTCGATCACCATCCGCGCGATGGCGAGGTCCTGCTTGTCGAGGATGGCGTTCGCGTCGACGACCAGCACCACCACCTGGGCGAGGCGGATGGCGCGCAGCCCGTCGGCCACGGCCAGCTTCTCCAGCTTGTGCTCGACCCGCGCGCGCCGACGCATGCCTGCCGTGTCGACGATGCGGATGCGGCGGCCCGCGTGTTCGATCTCCACCGTGATCGCGTCGCGGGTCATGCCCGCCTCGGGCCCCGTCAGCACCCGCTCCTCGCCGACGAGCGCATTCAGCAGCGTGGACTTGCCCACGTTGGGACGGCCGACGATGGCGATCTGGATGGGGCGGGACCGCCACGCCGCCTCCGGCTCCTCCGGCAGGGCGTCGCGATCCTCGGCGGCGGCCACCTCGGCCGCCTCGAAGACCGCCTCGTCGATGCGATCGGTGGAGGGCGGGAGAGGTTCGCCCCCGTCCGCCGGCGCCGCTTCCGTCGCCTCCCGGACGAAGGGCAGCAGCGCCTCGACGAGGTCCGCCATGCCTTCCCCGTGCTCGGCCGACAGGGGCACCGGCTCGCCAAGGCCGAGTTCGAAGGATTCCAGGACGCCGCCGCGGCCGGCCGATCCTTCGGCCTTGTTGGCGACGACGATCACCGGGACCCGCCCCTTGCGGAGCCAGTCGGCGAAGTGCCGGTCCATCGGCGTCAGCCCGGCGCGGGCGTCGATCAACAGGAGCACGACGTCGGCCAGCGCCAGCGCACGCTCGGTCTGGCGGCGCATCCGCGCCTCCAGGCTCTCGTCGAACGCCTCCTCCAGCCCGGCCGTGTCCACGACCGTGAAGGCCAGGCCGCCGATGCGGCCCGGCGCCTCGCGCCAGTCGCGCGTCACGCCCGGGGTGTCGTCGACAAGCGCGAGGCGCTTGCCGGCCAGCCGGTTGAAGAGGGTCGACTTGCCCACGTTGGGCCGGCCCACGATGGCCACTCGGAACGACATGCCTGTCCCCGCCGTCAGCGCAGGGCGACGAGTTCCCCGCCGTCCGTCAGCACATACATGGTGCCCCCGGCCACGACGGGGGAGATGCGGACGGGTCCCGGCAGGGGTACCTGCGCCGCAACGGACCCGTTCGCCGGGTCGAGGCCGACCAGTTCGTTGCGCGTGTTGGCGAGCCACAGGCGCCCGCCGGCGAGCACCGGGCCGGTCCAGTCGATGGGGTTCTCGCGCCGGTCCGGCCGCTCGAACCGCGCCAGCGGGGCGATCCAGCGGATCTGGCCCTGGCGGCGCGTCAGCGCCACGACCTCGGGCGTCGAGGAGAGGACGAAGATCTCGTCGCCGACGACCCACGGCGTGTCGACGCCGCCGAAGTCCTGCTCCCAGGCCCGGTTGCCGGTCCGGGCGTCGATCGCGACCATGCGGCCCCCGTGGCTGACCGCCACGACGAGGCCGCGGGAGAGGACCGGCAGGCCCATGATGTCCGCCAGCGCCGACACCGCGGTGCCGCGGCGGACCCCGGCGAGGCTGTCGTTCCAGATCTGGCGCCCGCTCTCGCCGCGGATCGCGATGATGTCGCCCGACGAATAGGGGGCGATCACGGTGGTCGCGTCGGCCGCCGGCGCGGCACCGCCGACGAGGCCCGCGGTCTCCCGCAGGCCGGGCACGTCCCAGCGCGCTTCGCCGTTCGCCGCCGAGACGGCGACCAGGATGTTGTCGAGCGTGACGACGTGGACGCGACCGCCGGCGATGGTGGGCGCCGAGCGGGCCGGGCCCCGGATCCTCGTGCGCCAGACCTCGCGCCCGTTTGCGGCGTCGAGCGCCACGATCTCCGCATAGCCGGTGGAGACGAAGACCCGCCCGTCCGCGAAGGCGATCCCGCCGCCGCGGACGTCGTCGCTCTCGGTCCGCGAGGCGGCGGAGGCGGTCCAGACGCGCCGTCCGGTCTGGGCGTCGAAGGCCGCGACGTCGTAGTCGGAATCGACGACGAACGCCCGGCCGGCCGCGACGACCGGCTGCGCCAGGAGGAGACGCGCGCCCGACGAGCCCGTTCCGGCGCTGGCGCGCCACGCGATCCGCGGATCGGCGGCGAGCGGCGCGTTGCCGCCCTCGTGGTCGGCCGAAC
>CANGXM010000116.1 GCA_947457845.1 Rhodospirillales bacterium | reverse complement strand
GCGCAGGCGGCGGCACGACGCCGCCGACCGGCACCGCGACCGAGGGAAGGGCAGGGGGTGCGGCCCCCGCTGTCGCAAGGGCGACGGTGGTCGCGGGTGGGAGGGGCTGCACGGTGGTCGCGGTCGCCGCGGGCGGGGCTGCGGCGGCCGGCAATGCCGTCGGTGGAAGCTGCACCGTCGCCTGGGTCGGCGGCCGGCCCGGCGGAAGCTGGACGGTGACGGGTCCGGCCGGGAGCGGCGTCTCCGTGCGCAACACCACCTCGCCGGCGGCCGTCCTGATGCGGCTGACGGCGCCGCCCTCGGGGCTCGGCCGGCTCTCGACGACGGTGCCGGTGACCGCGACCGGACGCTGCACGTCGGACAGCCGAGGCGGGAGGCTCTCCACCCCCGCCTCGACCGGAACCGGCGGTGCGCCGGGCGTGGCCGCGGGCGGTGGCGCCTGTCCGGACGGCGGGACGACGCCGGTCATGGCCGGCGGTCAGCCCGGCCCCAGAAGCCGCCCGGCGATCGCGTCGACGTCGACTGCGGCATCGGCGCCGGGCGACTTGAGGAAGAGCGACGACTGCGTCCGGATCGCCTCGCGCACCCGCCCGTCGCGCCGGATGATCCCGGCCAGCGGCGGCTGGACCTTGAGGAAGCTGTTGCACGCCTCGGCCAGCGTCCGATACGTGCGCTCGCCGTCGGCGACGTTCGCCGCCATGTTGACCACGATCCGGATGTCGGTGCCGGGGTGCGCGGCGAGCGTCATCTTGATGTAGGCGTAGGCGTCGGTGATCGCGGTCGGTTCGTCGTTGGTCACCACGAGCACAGTCCCGGCGAGCTGGCTCAACAGGCGCACGGTCCGGTCGACGCCGGCGCCCAGGTCGACGATCACGAGATCGTAGCGGTTCGCGTACCGCACCAGTTCCGCGCGCAGTTCGGTCAGCTGCGAGGGCGGGAGGCTGGACAGCGCGGCCGACCCGGAGCGGCCGGCGACGATGTCGAAGCCGCCCTCGTAGCGGGTGGTCGCACCCTGCAGCGTCGCCCGGCCCTCGATCACGGCGCCGAGGTCGTGCTTGGGCATCAACCCAAGCTGGATGTCCACGTTGGCGAGACCGAGGTCGCCGTCGAACAGCAGCACCGCCCGGTTCCGCTTGGCGACGGCGTGGGCCAGCGTGATCGCGAACCACGTCTTGCCGACGCCGCCCTTGCCGCTGGCAACGGCCACGATGCTGCGCCGGGGCGCGATGTCGGGCGTGGTGGAGGAGAGATCGCCGGTCATTTCCGGGCTTCCTGTGCCTTGGGTGCGTCCATACCGCCCTCGAGCTGCGGCAGGATCATCTGCGCGAGCGAGACCGGGGCGAGGGCCTTGAGCCCCGCCGCGACCTTCGCCGTCTCGCTGATGTCGCAGAACGCCATCTCGGTGTCGTGCGCGGCGCCGATCAGGCCGCCGTAGCGGCGGCTCGTGTCGACGCGGGTGAGGAGCAGGCGCTTGGCGCCGAGGTCCTGGAACGCCTTCGCGATCTCGATCGTCTCGAGCGCGTCGCCGCCTGCCGGAAGGACCAGGACCGGATCGACGGGTGCGGCCTTGAGGAAGGTCCGCAGCTCCCGCATGTCGTCGATGTCGTAGGGGTTGCGCCCGGCGGTGTCGATCCAGATCTGGTCGCACCCGCGATGGACCGTGAGGCTGTCCGCAAGGGTGCTCGGATCCTCGACCGTGATCAGGTTCACCTTCAGCAGACGCGCGAAGCTCGCGAGCTGCTCGATGCCGCCCGCCCGGACCGTGTCGGTCGTGATCAGCCCGACCTTCAACCCGGCGACCACGGCGCGCGTCGCGAGCTTGGCGATCGCCAGCGTCTTGCCCGATCCCGGCGGACCGATGAAGGCGATCGGCGTCTTCAGCTTGCCGGTCGGAAGGGGCTCGAACCGGAACATGCCCGACAGTCCCGCGGCGAGCGCCACGATCGGGTCGGTGGCCGACAGCCCCTCGATCGACTTGATCAGCTTTTCCGCGATCCGCGCGGGAACGCCGGTCTTGTAGAGGCCGTCGCTCACCTCTTCGACCACGTCGGCGGGCAGTGCCGCGGGCGGCGGGGCGGTGTCGCGGACGGAGGCCACGGCCTCCGACAGCATGGCGAGAGTCTCCGCCTGTTCGTCGCGATCCTGCTGCGGGGGGGCCTTCGGCGGGACCTGGCCCGGCCGCCCCTCCTCGACCGCCGCGGTGACGCGGACGCCGTCCGCCTCCTGGCGGGTCGCGACGATGATCGCGTCGTCGCCCAGGATGGAACGGACCAGGTCCATGGCGTCGGCCATGGTCGGCGCATAGAAGCTCTTGAGCCGCATCGCTCAGATCCGGCCCGTCATCAGATCTGCCCCAGGGTCTTGATCTTCGCCTTCGGGTGAATCTCGTTCTGGGACATCACGACGGTCTGCGGACGGAACCGTTCCACGATCGACCTCACATAGGCACGGATTCCCGGGGATGTGAGAAGGACCGGGCTTTCGCCCATCATTGCATACTTCTCGAAATTCGTACGCACGGCGGTGATGAACTGCTGGAGACGAGACGGTGACATGGACAGCTGGCGGTCGTCGCCGTCGCCGACGATCGCCTCGGTGAACGCCTGCTCCCACTCGGGCGAGAGGGTGATGAGCGGGACGAACCCGTTCGGTCCGGTGTTCGCGTCCGAGATCTGCCGCGCGAGCCGTGCGCGCACGTGCTCGGTGATCGCGCTGATGTTGCGGGTGAAGGTCGTCGCCTCGGCGATGCCCTCGAGGATGGTCGGCAGGTCGCGGATCGACACCCGCTCGGACAGCAGGTTCTGGAGCACCCGCTGCAGGCCGCCGACGGTGATCTGCGTCGGAATGACGTCGGCGACGAGCTTCTGGTGCGTCCTGTCGAGCTCGTCGAGCAGCTTCTGCGTCTCCGAATAGGAGAGGAGCTCGGCCATATGGTCCTTCACGACCTCGGTCAGGTGCGTGACGACCACGGTCGGCGCGTCGACGACGGTGTAGCCCTTGAACAGCCCCTCCTCGCGGTAGGAGTTCTCCACCCACATCGCGGGCAGGCCGAACGTGGGCTCGGTCGTCCGCTCGCCGGGAAGCTGGATCGGCTCGCCGCGCGGGTCCATCACGAGCAGGTTGTTCGGCCGGATGTCGCCGCGTCCGCTCTCGATCTCCTTGATGCGGATGACGTAGGTGTTGGGCGGGAGCTGCAGGTTGTCCTGGATGCGCACGGAAGGCAGCACGAAGCCGATCTCGCTCGCGAGCTGGCGGCGCAGGGCCTTGATCTGGTCGGTCAGCCGGGTGCCCTGCTCGCTGTTGATGAGGGCGAGAAGCCCGTAGCCCAGTTCCATGCGCACGAGGTCGATCGCGAGCGCGGTGCCGATGGGTTCGTCCGACACGGGTGGCGGACGGTTCTCCAGCATCAACATCTCGGCGTCCTTCTTCGCCTTCTCCTCCCGCATCCGCGGCAGCTTGTAGGCGTAGTAGCCGGTCACCCCGGCCAGCGCGAAGAAGGGGAGGATGGGCATGCCCGGCAGAAGCCCGAGCGCGACCATGAGCACCGACGAGAGCCCGAGGCCGGCCGGATAGCCCGACAGCTGCCCGAAGACCGCCTTGTCCGTGCCGCCCTCGATGCCGGCCTTCGTGACCATGATGCCGGCTGCGACCGACACGATCAGCGCGGGGATCTGGGAGACGAGGCCGTCGCCCACCGTCAGCCGCGTGAAGGCGTCGGCGGCGGCGGTGAACGTCATCCCCTGCTGCCAGACGCCGACGATCATGCCGACGATGACGTTGATGAGGGTGATGATGAGGCCGGCGATCGCGTCACCGCGCACGAACTTCGACGCACCGTCCATCGCACCGAAGAAGGACGCCGTCTCGTCGAGTTCCTGGCGCCGCTTGCGCGCCTCCGACTCGTCGATCAGCCCGGCCGAGAGGTCGGCGTCGATCGCCATCTGCTTGCCGGGCATCGCATCGAGGGCGAAGCGCGCCGCCACTTCGGCGATGCGCCCCGAGCCCTTCGTGATGACGACGAAGTTCACGAGGGTGAGGATCGCGAACACCGTGATGCCGATCACGAAGTTCCCGCTCATCACGAAGCCGGCGAAGGCCTTGATGATGGCGCCCGCGGCCGCTTCGCCCTCGTGCCCGTGGGACAGGATGAGGCGGGTCGACGCGAGGTTCAGCGACAGCCGCAGCAGCGTCGAGATCAGCAGGATCGTCGGGAACGAGCTGAACTCGAGCGGCTTCTGGATGAAGATCGCCGTCATCAGGATCATGACGGAGAAGGTGAGCGAGATGGCCAGCCCGATGTCGAGCAGCCACGTCGGCATCGGCAGGATGAGGCAGACCAGGATGACGACGATGCCGAGCGCCATCGCGACCTCGCCGCGCATCGCGCTCTCGCGCGTCGTGCGGTAGAGGCCCATGAAATCGAACGGGGTCCGCCCCGGCGTCGTCTGCTCCGTCATCGTGGTCGATCCTCAGGGGGGCCGGCGTTTCAGGCGACAGCGTTGTCCAGCTCGCCCTGACCGGGCGGCGGGATCGGCACCCCCTCCTCGCTGTACTGCTTGAGCTTGTTCCGCAGCGTCCGGATCGAGATGCCGAGGATGTTCGCGGCGTGCGTCCGGTTACCGAGGCAATGGTTCAGCGTCTCGATGATCAGGTCGCGCTCGACGTCGGCGACCGTCCGGCCGACGAGCTGCGCCGCCGGGCTGTTCGCCGCGCCGCGCAGGCTGTCGATCGCGCCGGCCGCCTCGTTGGCCGGCGTCGGCGCGCCGGCCGCCGTGGTGACCGCGGCGGCCACGTTCGTCACGATCGTCGCGGCGTCGGGAACGAGCGACTGCCCCGACAGGATCACGGCCTCCGGCTCGATCACCGGGCCCCGCGCCAGGAGGACGGCGCGGTGCATCGTGTTCTCGAGTTCGCGGACGTTGCCCCTCCAGTGATGGGAAAGGAGCTTGGCCCGCGCCGAAGGCGACAGCGTCCGCTCGTCGACGCCGTTCAGCTCCGCGTACTTTCGCACGAAATGATCCGCGAGCAGCGAGACGTCGTTCGGCCGCTGGCGCAGTGGCGGAAGCTGGAGATTGACGACGTTGAGACGGAAGTAGAGATCCTCGCGGAACTGACCGTCGCGCACCGCCTGTTCGAGGTTGCGGTTCGACGTGGCGATGAGGCGAAGGTTCACCTTGACGGGGTCCGACCCGCCGACGCGGTCGATCTCGCGCTCCTGGATCGCCCGCAGCAGCTTCGCCTGGAGGCGGATGTCCATTTCGCTGATCTCGTCCAGCAGCAGCGTGCCGCCGTTCGCCTCCTCGAACTTGCCGACGCGCCGGGCCACCGCGCCGGTGAAGGCGCCCTTCTCGTGGCCGAAAAGCTCCGACTCCAGCAGATTGTCCGGGATCGCCGCGCAGTTCACGGACACGAACTTCTCGGTGGAGCGGCGGCTCTTGCGGTGGATGTAGCGCGCCATGACCTCCTTGCCGGTCCCGCTCTCGCCGGTGATCAGCACCGTCGCGTCGGAGGGGGAGATCTGGTCTGCCAAGCGCAGCACGGACTGCATCGCCGAATCGGCGCTGACGAACTGTGTCGTCTCCTCCGCCACCGCCTCGAGCACCGCGGCGATCAGCTGGGCGTCCGGAGGCAGGGGGATGTATTCCTTGGCGCCCGCGCGGATGGCGCGGACGGCGGCCTGCGCGTCGGTCCCGACGCCGCACGCGACCACCGTGACGTGGATGCGCTCGGCCTTCAGCTGCTCGATCATGCGGCCGACGTCCAGCTTGACGTCGATCATCACGAGATCGGCGCCCTGTCCGTTGCGCAGCGCGTTCATCGCGCGGTCGATCGTCTCGCAATGCGCCACCTTCGCGCCCCGCTCGATGGCGATCTTGCCGGCGGCGGTGATGTGCCCCTCGAGGGACCCTACGATGAGCAGGCGCATGGGGGCGCTCCCGGTTGGCTGGGATTCAGGACCGATCGGCCTTGATGATTTCCGTCATGGTGATGCCGAGCCGATCCTCGACGACCACGACTTCGCCGCGGGCGACGAGGCGATTGTTCACGTAGATGTCGATGGCCTCGCCGACCTTTCGGTCGAGCTCGACCACCGCCCCCCGTCCCAGCTTGAGGAGCTGGCTGACCTTCATGGTCGACTTGCCCAGGACCGCGGAAATCTGGACCGGGATGTCGTAGACGGCCTCGAGGTCCTTCGCCTGCTGTGGCGCCTGACCCTCGCCGCCCTCGAGCTCGTCGAGGTTGAACCCGTCGGTGTTGGACATCGATGTCCCTCGTTAGACCTGAAGATGGTTCATTCCGCGGCCAGACGCCCGGGGTGCCCGAGCGTCCGTTCCGCGGCCGCGTCCACGTCCGACCAGAAGCGGGTCGCGTCGCGCTCCGCCGATCCGTCGGACCATTCCAGCCGTGCGTCCGACGGACCGAGCGACGGATCCGGCAGGATCCGGAACCCGGACGTCAGACCGCGGGTCTGCGCCAGCTGTTCCAGGGGGGCCGCCAGCTCCTCAGCCACCTCGGCGGCGACGCGGACCGTGATCCGGGGTTCGTCCTGCAGTTCGGCGACGCAGGCGCGGATCATCGACAGGATCTCGTCCGAGCCGTGGCGCCGCGCATACTCTGGGAGGAACCGCCGGGCGAGCGCCAAGCCGATCTCCGCTGCCGTCGTCACCCGTTCGGCGCGCCCCCCCTCGATGGCGTCGGCCAGCCGGCCGAGTTCACCGGCGATCTGGTTCAGCGCCAGCGAGGCGAGCCGCTCCGTCGTCTGCTGCTCCGACGCCCGGCCCTCGGCCACCCCCTGCCCGTGTCCCTCGGCATAGGCGCTCGCCCGGGCGGCCTCGAGCTCCGCCTCGGAGTAGGTCGGCTCGGGCGGGGCCGGGGGCTCCGCCGACGCCTCCTGCTCGTCGGGCTCCGGGGCCACGACGGGATCGAAGGAGTATTCGAAGAGGAACTTCTTGGCGGCCGACATCGGGATCCGGGGTTCCGGTTCAATAGATCAGCTGGTCATCGCCCTTGCCCTCGGAGAGCACGATCTCTCCGCGGGCGGCGAGGTCCTTGGCCTGCTGCACCATGTAGATCTGGGCCTCGTCCACGTCCTTCAGCCGGACCGGACCCATCGACGCCATCTCCTCACGCAGGAGCTTGGCCGCGCGTTCCGCCATGTTCGTGAAGAAGAGTTCGCGGATCGTCTCCGAAGCGCCCTTCAGCGCCATCGCCAGCTTGCTCTTCTCGACGTTGCGCAGGAGAACCTGCACACCCTGCGGATCGAGCTTGCCGAGGTCCTCGAAGGTGAACATCAGCGCCTTGATCCGCTCCGCGCTATCCCGGTTCCGCTCCTCGAGGGCGGAGATGAAGCGCTGCTCGGTCTGGCGGTCGAGGCTGTTGAAGATCTCGGCCATCATCTCGTGCGCGTCGCGCCTGTTGGTGCGGGCGAGGTTCGACATGAACTCCGTGCGCAGCGTACGCTCGACGTCCTCCAGGACCTCTTTCTGCACGGCCTCCATGCGCAGCATACGCATGATGACCTCCATCGCGAAGCTCTCCGGCAACAGACCGAGTACGCGGGCCGCGTGCTCCGGCTTGATCTTCGAAAGGACGACGGCGACGGTCTGCGGATACTCGTTCTTGAGGTAGTTCGCGAGGACGACCTCGTTCACGTTGCCCAGCTTGTCCCACATCGTGCGACCGGCCGGACCACGGATCTCCTCCATGATCTGGTCGACCTTGTCGCCTTCCAGCACCTTCATCAGCAGGCGTTCGGTGCTCTCGAACGAGCCGACGAGCGAGCCGGTCGCCGACATCTGCTCGGCGAACTCGACGAAAAGACGCTCGATGATGTTGGCGCTCACCGTCCCGAGGCTGGACATGGTCTGGGAGAGCTCGCGGATCTCCTCGTCGTCCATGTGCTGGAACAGCTTGGCCGCATGTTCCTCACCGAGCGAGAGAAGGAAGATCGCCGCCTTCTCTGGGCCGGTGAGGGACCGATAGTCTTCGCGGACACGTGACGCCACGATGAAGTCTCCCACCCGGCTCGATCAGAGTTCCTGGTACATCCAGTTGCGGATGATCGCGACAGCTTCCTCCGGGTGCTTGGCCACGATCTCGCCGACCTTGCGGACGGACGAGGCGCGGACACGCCCTTCGACGCGGTTGATGTCGATCATCTGCTCCAGTTCGTCGGCTGCGTCCTGCGCCTCCAGCGCGAGATCCTGTCCGATGCCCCCAGCGGGGCCGGTCAGGGCCGGAATGCCCTGCTCGGCGAGAAGCTGGTCGGCCGTCTCCTCGGCCCGGACCGCCTGCACCTCGAACAGCCTGGCGATGAGGGGGCGGACGACCAGCAGGATGACGAGCACCACGACGACCGCAAGGAGGACCATCTCCGCGATCGAGAAGAGGTCGTCGCGCGTCAGGCCGAGGAAGATCGGCTGCTCTCCCGCGGGGAACTGGTCCTCCGCCGAGGCGAAGCGCATGTTCACCACTTCGAGGCTGTCCCCGCGCACCGGGTCGAACCCGATCGAGGAGCGGACCAGCGCCTCGATCTGCCGCATCTCGTCCGCGGACCGAGGCGTATAGGCCGGCCGACCGTCGGCACCCGCCGGATAGGCTCCGTCCACGAGGACGGCGACCGAAAGCCGTCGGACCTGCCCCGGCTCGCGGACGTGGTCCCGCGTGGTCCGGCTGATCTCGAAGTTGACCGTTTCTTCGTTCCGGGACTGGCGGTTTCGCGTCCCGACGCCGCCGGTATCGTTCGCGTTTCCGGGCAGCTGGTTCTGGACAGTCACCGAATCGAGGCCGTCGCGTTCCACGCTCTCGTTCTGCTCTGTCACCGTCTGGGTCGAACGCGGCGTCGTGCTGTCCGGATCGAAGACCTCGGACCGCGTCGCGACGCGGTCGAAGTCGAGGTCGACGGCGACCTCCGCGCGGACCTTGCCGTAGCCGAGCGAACGGCCGAGCAGGTCCTCGATCGTCCGGACCATGCGCTGTTCGAGGGCGCGGCGGCGTTCCTGGGCGCTGGACATCAGCGCCTCCTGACTGTCCGACCCGGTCCCGCGGGCGAGGAGATTGCCCTTCTCGTCGATGATCGAGATGCGGCCGGGATCGAGCTGCGGCACGCCGGTCGCGACGAGGTGCTGGATGGCCCCCACCTGCTCGCGGTTAAGCTGCTGACCGGGCCGCAGCCGCAGGAACACGCTCGCCGTCGCCGTCTGGCGCTCGCGCGAGAACAGTTCCCGGCGCGGCAGGACCAGATGCACCCGCGCCTGCTGCACCGGCTGAAGCGTCTGGATCGTGCGGGCGAGTTCGCCCTCCATCGCGCGGAGCTGGTTCACGTTCTGCATGAACGTGGTGGTGCCGAACCCCTCGGGCTGGTTGAAGATCTCGTTGCCGACATTCCCGCCGGACGGCAGGCCCGCCTGGGCGAGGAGCATCCGCGCCCGGCCCACCTCGGGTTCCGGCACCATGATGCGCCGTCCGTCCGGATTGACCGTGTAGGGGATCTGGGCGGCGTCGAGCCGCTGGCCGATCGCGCCGGCGTCGCGCGGGTCGAGATCGCTGTAGAGCAGCGACATCGATTGCGTCGAGAACTGCGTGCCGGCGTAGATCAGGAAGCCGATCATCGCCGCAGCGACCGCGCCCATGGCGGCGAGGCGGACCGTTCCCAGGTTGCGCAGGGACTCGATGAAACCGTTCACGGACGCATGCTCTCCGAGGCCTTGGACCCACGCCGGCAAGCCGCCGCCGGGTGGTATGCGAATTCCAGACCAACGGACGGAACGTCCCGGCTCGGAAAGGTCGCGTTACCACCGGCGGCAGATTTTGCCCACCCGTTCGGGAAGCTATGCTCATCCGTCCGGATCAGCAAGGACTTATTGATGATATCACGTCGGATCACAACCGAAAGCTGCTGAGAAAGGCCCGATTCAGCCGTGTCCGGGTGCAGCCGCATGCGCGTCGACACCGCGCGCGGCCTCGCTTTCGGCGGGCTCGGGCGACGCCTTGCCGTCCGCGTCCGTGCGCGTCCGGTAGTCCTTCAGGCGGGTCACGCGCAGCCCGCGGACCCCGTGCGCTGCCACCAGCCGTTGCCAGGAGGCGAGTTCTTCGGGCGTCAGCGCATAGCGCGCACAAGCCTCGTCGAGGGTGAGGAGTCCGCCGGCGACCGCCGCGACGACCTCCGCCTTGCGGCGGGTGACCCAGCGGCGGGTGTCCGGGGGGGGGGGGGACTCGATGGTGATGGCGTGTCCGCGCGGTCCGGCGATCTGTTTCGGACGGTGACCGTCCCCCCCGCCCGGCCCTGACGACGACATCGAACCCGAACTCCGTACCGACGACGAGTTAACTCTATCGTTCGGTGAGTTAAGATTCGCTGAACAGCCGCCAGCGGTGGTCCGCCGGTCAGGTCGGCGACGCCACCGGTGCGCGGATGCTCAGGACGTCCCCCAGCTTCACGGACGTCTTGCCGACGCCGAGGATGACGCCGTCCGCCCCCTGGTCGACCGTCGACACCGTGCCGACCGTCCGCGTCTCCGACTTGATGGTGGCGCTCTTGGAATCCTTCGCCAGAACCGCGTAGCGGTAGATGCCTTCGGGCAGCGACGCGCCCTCCGAATTCTTGCCGTCCCAGCTGATCCGGTTCAGGCCGCCAACCTTCCCGCCCTCCATCACCCGCACGACCTTGCCGGTCTGGTCGTAGATCGCGACCTGAACGGTCGAGGCGGCCTTCTCGAGGGTGTAGGCCATGTCGCCCGCGCCGCCGGTGAGCTCCAGCTTGTCGCCCTTCGCCTCGATCCGGTTCCCGACGTAGGCCAGCGCCGAGCCGAACTGCGAGGTGGTGAACGCCGAGAGGAGATCGTCCAGCTTCCCGTTCGTCTTGATCTGCTGCTCGGCCTGGGTGAACTGGACGAGCTGGTTGGTGAACTCGTTCGAATCCGTGGGGCTCAACGGATCCTGGTTCTGGAGCTGCGTCGTCAGCAGCTTCAGGAACGTGTCCGAGTTCTTCGAGAGCTGGCCGAGGGCCGTTTCGCTCTCGGTCTTCTTGGTCGTGGTCGGGGCGGTCGAGGCCGCCGCCGCGGCGGAACCGATCGTCGTCATTGTCGTTCTCCCCGTTCCCGGCGTCAGATCCGAACGTCGACGCGGCCGTTGCCGACGCGCACGTAGCTCGTGACCATGGCTGCGGTCGCGGCGTCCACGTCGCGCTCGTCGTCGACCGGCGCCGACCGGCCGCCGCCCGACCGGGCGTCCTCGCGTCCGGCGAAGGCCTGGCGCGGATCCTCGCGCAGGCTGAAGCTCAGGCCGCCCGCATCCGTCTTCACGCCCGCGTCGCCCAGTGCCCGCTCGAGGCTCCTGGCATCCCGCTGCAGCAGGTCGAGCGTCTGCGGGTTTTCCACGACGATCGCCGCGCGCATCCGACCGTCGGTGAACTCCAGCTTCACGTCGATGCGGCCGAGGTCGCCGGGACGCAGCTGGAAGGAAATCTGGTCCTGCTGGTCCGACACCGCCCGGTTGATCTTCACGGCGATCTGGTCGAGCGCGTGCACCGGCGGCTGCGGCCCCTGCTGCACCGCCTTGAGGTGCGCGGTGAAGTCGGCGTGCGGCACCGGGCCGGCGCCGTCCGCCCCGCGCAGCGCGGCGTTGACCGTCTCCGCGCGGGCGGTGGCCTCGCGCCGGTCTTCACTGGTGCCCTGTCCGCCACTGCCGCGGTTGCCCGGATCGACCGACGGCGCCGCGGCCGAAGGTCCAGTCTCGCCACCGCCCTTTACCTGAAGCTCGCCCTGCGGCTTGGTCGCGCCGGCCTGGGCCGGAGCGGGCGCTCCTTCTTCCGCCGAAGCGGCAGCCGCGGGTGCGGCGGCGGCCTCGGCCGCCTTCTTCGCCGATCCGGCGAGCGCGTCCTCGATGCCCGCCCTGGCGTCGGTCTGCGTCGGCTGCCCCATCACCGGTGCGGCCGCGGCCTGGGCCGTCGCCGACTGGGCGGCGAGAAGCTGCGCAGGG
>CANGXM010000115.1 GCA_947457845.1 Rhodospirillales bacterium | reverse complement strand
GCCGGCCGACCCGGTCCGGGCCACGGCGGACCTCGTCGGCCGGCAGGCGGTCTGGTTCGAACGGATCCCGCTGCCGTCGACCGTCCGCGACCGCCTGTCGGACGAGGTCGCCTGGGCGGCGCGGCTGCCGTGCGTCGGGCCGCCGACGGCGCTCGTCGGCGTCGACGTCCATCCGGGGAACTTCCTGGTCGACCGGGCCGGCAAGGCGTGGTTCGTCGATCCCGAGCGGATGCAGTACGGCCTTCCCACCCTCGACCTCGCCCACGCCACCGCGGACACCTCGACCCGCTTCGACCCGGACGTCGACGCCCTGCTGGGCGACGCCGACGTGGCCGGCTTCGTCGCGGCGTGGGCGGCCGCCGTGCCCCCGGACCTGTCGCGTGACGCGGCGACCCTCTTCCCCGTGGCCCGGCGCCTCGTGCGGCTGCGCACACTCGCCTGGATGGCCCGCTGGAAGGCGGACGTCGGTCCGGCGCAGGGCGGGGCCGTCGACCCTGCCGTCCGCGCGCACGTCGACCGGGTGATCACGGCGTTGCTGGGTTGAGGACGGCGTCAGCCGCCCTTGACCACGTCCGTCGCCATGGGGAAGTGGAAGCTGCCCCCCTCGAACGGCGGGAAGGCGTGATAGTCCGACCGCATCTCGTGCCGGACGGGCGACTGCAGGGCCGCGGTCAGCGCCTCCGGGCTGTCGAAGACGACGCGGTTGCGCTGCATCGCGTCGGCCCGGGCCCATGGCAGGGCGTCGATCCAGTCGATCCGGCTCAGGATCTCGATCGCCCGGATCCCGGGAAAGCGCCGCATGATCGGCGGATGGTGGGCGACGTAGTGGCGCAGCCACGCCGCGGTGTCGGCGGCCGGCCCCGGATAGTGGACGAGATAGCTGCACGCGAGCCCGCCGGCCGGCGTGCGGAAGACGGGATCGGGGACGTCGTAGCCGCGTCGCGCCATCGCCTGGTGGACGGGCGAAGCACCCGCGAGGCTGGGAAGCGCGCCCGGCCGCGCCAGCGCCTGCAGATGGCCGTCGGGACCGAGTGCGGCCTCGAGGTCGATCAGCTCGCCGAAGTCGATCTGGAGCGCGAGCTGGGGCGACGGCCCGTCGTCCACGTAATGGTCCTTGGCGGTCTCGGGCGTGTAGACCGTGGCCCGCGCGGCGCCGGGCGTGGCGGCGACGAGAGCGCGCACCGCCGCCCGGTCCGCATCCGAGATGCGGACGCGCGGGTTCGCGTCGTCGCGGAAGATGGCGAACCAGGAAAAGCGCATGACAGCCTCGGTGGACGGGTCGGAACCGGGGGGATGAGGCGCCCGTTGTCGCGGGACCGTCAAGCGTCGTCGGGACGGAAGCCGCGGAGCACCGTCGTGGCCCGACGATCGATGTTCTTTTTTCGTTCTCGACCGGATGCTATCCTCGCGGCCATGGTCGACCTCCTCCCCGATCGCCCACGCAAGGGCCGCGGCGCCGTCTCCAACCGATCCGGTCGGTTCGAGGCCGTGGCGCGGATCCGGACCGACGACGGCTGGACCGCGGATCCGGAGGAGCATCCGCCGGCCGTCGCGACGACGCTCACGGTGGACGCGTCGCGGACGATCGTGACCCGGAACGAGAGCCCGGACGTCCCCTTCGACCGCTCGATCAACCCCTACAAGGGATGCGAGCACGGCTGCGTCTACTGTTTCGCGCGGCCGACGCACGCCTATCTCGGCCTGTCGCCCGGCCTCGACTTCGAGACGCGGCTGTTCTGGAAGCCCGAGGCGCCGACGCTGCTCGACCGTGAACTCCGCCGCGCGGGCTACGAGCCGCGGACCCTCGCGCTGGGCGCCAACACCGATGCCTACCAGCCCGTGGAACGGGACCTGCGCCTGACACGGCGCATCATCGAGGTGCTGTCGGCGTTCCGCCATCCGTTCGGCATCATCACGAAATCGGCCCTCGTGCTGCGCGACCTCGACCTGATCGCGCCGATGGCGGCCGAGGGGCTGGCCGGCGTCTCCGTCTCGGTCACCACGCTCGACCGCGACCTCGCCCGCCGCATGGAGCCGCGGGCCAGCACGCCGGCGAAGCGCCTGGAGGCGATCCGCCGGCTGGCGGACGCGGGCGTTCCGGTGGCGATCCTCGCCTCGCCCATGATCCCGGCGCTCAACGACCACGAGCTCGAGGCGATCCTCGCCGCGGGCGCGGAGGCGGGCGCCACGGCTGCGAACACGATCCTCCTGCGCCTCCCGCTGGAGCTTGCGGGGCTGTTCGAGGAGTGGCTCCGCACCCACGTGCCCGACCGCGCGGACCGCGTTCTCTCCCTGATCCGGCAGAGCCGCGGCGGATCGCTCTACCGCAGCGCCTTCGGCGAGCGCATGGCGGGCACCGGCCCCCACGCCGACCTGTTGCGCGCCCGCTTCCGGGCCGCCGTCCGCCGATACGGCCTCGGCGGGCGACGGTGGGACCTGCGGACCGATCTCTTCCGCGTCCCGCCGGCGGCGGGCGACCAGATGTCCTTCCTCTGATCGGGCCGTCTTGACCCCCGGCGCCGGGCGCCCGCAGTCTCGGGCCATGGCGCCGCGACGTCCCCGCCCCGACCTGATGCTGGAACGTGGCCTCGGCGGCCGCGTGTGCGGCATCGACGAGGTCGGCCGGGGCCCGCTCGCGGGGCCGGTCCTGGCCGCCGCGGTCGTCCTGCCGGATCCCGGGCACCCGTGGGGTGGCCTGCCCGAGGACGTCGCCGCGCGGATCGACGACAGCAAGAGGCTCGGCCGCGCGCTGCGGGAGGAGCTGGCCGCCGCCATCCGCGCGTACGCCGACGTCGGCGTGGGGCGGGCCGAGGTGGCCGAGATCGACCGGCTGAACATCCTTCAGGCAAGCCTCGTCGCCATGCGGCGGGCGGTGGACCGTCTGCGCGTGGCACCGGACGGGGCGCTCGTCGACGGAAACCGGGCGCCCGACCTCGCCTGCCCGGTCGTGACCGTGGTGAAGGGCGACACCCGCTCGCTCTCCATCGCGGCGGCCTCCATCGTCGCGAAGGTGGCGCGGGACGCGGTGATGGCGGACCTCGCGGCGCGACACCCGGTCTACGGGTGGGACCGCAACGCCGGCTACCCGACGCCGCACCACCGCGCGGCCCTTCGCGTGTTCGGGCCGTGCGAGCATCACCGACGTTCTTTCGCACCGGTCGAAGAAGTTACCGCAAAGCACTGACTCGGAAGACTCTTCCTCTCACTTAGCGCTTGACGCACCCGAGTCGCGCACGGCAGTCTCCGGCGCATGAAGCCCGAGTCGCCCCTTGCCCGCCCCAACCAGATCCTCGTCGGCGACTGCATCGACCTGATGCGCCGGATGCCGGCGCGCTCGGTCGACCTCGTGTTCGCGGATCCGCCCTACAACCTGCAGCTCGGCGGCGACCTCACCCGCCCGAACCAGAGCCGGGTCGACGGCGTCGACGAGGAATGGGACCGCTTCGACGACTTCGAGACCTACGACCGCTTCACCCGCGAGTGGCTCTCCGCCTGCCGCCACGTCCTGAAGGACGACGGCGGGCTCTGGGTGATCGGCAGCTACCACAACATCTTCCGCGTCGGCGCCATTCTCCAGGACCTCGGGTTCTGGATCCTGAACGACGTGGTCTGGCGCAAGTCGAACCCGATGCCGAACTTCCGCGGCCGGCGGTTCACCAACGCGCACGAGACGATGATCTGGGCGGCCACGGGCAAGGACGCGCGCTACTGCTTCAACTACGAGGCCATGAAGCGCCTCAACGACGACCTGCAGATGCGCAGCGACTGGACGCTGCCGATCTGCACCGGCGAGGAGCGGCTGCGCGACGACGACGGGCGCAAGGCGCACCCGACGCAGAAGCCGGAAGCCTTGCTCTACCGGGTCATCAACGCCTCGACCGAGCCGGGGGACGTGGTCCTCGACCCCTTCTTCGGCACGGGCACGACGGGCGCCGTCGCCAAGCGCCTCGGCCGGAACTGGATCGGCATCGAGCGCGAGCACGGCTACGCGCGGATCGCCCAGGCGCGGATCGAGACGGTGGTCGCGAACGCCGACGAGAGCGTGCTGCGGCCCGAACAGAAGCGGCAGGAGCCCCGGGTCCCCTTCGGTCTCGTGCTGGAGCGGGGGCTCCTCGAGCCCGGCTCGCAGCTCTACGACCCCCGCGGAGCCGCCCGCGCCCGCGTTCGCGCCGACGGAACGCTCGTGGCGTCGGGCCAGTTCGGCGACCACAAGGGCTCGATCCATCAGGTGGGCGCGGCGGTCCAGGGGTTGCCGGCGTGCAACGGATGGACCTACTGGCACTTCGAGAAGGCCGGGAGCCTGATGCCGATCGACGTGCTGCGGGCCCAGCTTCGCGCCGAGATCCACTGAGCCCCGGCGTCAGGCGGCGGACAGGAGCGCCGCGGCCGCCGCGACGGACCACAGGACGCCCACCGTCCGGCGATAGAGAGCCAGCGCCCGGTCGACGTCGTCGGGGCCCAGGCGCGAGCGTCCGCGGCCCATCCACGCGTCCTCGACGCGGACGTCGCCGTAGGTCCGCGGACCGCCGAGCCGGAAGCCCAGCGCGCCGGCCATCGCCGCCTCGGGCCAACCGGCGTTGGGCGAGCGGTGCCGGGGCGCGTCGCGCCACATCGACCGCAGCGCCAGACGCGGACGGGCACCCGGCATCAGGACCGACGCGGCGGCGATCAGGAGCCCAGCCGACCGGCTTGCGGGCAGGTTCACCAGATCGTCGAGCCGCGCCGCCGCCCAGCCGAACGCCTCGTGCCGCGGCGTCCGGTGGCCGATCATGCTGTCGGCCGTGTTGATCGCCTTGTAGGCGACGATGCCCGGCAGGCCGAAGAGGGCCAGCCAGACGGCCGGCGCGACGACCCCGTCGGCGAAGTTCTCCGCGAGGCTCTCGATCGCGGCGCGGCCGACCGCCGCCCCGTCGAGCGTCGCCGGGTTCCGCCCCACGATGTGGCGGACCGCATCGCGCCCGGCCTCGATGCCGCCCGCGCGCAGGGCGGCCGGCACGGCGGCGACGAAGGCATGCAGGCTGCGCGACGCCAGCAGTGTCGAGGCGAGGACGGCCTCAACGATCCAGCCGCCCGGAAATCCCCGCAGCCAGAGCGTCAGAAACACCGTCGGCACCGTCGCCACCGCCAGCACCACGCCCAGCGAGACGACCCCGGCGGCGCGACGGACGCCGAAGCACCATCCCGGACGGTTGAGCCCGCGGTCGAGGGCGGCGATAAGGGCACCGATCCACACCACCGGGTGGCGGACGAGCGCATAGAGGCGACCGGGATAGCCGACCGCCCCCTCGACGACGAGCGCGAGGAGGAGGACGAGGAGGCTTTCGGACGGAGAGGGCATGGACGCGGACGGGCACCCGATACGACATGGCGGCGATCCCGCCGCGCTGGCGCGGGCGTTTCCCGACGCGCCGAGACCGTGGCTCGATCTCAGTACCGGAATCAATCCCCTCCCCTGGCCCGTCGGTCCGATCCCGCCGGCGTCATGGGCGCGGCTGCCCCTGCCCGGCGAGCTGGCGACGCTTCGCGACGTCGCGGCCGCCGCCTACAGGGCGCCGGGCGCGGCGTTCGTGGCACCGGCGCCGGGGACGCAGATCCTGATCGGGCTGCTGCCCCGTCTGCGCCCGCCCGGACGGGTCGCCGTGGTCGGACGCACCTATGGCGAGCACGCGCCCGCCTGGCGCGCGGCGGGCCACAGGGTCGCGACCGTCCCCTCGGTGGACCGGACCGACGGGGCGGACGTCGTTGTCGTCGTGAACCCGAACAATCCCGACGGCCGCACCGTCGAACCGGCCGTCCTTCTCGCGGTGGCGGCGGACCTGGCGGAGCGCGGCGGCCTCCTCGTCGTCGACGAGGCGTTCGCCGACGTGCGTCCCGATGTCTCGGTCGCGTCCGCGGCGGGTCGGCCGGGTCTGGTGGTGCTGCGCTCCTTCGGGAAGTTCCACGGGCTCGCCGGGCTGCGGCTCGGGTTCGCGCTGTCCGACGCCGCCACCACCGGCGCGATCCTCGCCACCCTCGGCCCCTGGGCCGTGTCCGGCCCCGCCCTGCATCTGGGGTCGGCGGCGCTTGCCGACGCCGACTGGACGGTCGCGACGCGGGTGCGGCTCGGCGCGGACGCGGCGCGCCTCGACGGGATCGTGCGCCGCGCGGGCGCCGCGGTCCTGGGGGGAACGGATCTCTTCCGCCTCGTGCGGGTTGCGGACGCCGCGTCATGGATCCGGCGGCTGGGTGCGGCCGGAATCCATGTCCGCGCCTTCGACGAGGTGCCCGACGAGATCCGGTTCGGGCTTCCAGGCCCCGCCGCGGACTGGCGGCGTCTCGCCGCGACGCTCGGAACGACGGCCGATTGAGCGCGGGTCTTCCGTGCCCGCCATCGAATGCCTATATTCGAGACGTCCGGTCGCACCGGACTATGGGGATAAACGCTTCGTGGAATAGGCGTTGTGGACCCGGGGGCGGTACCCGGCGCCTCCACCACTCATCCGGTCCGGTTGTCCGGTCCGGCGATGGGGGCGAAACAGGATCGACACGCGCAGTAAAGGCTAAGTTTTCTCCCGGCATGGTACCGCCGTCATCGGGCCAATCCCATAGGTGCCAACGACAACACGGCGCCTGCTCTTCGGATGGCCGCCTAACCCTCAACGGGGTAGGGCGTCCTGATGGATAGCGCGGTTCGGGGGGCACCGGGCAACAGAAGCCCCCCACTGGACAAGCCCTTCGGGGCCGGGAACGGGACACGGTAGAACGGATGACGGCCGAGGGCCTCCAGTACGACCGCATGATCGACGCCGCCTTCCGCGGCGTCGTCCGGCAGGCCCTGACCCAGGTGTCGCGCGATGGGCTTCCGGGCGAGCACCATTTCTATCTGACGTTCCGGACGGGCTTTCCGGGCATCGAACTGCCACCCCACCTGAAGGCCCAGTATCCGAACGAGATGACGATCGTCCTTCAGTTCCAGTTCTACGGGCTGGAGGTGGACGACGAGAAGTTCGCGGTGACCCTGAGCTTTTCGGGCGTGCGCGAGCGGATCGTCATCCCCTTCGACGCGATCAGCACCTTCGCCGATCCCTCGGTCAATTTCGCGCTCCAGTTCCAGCCGGTCGAAGCGGCCGCGGAGGCCGCCGAGCCGGTTCCCGAACCGGTCCCCGCGGCGCCCGACGAGCCGCCCGCCGAGGACGACGACGCCCCGCGCCGCGGGCAGGTCGTCGCACTCGACGCCTTCCGGAAGAAGTGACGGGTCAGGTCGCCCGCCGACGGCTCCGGAACTGCCGCACGAAGCGGGCGGGCGACGGCAGCGCAGCGATGATGCGGCTTCCCGGGACCGACCGCACGCGGCCCAGAACCGATCCGACCTTCAGCACGTCGGCGATCCGGCGGTCGAGGAACCCCCACGTCTGCGCGTGCTCCTCCGAGGTGTCGTTCAGCCAGTAGAGCGTCGTCGACCCCAGCACGCCGATCAGCAGCGCCCGCTTGCTGTACCAGTTGAGGTCGGTCGCCGTGTCGCCCGCGGCAGCCCAGATCCGGTCCGCCGTCCGCGCCACGGAGCGGGCGCCGGCCGGGGCGTTCACCGGCACCGCCAGGAAGGCCGCGGCCCTGCGGACCGCCTCCTTGTGCGGCGCCAGCACCTCGAGCCGCACCCGCACGAGGCGGGTGATCCGCTCCCGGACCTTGAGGGCCGCGAGGGTCTCCGCATCGACCGCCGCGAGCATCGCGCGGTCGGCCCAGTCCCCGAAGTGCGCCACGAGTTCCCCCGGCCCCAGCGGAAAGGCGAACGCGACGTCGGCGGCCGTCAGGCCCTCGTCCCGGGCCCCGGCGTCCAGGGCGCGGCGGGTCCATCCGTCGAACGGCACGTGCGGGAGTGCGGCCGCCAGCAGGCGGTCGCGATGGTCGCGGATCTCGGCGTCCAGGTCCTCGGGGCCGGGAAAGGTCTCGTCCGTCATCACGTTCCTCGGATCTGCGGGACTGCGGTCAACGCTTCTGCGGCGGCCCTGCAAGGAAGCGAAGTTCCTCCACGAAGGACAGCCGCCGCAGATCGTCCATGCGATCGAGATAGAGCACGCCGTCCAGGTGGTCCACTTCGTGCTGGATGACGCGCGCATGTGTCCCGCTCGCCTCGCGCGCCACGGGGGCGCCGTCGAGGTCGACGCCGCGGTACCGGATGCGCGCCCAGCGCCCGACCTCGCCGCGGATGCCGGGGATGGAGAGGCAGCCTTCCCACCCCGGGACCCGCTCCTCGCCCAGCGGTTCGACGACCGGGTTGATCAGCACCCGGTCGCCCTCGGGCTCGTCGCCCGCGGCCCCCGTGGCCCTCTCGGCCGGGACGCGGAAGACGATGATCCGCAGCAGAACGTGCACCTGCGGGCCGGCGAGGCCGATCCCCGGGGCGTCGTGCATCGTCTCGACCATATCGGCGGCAAGGCGCCGGATCTCCGGATCGGTCGGATCCGTGACCGGTTCCGCGGTCTGGCGGAGGACCGGATGGCCCATGCGGGCGATCTTGAGCAGGGTCATGGCCACGGCATATTGGCCGATGGGCGGAACCGGCGCCATAGCCGGAGGTGGGCCTTCACACCGGCGGTCGGCTGTGTTAGACAGCGCAACTCGCTTGGGGAGGGATCCACAGGCGCATCCGCCATTGACGGCGTCGAAACGCCCGACGGGAGAATGGACCAACGTGCAAGTCCTCGTTCGTGACAACAACGTCGATCAGGCCCTGCGCGCGCTGAAGAAGAAGATGCAGCGCGAAGGGATCTTCCGGGAGATGAAGCTCCGCCGGAACTACGAGAAGCCCTCCGAGAAGCGCGCTCGCGAGAAGGCGGAGGCAGTCCGTCGCCTCCGCAAGCTGCTGCGCAAGCGGATGGAGCGCGAGGGCTACTGAGCCCTGCGGATCGGCCGATCGACGCCGATCCCCCCGCCAGTCGAAGATCGGACAGCCGTCCCGCGCGAAGCGCGGCGACGGCTTTTCGTTGTTTGACCCTCGATCGGGTCAGGGACCCAGCAGAAGCCGCGGCAGGAAGAGGCTGACCTCGGGCACGAGCGTCAGGATCGCCAGCACGACGAGCAGCACGCCCATCATGGGCCACAGTTCGCGGATGACGCCCGAGACCGGGATGCGCGCGACCAGCGCCGTCACGAACAGGAGCCCGCCCACAGGCGGCGTGATCATTCCCATCGTCAGGTTCACGATCACCACGATCGCGAAATGCACCGGATCGATCCCCAGCGCCGCCGCCATCGGGGCGAGGATGGGCACAAGGATCATCACGCCCGGCAACGGCTCGATGAAGATCCCGAACAGCAGCAGCAGCACGTTGACCGCGATCAGGAAGGTCAGCGGGTCGAGGCCGAGGCCGATGATCCAGCGCGCCAGCGACTGCGGCACCTGCGCGATCGTCAGCACCCAGGCGAAGCAGGCCGACGCCGCCACGATCAGCATGACCGACGCGGTCAGCAGCGCGGTGCGCAGCAGGATGCCCGGCAGCATCGCCACCGTGAGCGTGCGGTAGAGGCCCATGCCGATCACGAGCGCGTAGGCGACCGCGACGATCGAGGCCTCGGTCGGCGTGAAGGCACCGGAATGGATGCCGCCCACGATCAGCACCGGCAGGAAGAGGGCCGGCAGCGCCGTCCAGGTATTGCGCAGCGCCTCGCGCCAGGACGGGAACGTCCCCTCCCCGCGGTAGTCTCGGCGGACGCTGATCCAGTGGTTGTAGAGCATGAGCGAGACCGCGATCAGCAGGCCGGGCAGGACGCCGGCGACGAACAGCGCGATCACCGACACGCGCTGATCCTGCAGCGCGTAGATGATCATGATGATCGACGGCGGAATGATCGGCCCGACGATGGCCGTCGCGGCGGTGAGCGCCGCCGAGTATTCGGCCGAATAGCCGCGCTTGCGCATCTCGCGGATGAGGATGGATCCGGGGCCGGCGGCGTCGGCGATGGCCGAGCCGCTGATGCCGGAGAAGAAGGTCAAGGTGACGATGTTCGTGTGGCCGAGCCCGCCGCGCAGGTGGCCGACGAACTGCGCCGCGAACCGGACCAGGACCTGCGCCAAGGCACCGCCGGTCATCAGTTCCGCGGCCAGCAGGAAGAACGGCACCGCGAGCAGGGGGAAGCTGTCGATGCCGGCGAAGATGCGCTGGCTGATCGCCACCAGCGGAAGTCCCTGCGCCGTCACCGCGGCGATCGACGACAGCCCCATGGCGATGGCGACCGGCACGCCCAGCGCCATCAGGAGGCAGAGGACGCCGAAGAGGATGGCGCTGATCACAGCCCGGCCCCGGCGGAGGGGTCGAACCCCTCCGTCCCGTCGAACCGGCGTTCGCCGACGAAGCGACGGGCGACGGCGAGCACGTGCAGGATCAGGAGCGCCGCGCCGAGCGGCATGGCGGTGTAGACCAGCCCGAACGGCAGCAGCAGCACGGGCGTCGTCTGCACCCAGGTCCGGTCGACGTGGTTGGCGCCGATCCACATCATGAGCAGGCCGAAGCCGGCGACGAGCAGGAGGATCAGCACCCTCAGCGCCCGGGCGAAGCGTGGCGGAAGCGCGTCCTGGAGATTGTCGACGGCGAGGTGCCCGCCATAGCGGTAGACGAGGCCCATGCCGAGGAAAGTGAGCCAGATCATCATGTAGCGCGCCGCCTCCTCGGCCCAGACGATCGAGACGTCGGTGAGGAAGCGGAGCATGACGTTGGCGAACACGATCACGCTCATCGCCGCCAGCAGCGCGATCAGGATCGCCTGATTGACGCGCACCAGGACGCGGTCGAGACGGTCGATCATCGGACGGGCCGGACGGCCCGGCCGCCGGGCCGGCGGCCGGGCGCGCCGATCACTTGACGTCGCGGATGCGGTCGATCGCCGCCTGCCCGAAGCGCCGCGCGTATTCGGCGTAGGCCGGGGCGAGCGCCTGCTGGAACTGCGCGGTGTCGATGCCCTCCACGACCGCCATGCCGGCCGCCTTCAGCTCGGCCACGCCGCGCCGCTCCACGTCGTCGACGAAGTCGCGCATCGCCTTGCTGCCGACGGCGGCGGCCTGCCGGAATGCGGCCTTGTCGGCGTCGTTCAGCCGGTTGAACACCGTCGGCGAGAGGATGAGGAGCGCCGGCGAGAAGACGTGGCGGGTGAGCGTGATGTGCTTCTGAACCTCGTGCAGCCGGGCCGAGGTGATGACCGAGATCGGATTCTCCTGCCCGTCGATCGTGCCCTGGCGAAGGCCGGTGACGACCTCCGGCCAGGCCATCGGCGTCGGGTTGGCGCCCAGGGTGCGGAAGGCGGTCATGTGGACCTGGTTCTCCATGGTCCGCAGCTTGAGGCCACGCATGTCGCCCGGTGCGGCGACGGCGCGGGCGTTGTTGGTGAGGTGGCGGAAGCCCTGCTCGCCCCACGCCAGCGCCACGAGGTTGCGCGCCGGGAACTTCGACAGGATCTCCTGACCGATCGGGCCGTCGAGCACGGTCCGGGCGTGCGTCGTGTCGCGGAAGAGGAACGGGATGTCGGTGATGCCCACCTCGGGCACGAAGTTCGCGACCGGGCCGGTCGAGGTGATGACCATGTCGAGGGTGCCGAGCTGCACGCTCTCGACCATCTCCCGCTCGCCGCCGAGCGCGCTGGACGGGAACTGCTCCACCTTGAAGCGGCCGCCCGTGAGCCTCGCCAGCTCGTCCTCGAACGCCTTGGCGCCCGCGCCGTAGTGCGAGTTGGGGGCGAGCGCGTAGCCCACCTTCACCGTCGTCTGCGCGGAGGCCGTCGCCCCCGCTGCAAGAATGCCCGCCGCGAGGAACGCGGCGGCCGCCGTGCGCATGATGCCCATCGGAACCCTCCCGGAGATCTTGTTTCGTTGTCGCGGTCTGTAGCGACCGGCAACGCGGAGTGTCAAGGCGTCCATACCCCTGATTGCGCCATGGTCTCCACGCGACGCCCGCCGCATCGGATGGGGCATGGCCGTTCGCGCCGCTGCCGCCGGGGGTGGGGTCGTGATCTTCTCGGCGGCCGGACAGCGACGGAGGCCGGGTGAATGATCGATCGGTTCCGGATCCTCGGCTCCCTCGCCGGGCTGATCGGGCTGGCGGGGTGCGCGGCACAGCCGGTGGCGACCGCCCCCGCG
>CANGXM010000114.1 GCA_947457845.1 Rhodospirillales bacterium | reverse complement strand
CGCGGGCCGCGATCTCCAGGCTCGCGCGGGCGAGTGCGGCCAGCGCCGCCGCCAAACCGTCGACCGAGGCGCGCAGCGTCGGCACCGTGATGCTGACGGCGAGGCTCGCCGGGCCCGGCCCGACGCGGACCGGCACCGCGAGGCAGAAGACGCCGTGGGTGTACTCCGCGTTGTCGATCCCGAACCCGCGGGCCCGGGTCGCCGCCAGTTCCGCGAACAGCGCCTCGAAGCTGGTCAGCGTGTTCCCGGTCATCCGCGGCAGGCCGCCCGCGGCGAACCGCGCCCGCACGTCCGCCTCCGGCAGCTGCGCCAGCAGCGCCTTGCCGAGGCCCGTGGCGTGGGCCAGCAGGCGCGCCCCCACCTCGGACTGGAGGCGCAGCGGGTGGGTGCTGTCGACCTTCGCGATGTAGACGTTCTCGTTCCCGTCGAGGCGGGCGAGCTGGATCGTCTCGTTGATCGACGCCGCGACGTCGCGCATTACGGCCTCGGCGTCGCGGACCAGCGCGTGCTGGCGGGCGTAGGCCTGCCCGGCCTCCCACGTCCGCACGCCCAGCCGCCAGCGGCGGCTGTCGGCGTCCTGCTCGAGGTAGCCGCGCGCGGCGGCCCCCTCCAGCAGCGCGAACAGGCTGCTCTTGGGGATGCCCAGCGCCGCCTGGATGGCGGGGAAGGTCATCCCGTCGCGCGTCCCGCCGATCGCCTCGATCAGGTCGAACACGCGCTCGGCCGACTTCACCGTGCGTTCGGGGGCGGCTTGACCGGCGTCGGGGACGGGCATAGCATTATCGAACTCAGGTTCGCACATGTGAACCAACATAAGACAGGCCGGCGGGCATGGCAATCGTGCCGTGCGACCGACCGGCCGCACCTCGGGGGAGGGAACCGATGTTCGACACGAGGAGTGTGCGCGTCCACCTGACCGCGACCGCCGCGGCGGTCGCGATGGCGACGCTGGCGGGGACCGCGGCGGCGCAGACGCTGCCGGACGTGCCGCGGAACCGGACGCTGATCAGCCAGGGCTGGGACTTCTACAACCAGGTCCCGGCGACGACGAACTTCAATCCCTACGCGGGCGTGCTGCTGCACCAGCGCAACAGCCTGCACTACACGATCAACGAACAGCTCTTTTACACCAACCACCTCAAGAACGAGATCGTCCCCTGGCTCGCGACCGGCTGGACGCAGAGCCCCGACTTCACGGAAGTCACCGTCACGCTGCGGGACGGCGTGACGTGGAGCGACGGCCGGCCCCTCACCGCCGACGACGTCGTCTTCACCTTCGACATGCTGAAGGCCGCGGCACCGGACCTCGTCCTGTCCTCGGCGATCAAGGAATGGGTCGCCACCGCGACCGCGACGAACCCGACGACCGTCCGGATCAAGCTCACGAAGCCGGGCCCGCGCTGGCCGCAGGACTTCCTCGCGACCGGGCAGGCGAGCCGCTTCGTCGTGGTGCCCAAGCACGTGTGGGAGGGCCAGGACCCCAAGACCTTCGGCTTCTTCGACCTCGCCAAGGGCTGGCCGGTCGGGACCGGGCCGTTCCGGCTGGTCCGCGCCGACGCCAACTCGCTCGTCTACGACCGCCGCGACGCCTGGTGGGCCGTGCAGCGCGGCGTGGTGCCCGCGATGCCGCAGGTCCAGCGCGTGATCTACGTGCCTGCGACCGAGCAGGCGATGCCGCAGCTGTTCGCCAGCAACCAGATCGACATGGGCCGGTCGATCCAGCCCGGCACCTACGACACGATCCGGATGCAGAACCGCGGCCTCAGGGCGTGGTTCGAGAACGGGCCGGTCTGGGGCGTGTCGTCGGGCTGCGTGTTCGCGATCCGCTTCAACCTGCAGACCAAGCCGTTCGACGACCCGAACGTGCGGCGCGCGGTCAACTTCGCGGTCAACCGGGCGCAGGTGGTCGACCTCGCGATGGAGGGCTCGGTCCGCGCGGCGGCGCTGCCGATGTCGTCCTACGGCGGCCTCACCGCCTACACCGACAAGATGACGGACATGCTCGGCGCCGAGCGGATCGACCGCTTCGACGTCGCGGAGACGGCGCGGCTCCTGACCGCGTCCGGCTTCAAGCGGGGTGCGAACGGCCTGTGGGCCAAGCCGGACGGCACGCCCTGGCAGATCCGCCTCTCCACCGTGCAGGGCGATCCGCAGGGGCCGGTGCTGGCGCAGCAGCTCCGCAACGCCGGCTTCGACGTGATCAACGACGCCCAGCAGCGCACCGCGCTGTCGGACGCGACCAGCGCCGGCAACTTCGAGATGTCGCACGGCACCCACTGCGGCAGCCTCTACGACCCCTGGCAGACGCTGGAGCACTTCCACTCCAAGTACGCGGCCGCCCCGGGTCAGAAGATCGCGAACCTGCGGGCCGTCACGCGCTATGGGAACCCCGAGTACGACGCGCTGATCGACAAGATGGAAACGATGCGGCCGTCGCCGGACGACCCCGCCTATCTCGATCTCGTCCGCCGGGCGCTCCAGATCTACATCCGCGACCTGCCGCAGGTGACGCTTGCGGAGGAATTCCACACCCTTCCGTTCAACAACACCTTCTGGACCGGCTGGCCCAACGAGAAGGACCCCTACATGGCGCCCTTCATCCCGTGGGAGGGCTTCGCCATGGTCATCCACCGGCTGCGCCCGACCCGCTGAGGGCGGCCGCCGACGACGTCGGGGGGCCGGTCCGCCGGCCCCCTTCCTTCTCCGCAGGGACGGGGCGTGACATGCCGCAGGGTCCGAAGATCGTCGAGGTCCGCGCCTTCGCCATCAAGAGCGAGATGGTCGGCGCCACCTATCGGGAGGAGGCGGGACGCACGCCGACCCCTCCCCGTCGCGACCCCTGGACCAAGGACCAGGAGGTGGCGGGGCCGATGTCCCGCTATCCGCGCTTCAAGGCGATCCGCACGCTCTGGCGGCCGAACTTCCCCTCGGTCGGCTGCATCGTGCGGGCGTCCGACGGGTCCTGGGGCTTCGGCGTCTCGCGCTACGGCCGGCCGGTGATCGACCTGATCAACGACCATCTCGCCCCGCTGCTGATCGGGGAGAACGCCTTCGCCATCGACCGGCTGTGGGACATGATGGTGCGGGCGGCCTCGCCCTACAGCGCGGCCGGCCTCGCCTCCTATGCCATCTCGGCGGTCGACCTCGGCTTGTGGGACCTGAAGGGCAAGGCCCTGGGCGTGCCGGTCTACGAGCTGGCCGGCGGGCCCGCGCGCGAGCGGCAGTTCTGCTACGCCACCGGCAACGACACCGACTGGCACATGGAGCTGGGGTTCAAGGCGACGAAGCTCGCCTGCCCCTACGGCGTGGCCGACGGGCTGGACGCCATCAACCGCAACGAGGACCTCGTCGCGAAGACGCGGGACCTGGTCGGCCGCGACGTGGAGCTGATGCTCGACTGCTGGATGGCCTTCGACGTGGAGTTCGCGGTCCGCCTCGCCGAGCGGCTGCGGCCCTACGGGCTGAAGTGGATCGAGGACTGCCTGACGCCCGAGGACATGCTCTCCCACGAGGCGCTGCGCCGGCGCCTGCCGTGGCAGACGCTGGCGACGGGCGAGCACTGGTACGCGCCGCAGACCTTCGCCTGGGCCGCGGCGAACCAGGTGGCCGACATCTTCCAGCCCGACATCGCCTGGGCCTGCGGCTTCACGGGCTGCATGCGGATCGCCCACCTCGCGGAGGCCGCCGGCATCCCGGTCATCCTGCACGCGGGCATGAACACGCCCTACGGCCAGCACTTCTCCTTCGCCATGCCGAACGTGCAGTGGGGCGAATACTTCGTGGGCGGCGGGCCGGGCGTGCCGCTGGAGGAGACGCTCGTCTTTCCGGGGATGCGGGTGCCCAAGGACGGCTGGCTCGTCCCCAACGACGCGCCGGGCTTCGGGCTGGAGCTGACCGACGGGGTGCTGGAGCGGCTGAAGGCATGAGGGCGCCGAGGTTCAGCGGTGGCGACCCCCTCTCCCCCGGCCCCTCCCCCCGGGGGGGGGAGGGGAGTTCATGTGACGCCGCGTCCCCTCTCCCCCCCGGGGAGAGGGACAGGGAGAGGGGGGCGCCGCACCGCCGGCCGGGAATCGGGCCATGTACCTCGACTACGTGATCCGCCGCTTCGGCATCATGGTGCTGATCTTCGCCCTCGCGGTGACGATCAACTTCGCGCTGCCGCGCCTCTCCCCCGGCGACCCGGTCGAGCAGCAGCTGAGCCAGCTGATGGCGTCGTCGGGCGGGCAGGTGGGCGACGTGCGCGCGATGGTGGAGAGCTATCGCCAGCGCTTTGGCCTCGACCAGCCGGTCTGGCGCCAGTACCTCGACTATTGGGCGATGGTGCTCAGCCTCGACCTCGGCTTCTCGCTCGCCAACTACCCGGAGCGGGTGGGGGAGAGCATCGCGGGTGCGATGCCCTGGACGCTGGGGCTGCTGGGCATGGCGACGCTGATCAGCTTCGCCGCCGGCACGCTGCTCGGCGGGCTGCTCGCCTGGCCGCGCGCGCCGCGCTGGCTGGGGTGGTTCGCGGCCCCCTTCATGGTGCTCTCGGCCATCCCCTATTTCCTGATCGGCGTCATCCTGCTGTTCCTCGGCGCCATCGTTTACCGGATCTTCCCGGCGGGCGGCGGCTTCCCCTTCGAGCTGACGCCGCGCGCGGACTGGGCGACGGTGTCGGGCATCCTCTGGCACGCCACCCTGCCGGCGCTGTCGATCGTGCTGGCGCAGATCGGCGCCTGGGCGATCGGCATGCGCGGCATGCTCGTCTCGGTGCTGGGCGAGGACCACATCGTCCTTGCCGAGGCCAAGGGGCTGACCCAGCGGCGCATCTTCCTGTGGTACGCGGTCCGCAACGCGCTGCTGCCGCAGTTGACCAAGCTGGCGCTGACGCTGGGCCACCTCGTCTCCGGCGCCATCCTGGTCGAGGTGATCTTCTCCTATCCGGGCATGGGCTACCGCCTCTACCAGGCGATCCAGAGCAAGGACTACTTCGTCGTCCAGGGGATCGTGCTGATCCTCTCCCTATCGATCGCGGTCACGATGTTCATCCTCGACCTGCTCTATCCGCTGATCGACCCCCGCATCACCAACAGGCGCAACTGACGATGGGCCCCGCGCTCGCCCGCCTCTTCCGCGGAAACCCGGCGCTCGTCGCCGGGGCGACGATCCTCGGCGCGCTGGCGCTGGCGGCCCTGCTGGGCCCGCTGCTGGTCGACCCCGTCGCGGCGCAGGTGGGGTCCGTCCCGCCGCGCCGCCCGCCGTCGGCCGCGCACTGGCTCGGCACCGACGCGCAGGGGCGCGACGTGCTGACGGTGATGGCGCTGGCCACGCCGCAGACGCTCAAGATCGGCCTCGTCGCCGGGCTGATCAGCCTGACGGTGGGGGTCACGCTGGGGCTCGTCGCCGGCTTCCTCGGCGGGCTCGTCGACACGGTCGTCCGCACCGCGTCGGACGTGATGATGACCATCCCCGGCGTCGCCATCCTCGTGCTGGTCGCGGCCAACGTGCGCTCGATGACGGTCGACCTGATGGCGGTGATCGTGGCCGGCCTGTCGTGGATGGTGGCGGCGCGCGCGATCCGCGCGCAGACGCTCTCGGTGCGCGAGCGGGGCTACGTGCAGGTCGCACGGCTGAACGGCCTCGGCGGCCTGCGCCTCGTGTTCGTGGAGGTGCTGCCGAACCTCCTTCCCTACATCGCCGCCAGCTTCGTCATCGCGGTCGGGCAGGCGATGCTGGCGACCATCGGGCTGGAGGCGCTGGGGCTCGGGCCGCAGACCGAACTCACCCTCGGCATGACGATCTTCTGGGCGCAGTTCTACGGTGCCGTCATCCGCGGCATGTGGTGGTGGTGGGGGCCGCCGATCCTCGCGCTGGCGCTGATCTTCGTCGGGCTGCTGCTCACCTCGGCCGGCCTCGACCGGGTCTCCAACAAGCGGCTGGGCGGACCGTGAGCGCGCCCGTCATCGAGGTCGCGGGCCTGTCGGTCCGCTACCGCACGGCCAAGGGCCCGGCGCTCGCGGTCGACGACGTCGGCTTCGCGCTGTCGCCGGGCGAGCGCCTCGGCCTCGTGGGCGAGAGCGGGTCGGGCAAGTCGACGACCGTGCTGGCGCTGATGCGGATGATCAAGCCGCCCGGCGCCATCGACGGCCGCATCCTGCTGGAGGGGCGGGACGTGCTGGCGCTGTCGGAGGAGGAGCTGCGCCGCGCCCGCTTCGCGCGGATGTCGCTGGTGCCGCAGGGCGCGATGAGCTCGCTCAACCCCGTCCTGCGCATCCGCAGCCAGTTCGCCGACCTGTTCGCCGCCCACGGCGAGCGCGCCGACGGGCACCGGATCGCGGCCCTGCTCGCCCGGGTGGGGCTGCCGGCCGGGGTCGCCGACCGTCACCCGCACGAACTGTCGGGCGGGATGAAGCAGCGGGTGTGCATCGCGCTCGCCATCGCCCTCACCCCCGCCGTGATCCTGGCCGACGAGCCGACCTCCGCCCTCGACGTCGTGGTGCAGAAGCAGGTGCTGGCCACGCTGGGCCGGGTGCAGCAGGAGATCGGGGCCGCCATCGTGCTGATCGGCCACGACATGGCGCTGATGGCCCATTTCGTCGACCGGATCGGCGTGATGTACGCCGGCCGCCTGGTGGAGACCGGCCCGGTGAAGGCCGTGTTTCGCGCGCCGCGCCACCCCTATACCCGCATGCTGATCGGCGCGCTGCCCTCGCTCACGGAGCGCCGCGCCTTCCAGGGCATCCCCGGCGTCCCGCCCTCGCTGACCGACCGGCCGCCCGGCTGCCCGTTCCAGACCCGCTGCCCGGCCGCCGAGGCGCGCTGCCGGACCGAGGCGCCGCCCGCGCGCACGGTCGGTCCGGGGCACGAGGCCGCCTGCCATTTCGCGGAGGCGGCATGACCGGGGCGGCGCCGCGCAGGACCGGCCGGCTGGAGGCGATCGACGCGGGCGTGGTGTTCCGCTCGGGCTTCGGCGGGCGGACGGCCAAGGCCGCGCTGAAGGACGCGACCCTGTCCATCGGCGGCGACCGGCCGACCATCGTCGCCGTGGTGGGGGAGAGCGGGAGCGGCAAGACCACGCTCACCCGCCTGCTGCTGGGCTTCCAGGCGCCGACGACCGGCAAGGTCGCCTATCGCGGGGTCGACCTGACGCGCATGGACGGCGCCGGGCGCCGCGCCTTCCGGCGCGAGGTGCAGGCCGTCTTCCAGGACCCGTTCGAGGTGTTCAACCCCTTCTACCGGGTCGACCACGCGCTGTTCACGCCGCTGAAGTCCTTCCGCATCGCGGACGACCGGGCGACGGCGCTGGCGCTGATCGAGCGGGCGCTGGAGACGGTGGGCCTGCGTCCGGGCGAGACGCTGGGCCGCTATCCGCACCAGCTCTCGGGCGGGCAGCGGCAGCGGGTCATGATCGCCCGCGCGCTCCTTCTCGACCCCCACATCATCCTCGCCGACGAGCCGGTCTCGATGGTCGACGCCTCGCTGCGCTCGACCATCCTGCAGACGCTGCTGCGGCTGAAGGACGAGGCCGGCATCTCGCTCGTCTACGTCACCCACGACCTGACGACCGCCTATCAGGTGGCCGACAGCGTCGTCGTCCTCTACGCCGGCTCGGTGGTGGAGACGGGGGACGTGGAGGCGGTGATCCGCCGCCCGCGCCACCCCTACACCCGGGCGCTGGTCGACGCGATCCCCTCCCCCGACCCCGACGTGCCCTGGGACCTGAGCGCGACGGAGCCGACGGAGGCGGGCACGGGCCTTCCCGCGACCGGCTGCCCCTTCGCCCCGCGCTGCCCCCGCGCCGCCGTCGCCTGCACGGCCGGCCTGCCGCCGCTCGCCGAGATCGACCCCGGCCGGCGGGTGCGGTGCCTCTTCCCGATGGAGGCCGCATGATCGTCGACGCCCACTGCCACGTGTGGGAGCGCTGGCCCTATCAGCCGCCGGTGCCGGACCCCGACGCCCGCGCGCGGGCCGAGCAGCTCCTGTTCGAGATGGACCAGAACGGGGTGTCGAAGGCGGTGCTGATCGCCGCCGCGATCGGCGACAACCCGGACGCCAACGGCTACGTCGCCCGGGTCGCGGCCGCCCATCCCGGCCGTTTCGTCCCCTTCGCCGACGTCGACAGCCGCTGGACGCCCCACTACCGCACCGCGGGCGCCGCGGAGCGGCTGGCCGAGGCCGCCGACCGGCACGGGCTCGTCGGCTTCACCCACTATCTGGCCGAGGACGACGACGGCGCGTGGCTCCTGTCCGACGAGGGGCGGCGCTTTCTCGCGCTGGCCGAGGCGCGGCGCCTAATCCTCAGCCTGTCGGTGGTGCCGGCGCAGATGCCGGCGGTGTCGGCCGTGGCCGACGCGTTCCCGCGACTCGACCTGCTGCTGCACCACATGGGCTTCCTCGGGCCACGGACCGCGGCGACGGACGGCGCGCTGCGGCTCGTCACCGACGCCGCCCGGCACCCGAACGTCCACGTCAAGATCTCCGGCTTCGGCAACGTCGCGGCCCCGGGCATGGACTATCCCTATCCCGGGCTCGTCTGGATCGCGCGGACGCTGCACGAATTCTTCGGCCCGTGGCGGCTGATGTGGGGATCGGACTGGCCGGTCTCGCGAAAGCACATGACCTATCGGCAGACGCTCGACATGGTGGGCCGCCACTGCGGATTGCCCGACGCGTCGGTCGAAACCATCCTGGGACCGTCGATCGGACGCCTGCTCGGGGCGCGGTGACGACGGTCGGCCGGCGGAAGGGGGAGGAACGCATGAACAGCTACGACGTCGGCGGCAGGGTGGCCGTCGTGACCGGCGGGGCGCAGGGGATCGGCGGGGCGGCGGCGGCGCTCCTCGCCGCCGGGGGGGCGCGGGTGGCGCTCTGGGACCTCGACACCGCCCTCGCCCGGACCCACGCGGCGACCATCGGCGGCGGGGCGATCGCCGTCGCGGCGGACGTGGCCGACTGGGCCTCGGTGCAGCGGGCGCTGGCGGAGACGGAAGCGGCGCTGGGCGGCGTGGACATCCTCGTCCACTCGGCCGGGATCGCCGGCATGAACGCGACGGTGGCCGACTATCCGGTCGACGAGTTCCACCGGATCATGGCGATCAACATGCTGGGCACCTTCCACGTGAACAAGGCGGTGGTGCCGGGCATGCGGGCCCGGAACTACGGCCGCATCGTCAACATCGCGTCCATCGCCGGCAAGGAGGGCAACCCCAACGCCAGCGCCTACTCGGCCTCCAAGGCGGCGGTGATCGGCTTCACCAAGTCGCTGGGCAAGGAGCTGGCCGACGTGAACGTGGCGGTCAACTGCGTGACGCCGGCCGCCGCCCGCACCCGCATCTTCGACCAGATGACCAAGGCGCACATCGACTTCATGCTGTCGAAGATCCCGCGCGGCCGGTTCCTCGAGGTGGAGGAGGCCGCGCGCATGATCGTCTGGCTCGCCACGGCCGAGAACAGCTTCACCACCGGCGCCGTCTTCGACCTGTCGGGCGGGCGCGCGACCTACTGACCGCGGCGGCCGGGGGCCAAGGGTCCCCGGCCGGTCGACCGGATCGCGGTGACCAGCGTCCGACCGTGCGTCCGAGGACGCCCGTGCCGGGCGAAAGATCGGGATTGACGAAGTAATGGTATAACGTAACAACTCCCTCCGGATCGCGGCCCCCCGGCCGCCCGGTGGAGTCCGTGCCCATGTTCAGCCTCCCGCGACCCGCCGCCTTCGCGGCGGGTCTCCTCCTCGCCGCCCCGGTCCTCGCCTCCTTCTTCGGCGGCCCGGCCCGCGCCGACGACGCCCGCCCGCTCGCCGTCGTGGCGCCGTGGGAGATCACCGGCCTCGATCCGGCCCGGTCGGGCTACGTGTTCGCCCGTCTCCAGATCGCCGAGACGCTGGTGACCGCGGACGACGGCGGGCGGCCGGTCGCGAGCCTCGCGCAGTCCTGGACGATCTCGGACGACCGCCTCGTCTGGCGCTTCGGCCTCCGGCCGGACGCCGTCTTCCACGACGGGACCCCCGTGACGGCGGACGCGGCGGTGGCATCGCTGCGACGCGCCCGCGCGAACGCCGCCGGCGTGCTGGCCGGACTTCCGATCGTGGCGATCGAGGCGGAGCCGGGCGCGGTGGTGATCCGCACCGAGCGTCCGTTCCTCTCGCTGCCCGCCTTCCTCGCCCATTCCAGCACGATCGTGCTGGCGCCGGCCGCCTACGACGGGGCGGGAGCCGTGACCGCGATGATCGGCACCGGCCCCTATCGCGCCACCGTCGTCGAGCCGCCGCTGAAGGTGGAGGCCGTCCGCTTCGACCGCTGGTGGGGCCCGGCGCCGCGCATCGCGCGCCTCTCCTATCTGGCCGTCGGACGGGGCGAGACGCGGACCGTGATGGCCGAGAGCGGACAGGCCGACATCGTCCATGTGCTGGCGCCCGAGGCGATCGAGCGCCTGCGCCGCAATTCGCGCCTCGCGGTCACGGTGCTGCCCGTTCCGCGGACCCGGGCGGTGAAGCTGAACGCCGGGCGGCCCCCGTTCTCCGACGTCCGCGCGCGGGAGGCGTTCAGCCTCGCGATCGACCGGGAGGGCATCGCCGCCGCCCTGCTGCGCAGCCCGCCCTCCGCCGCCACCCAGATGTTCCCGCCCGGCCTCGGCGACTGGCACGTCGCCGGCATGGCCCCACTGCGCCACGATCCGGCCCGGGCGAAGGCGCTCCTGGCCGAGGCCGGCTGGCGGCCGGGCCCGGACGGCATCCTGGCGAAGGACGGCACGCCCTTCCGCGTGACGCTGCGCACCTTCTCCGACCGGCCGGAGCTGCCCCCGGTCGCGACCGCGATGCAGGGCCAGCTCAAGGACGTGGGCATCGACCTCCGCGTCGCGATCGTCAACAGCGGGGAGATCCCGGCCGGCCATCGCGACGGCACGCTCGACCTCGCGCTCTTCGCCCGCAACTTCGCGCTGGTTCCCGACCCGCTGGGCACGATGCTCCAGGATTTCGGGCCGCAGGGGGGTGACTGGGGGGCGATGGGCTGGTCGAGTCAGCGCCTGGGCGAGATCCTCGCGGCGCTGGGCGCCGAGGCCGATCCGGCGCGGCAGGCGGCGCTCCGTGGCGAGGTGGCGCGGATCCTCCAGGCGGAACTGCCGGTGGTGCCGATCGCGTGGTACGACTACGCGGTCGCGGCGAACCGGCGGGTGACGGACGTCTCCGTCGATCCGCTCGAACTCTCCTACCGCATCGCCGCCATGGGGTGGGCCCGGTGACCGGGACGGCCGCCGGCGGCCTCCGCCTCCTCGCCGGGCGCGTCGTCCAGGCCGTGCTTGTCGCCATGGTCGTCGGCGCGGCCAGCTTCCTCCTCGTCGAGGCGCTGCCCGGCGACCAGGCCTACCGCATCGCCGCCGGCCGCTACGGCGAAGACCTCGTGAGCACCGCGGCAGCGGAGGCGGTTCGCGCGGAACTTGGCCTCGACCGCCCGGCGTTCGCGCGGTTCGCGGCCTGGCTCGGCGATCTCGCCCGGCTCGACCTCGGCGTCTCGCTGGTCACCGGCGAACCGATCCTCGACGAGCTGCGCCTCCAGCTTGGGGCGACCATCGGGCTGTCGCTCGCCGCACTGGCCGTCTCGATCCTGATCGGCCCGCCGCTCGGCGTCTGGATGGCCCTGCGTGCCGGCCGCGCGGTGGACACGATCGGCCTCGGCGTCGCAGCGGGAATCCGGGCGACGCCGGCCTTCGTGATCGGCCTCGTCCTCATGCTGGGCCTCGCCGGCCAGCTCGGCTGGCTCCCCGCGGCGGGCTACGACGAACCGGCCAGCTGGGTGCTCCCGACCCTGACGCTCGCCGTGGGGCTGGCCGCGGTCTCCGGTCGCGTCACGCGGGATGCGGCCCTCGCCGTCCTGCGCTCGCCGCACGTCGCCTTCGCCCGGACCAAGGGCCTCTCGACGCCGCAGGTCCTGCGGCGGCACGCGCTGCGGAACACCGCCGCACCGGTGGTGGCCTACCTCGGCGTCCAGCTGGTCACGCTCATCGAGGGGGTGGTGGTGGTGGAGAGCCTGTTCGCCTGGCCCGGGATCGGCCACGCGCTGGTCCACGCGCTGGTCGCCCGCGACATCCCCATGGTGCAGGGGACGGCGCTGGCGATGGGCCTGCTGTTCGTCGCGCTCAACGCGGCGGTCGACGTCCTGTGCCTCGCCATCGATCCGCGTCGGGTGCGCGCCGGCACGGGCCGCTGGGGGCGGGCATGACGGCGACGGCGGTGCCCGGAGCGGGCCGGCGGACCGGCCGGCGGCCCGCG
>CANGXM010000113.1 GCA_947457845.1 Rhodospirillales bacterium | reverse complement strand
GGCGGAGGATGCGGCTCCGGCCCCCGCCGCCGCGCCCGCGACCTACGAACTCGTGCAGACCGTGGCCGACCTCGACCGCTGGATCGCGGCCGCCGTGGAGGCGGGCGTGGTGGCGGTGGACACCGAGACGGTGGGCCTCACCCCGTCGGTCGCGAAGCTCGTCGGCGTGTCGATCGCGGTGGAGCCCGGCCATGCCTGCTACGTCCCGCTGGGGCACGTGGCGGAGGGGGCGGCCGAGGGCGGGCAGCTCGACCTCGGCGGGGCGCCGCCGCCGCCGCAGATCCCGCTGGCCGACGCGGTCCCGCGGCTCAAGGCCCTGCTGGAGGACCCCTCGGTCCTCAAGGTCGGACACAATTTCAAGTTCGACTGGCAGGTCTTCGCGCAGCACGGCATCCGCCCGTCGCCGTGGGACGACACGATGCTGATCTCCTACGTCCAGGGCGGGGGCCTGAACGGCCACGGCATGGACGAGCTGGCGGCCCTCCACCTCGGCCACACGACGATCGGCTACGACGAGGTGACGGGCACCGGCAAGGCGCGCATCACCTTCGACCGGGTGCCGCTGGACAAGGCCCGCGACTACGCCGCCGAGGACGCGGAGGTGACGCTGCGCCTCTGGCACGCGCTCAAGCCGCGCCTCGTCAAGGAACGGCTCGTCTCGCTCTACGAGGAGGTGGAGCGGCCGTTGGTCGGCATCGTGGCGGAGATGGAGCGGACGGGCATCCGTGTCGACCCCACCGTCCTCCAGGAGCTGTCGCGCCGCTTCGGCGAGCGGATGGTGGAGATCGAGGCCGACGTCTGGCGCATCGCGGGGCGCCAGTTCAACGTCGGCTCCACCAAGCAGCTGGGCGACGTTCTGTTCGGAGACATGGGCCTGCCGGGCGGGCGCAAGCTGAAGACCGGCGGCTATTCCACCGACAGCGCCGTGCTGGAGCCGCTCGCCGAGCAGGGGGTCGAGATCGCGGCCAAGGTGCTGGACTGGCGGCAGATGACCAAGCTGCGGTCGACCTACACCGAGGCGCTGCAGGAGCAGATCCAGGCCGACGGCCGGGTCCACACGTCGTTCGCGCTGGCGCTCACCAACACCGGCCGGCTGTCGTCGTCGGACCCCAACCTCCAGAACATCCCGATCCGCACCGCCGAGGGGCGGGAGATCCGCCGCGCGTTCGTGGCGGCCCCCGGCCACAAGCTCCTGTCGGTCGACTATTCGCAGATCGAACTGCGGCTGGTGGCGGAGATCGCGGGCATCGACGCGATGAAGCAGGCCTTCGTCGACGGCCTCGACGTCCACGCCGCGACCGCCTCCCAGGTCTTCGGCGTGCCCCTGGACAAGGTGACCAAGGACCAGCGGCGCGACGCCAAGACCATCAACTTCGGGATCATCTACGGCATCTCGGGCTTCGGCCTGTCCCAGCGCCTCGGCATCCCGCAGGGCGAGGCGAAGCGCTTCATCGAGGCCTATCTCGACAAGTACCACCAGCTCCGCGAGTACATGGAGCGGACCAAGTCCGAGTGCCGGGAGAAGGGCTTCGTCACGACGCTGTTCGGCCGGCGCTGCCACCTGCCCGGCATCAAGGACCAGAACCCCAACCGCCGCGCCTTCGCCGAGCGCCAGGCGATCAACGCGCCCATCCAGGGGACGGCGGCCGACATCATCAAGAAGGCGATGGTGCGGATGCCCGCCGCGCTGCGCGAGGCCGCGCTCACCGGCCGGATGCTCCTCCAGGTCCACGACGAACTGCTGTTCGAGGTGCCCGACGCGGAAGCCGAGCGGACGGCCGAGGTGGTGCGGCGGACGATGGAAGGGGCGGTGGCCCTGTCGGTGCCCCTGGTGGCCGAAGCCGGGATCGCGGACAACTGGGCCGACGCGCACTGAGGGCGCGGGGTGAGGGGTTTCTTCAGATCACGCCCGTCGCCAGCATCACGCCGACCGCCGCGATCGCGGCCCCGACCGCCTGCGCATGGCGCTGCGTCCGGGCGGCGAGGCGCGCGAAGCCGAGGACCGCCGCGATCCCAGCACCGTGCAGCATGACCGTCGCGACCACGAAGCCGAGCCCGTAGAGCGCCCCGCTGGCGTCGGCCGGCATCTCCGCCCCGTGGGCGTGGCCGTGGAAGACCGCGAGCGATCCCACGACCGCCATCGCGACCCCGACCGGCAGCCGGACCCGCGCCGCGACCAGCGCGCCGAAGATCACGACCGAGAGCGCGATCCCGGCCTCGACGAAGGGAACCCCGACCCCCCGGAAACCCAGCACGCTGCCCCCGACCATGAGGGCGACGAAGGTGGCGGGGACCATCCACGTGGCCCGCCCGCCGAGGGTCGCCGCCAGAAGACCGACCGCCACCATGGCCAGCAGGTGGTCGAGGCCGCCCAGCGGATGCAGGAACCCGTGGACGAAGCCGTGGGCGTCGCCGTGGCCCGTGTGGGCGGAGGCGGCGCCCGCCGCGAGGACCGTCGCCGCCGCTGCGGCGGTCGCGATGAAGGTGTGTCGTGTCATACGAACTCTCCGAATCTGCATAATGCGCGACAGGTTACACGAAACGCGGCCGATGCCCATACTGAACGGGGCGGCGTTCGACGGGCCGCGAGGGGGGGGGACGCATGAGCGACACGGATCCGATCGGCCTCGACCGCGGGCTGACCAACTACGGCGACCCCGATTTCGCCCGCTACCTGCGCCGCTCCTTCGCCCGCTCGACCGGAATCTCGCCCGAACTCCTTTCGGGGCCGGTGGTCGGCATCGCGGCCACGCACTCGGGCTTCAACAACTGCCACCGCCTCGTCCCCGACCTCGTGGAGGCGGTGTCGCGGGGCGTGCTGGCGGCGGGCGCCCTGCCGCTCCCCTTCCCCACCGTGTCGCTGGGCGAGGTGTTCCTCAACCCCACCAGCATGATGTTCCGCAACCTCATGGCCATGGACACGGAGGAGATGATCCGCGCCCAGCCGATGGATGCGGTCGTGCTGGTCGGCGGATGCGACAAGACCGTGCCGGCGCAGCTGATGGGCGCGACGTCGGCGAACAGGCCGGCGGTCCAGCTCGTCACCGGGCCGATGTCGACCGGGCGGCACCGCGGCACGCGGCTGGGCGCGTGCACCGACTGCCGAAGCTATTGGGCGCGCCACCGGGCGGGCGAGGTGGACGCGGCGGAAATCGCGATCGTGGAGGGCCGCCTCGCCGCGACGGCGGGCACCTGCGCCGTGATGGGCACGGCCAGCACGATGGCCTGCCTCGCCGAGACGCTGGGCTTCGCGCTGCCGGGCACGGCCGCGATCCCGGCGGTGGCGGCGGAACGGCTGGTGGCCGCCGAGGCCGCGGGCCGGGCCGCCGTGGCGCTGCTGAAGACCCCGGTGACGCCCGACCGGCTGGTGACCGTCAAGTCGATCGAGAACGCGCTGCGCGTGCTGATGGCGATCGGCGGATCGACCAACGCCATCGTCCACCTCGCCGCCATCGCCGGCCGGCGCGGCATCCGCATCGGCTGGGACCGGCTCAACGCCATCTCCGACGAGACGCCGGTGCTGGTCGACCTGAAGCCGGTCGGGGAGGGCTACATGGAGGATTTCCACGCGGCCGGCGGCCTCGGCGCGGTGCTGCGGGAACTGCGCCCGCTCCTCCACCTCGACACGGTCGACGTGACCGGCCGCACGCTGGGCGAGCGTCTGGCCGAGCCGCCGGAGTGGATCGACCGGCGCATCATCCGCCCCTTCGACGACCCGGTCTCGCGCGAGGGCGGGCTGATCGCGCTGACCGGCTCGCTGGCACCGGACGGCGCCATCTTCAAGCGCGCCGCGGCCACGCCGGCCCTGTTCGAGACGGAGGGGCGGGCCGTGGTGTTCACGAGCCTCGATGACCTCGCCGCCCGGATCGACGACCCCGACCTCGACGTCACGCCGTCGGACGTGCTGGTCCTCCAGAACGCCGGCCCGCACGCGGCCGGAATGCCGGAGGCGGGCTATCTCCCCATCCCGAAGACGCTGGCCCGGGCGGGGGTGAAGGACATGGTCCGCATCTCCGACGCGCGGATGTCGGGCACCGCCTTCGGCACGGTGGTGCTGCACGTCTCGCCCGAGGCGGCGGCCGGGGGGCCGCTGGCCGCCGTGCGGAGCGGCGACCGGATCCGCCTGTCGGTCTCCGCCAAGGCGATCGACCTGCTGGTCCCGCCCGACGAGCTCGCCCGGCGCCTGGCCGACCACCGCCCGCCGCCCGCGCCGGAGCGGGGCTATGCGGCGCTCTATCGGCGGTCCGTGCTGCAGGCGCCGGAGGGCTGCGACTTCGATTTCCTGCGGGGGTGAGCGCCCTCAGTACGGCAGCCCGACGTAGTTCTCGGCCAGCGACGCCAGCGCCGCGCGGGAGGAGAAGAGATAGTCGAGTTCCGCCCGCTTGATGCGGGCGGTGAACCCCTCGTCCTCGGGGAAGCGGTGGAGCATGGTCGTCATCCACCAGGAAAACCGCTCCGCCTTCCACACCCGGGCGAGCGCACGGGCCGAATAGCGGTCGAGCGCCGCCTCCGAGCCGTCCCGGACATGCTCGATCAGCGCGTCCGACAGATAGCGCACGTCGCTCGCCGCGAGGTTCAGCCCCTTGGCGCCGGTCGGCGGAACGATGTGCGCGGCGTCGCCGGCCAGGAACAGCCGGCCGAAGCGCATCGGCTCGGCGACGAAGCTGCGGAGCGGCGCCACCGACTTCTCGATCGACGGACCGGTCGTCACCGCCACCGCGGCCTCGGGGCCGAGGCGGCTCCTGAGTTCGTCCCAGAACCGGTCGTCGGACCAGTCCTCGATCCGCTCGTCCACCGGGCACTGCACGTAGTAGCGGCTGCGCGTCGTCGAGCGCATGGAGCAGAGCGCGAAGCCGCGGTCGTGGGCGGCGTAGATCAGCTCCGGCGCACAGGGCGGCACGTCGGCCAGCACGCCCAGCCAACCGAAGGGGTAGACGCGCTCGAACGTCCGGATGGCGCCCGCCGGCACGCTCGCCCGGCTGACGCCGTGATAGCCGTCGCAGCCGGCGATGGCGTCGCAGACGAGTTCGTGCGTGACGCCGTCCTTGCGCCAGGTGACCCGGGGCGAGGGGCCGTCGAAATCGTGCAGCGCCACGTCCTCGGCCTCGTACACGGTCGGGGCGCCGGAGGCGTCCCGCCCGTCCATCAGGTCCCGGGTCACCTCGGTCTGGCCGTAGACCATGACCGAGCGGCCGCCGGTCAGCTCGGTGATGGCGACGCGGTGGCGCTCGCCGGCGAAGGCGATCTCGAACCCGTCGTGGACGAGGCCCTCGCGCCGCATCCGCGCGCCCACCCCCGCCTCCTCGATCAGGCCGACGGTCCCCTGTTCGAGGACCCCCGCCCGGACGCGGGAGAGGACGTAGTCCCGGCTCTTGCGTTCGAGGACCACGGTGTCGATCCCCGCCCGGTGCAGGAGCTGTCCGAGCAGGAGGCCCGAGGGGCCGGAGCCGATGATGACGACCTGAGTGCGCATGGGGGAATTCAGTCGCACGGGTCGTGGGGGGGAATCAACGGAGGGCTTGAAGATCCCTCACGCCACCGCCGGCAAACCCAGGATCGCGCGGGCCTCGGCCACGGTCGCCGGGCGACGGCCGTATTCGCCCGCGATGTCCACGATCCGCGCCACCAGCGCTGCGTTGGAGGGGGCGAGCGTCGTGCGGTCGAGGCGGACGTTGTCCTCCAGCCCCGTGCGGCAGTGGCCGCCCAGTTCCAGGCTCCAGCGGTTCAGCGTGATCTGGTCGCGCCCGATGCCGGCCCCGGTCCATGTCGCGTCGGGGGCGAGGCGCTTCAGCGTGGCGACGAAGAATTCGAACGCCGCGCGGTCGGCGGGCATGGCGTTCTTCACGCCCATCACGAACTGAACGTGCAGCGGCCCGCGGATGCGGCGGGCGCGCTCCATCTCCACCGCCTTGAAGATCATGGAGAGGTCGAAGGCCTCGACCTCGGGCTTCACCCCGTGGGCCAGCATCTCCGACGCCAGCCAGTCGACCAGCTCGGGGCTGTTCTCGTAGATCCGGGTGGGGAAGTTGCAGGACCCGGTGGAGAGCGAGCACATCTCGGGCTTCAGCGGGATCATGCCGCCCCGCTCCCGCCCGGTGCCCGACCGGCCGCCGGTCGACAGCTGGACGATCATCCCCGGGCAATGGCGGCGCACGCCCTCCATCAGCCGGGCGAATCGCTCAGGCGAGGAGGACGGCGTGCCGTCGTCGTTGCGCACGTGGGCGTGGACGAGGGTGGCGCCGGCCTCGAAGGCCGCATGGGTCGATTCCACCTGCTCCGCGACCGTGATCGGCACCGCCGGATTGTCGGACTTCTGCGGAAGCGATCCGGTGATCGCGACGGTGATGATGCAGGGCGTGGTCATGGACGGCATACGGAGGGTAGACCCGGGGGCGCCAGCATGGTCCGCCGTGGCGTGCGGCACCATGGCGAAACCGGCGGGTCCGTCACGCGTCGTCCGCCGGGCAAGGGACCGGTGGCGACGACCATGGCGCGCGCGGTCCGGACGGCGGATCATGGGGCCAGACGCCGCAAGGGGGGCCCCATGCCGAAACTGTCCGCCAACCTCGGGTTCCTGTTCGACGACCGGCCGATCCTCGACCGCGTGGCGGCCTCGGGGGCCGCGGGGTTCCGGGCGGTGGAGTTCCACTGGCCGTTCGAGATCCCGCCCGCCGCGATGCGCGCGGCGCTGGCCGCGGCAGGGACGGTTCCTCTCGCGGTCAACGTCCCCCTCGGCGGACCGGACGACTTCGGCCTCGCCTCGGCGCCGGGTCGGGAGGTGGCGTTCCGGGAGACCTTCGCGACCGCGCTGGACTGGGTCGTCGCCGTCGGCGGCACGGCCGTCCACTGCGTCGCCGGCGTCGCGGCAGAGGTAACGGCGCGCCACCGCGACACGCTGACGGCCAATCTCGCGGACGCGGCCGCACGGGCGGCGCCGCACGGCATCGCGATCCTGGTCGAGATGATCAACCAGCGCGACCGGCCGGGCTTCGTGATCCGCTCCATCGAGGAGGCGGCGGCGATCGTGCGCGACACGGGCCACGCGAACGCCCGGGTGATGTTCGACACCTATCACGTCCAGGCCATGCAGGGCGACGTGGTGCGGCGGCTGGAACGGCACCTCGACGTGATCGGCCACGTGCAGGTCGCGGCGGTGCCCGACCGGGGCGAGCCCGACGGGGGCGAACTCGACCACGCCTTCGTTCTGTCCGAACTCGACCGGCTCGGCTACACCGGCTGGGTCGGGGCGGAGTACCGTCCGCGCGCCGGCCGGACCGAGGACGGCCTCGGCTGGCGCGACCGTCTGGCCGCCCGCGGCGTCGTCTGGACGTGACGGGGTGCGGGTCCGCCCCACGTCCGCATCATGGGAACCATCGGAATGCACATCACCTTCGCCGGCCGCCGCGTGATCGTCACCGGGGCGGCCCAGGGCATCGGGCGCGGCATCGCCGCGGCCTTCGCCGACGCCGGCGCGCACGTCTTCGCCTTCGACCGCGATGCCGACGGGCTCGCTGCGGTCGCCGCGCGCGCCGAGACCCGCGCGCTGGACCTCGGCGACCGGGCGGCCGTGCTGCGGACGGTGGCCGGGGTCGGACCGGTGGACGTGCTGGTCAACTGCGCCGGCGGCGTGCGGGGGCAGGTGGCCCGGCCGGTGGAGGAGGTGCCCGAGGACGATTGGCGCGTCATCTTCCAGGCCAACGTGGATGCGGCGTTCCACTGCGCCCAGGCGGTGGCGCCGGGGATGAAGGCGGCCGGCTGGGGCCGGATCGTCAACATCTCGTCGGGTGCCGGCCTGCGGCCCAGCCTGACCGGCATCCAGGCCTATACGGCGGCCAAGCACGCGCTGGTCGGGCTGACCAGGCAGCTGTCGTTCGAACTCGGCCCCTTCGGGATCACGACGAACAGCGTCGCCCCCGGCTTCGTGCGCTCCAACCCCGCGACCGAACGGCAGTGGGAGAGCTATGGCCCCGAGGGCCAGAAGCGGCTGGTGGAGGGCACCCACACGCGCCGCCTCGGCACGCCCGCGGACATCGCGAACGCCGTGCTTTTCCTGGCGTCCGATCAGGCGTCGTGGATCAGCGGCCAGATCCTGTCGGTGGACGGCGGGCGGTCGTAGGGGAGTTGGGGACGGCCCTCATCCCCCCACCCTCACCGGAGGCGTCAGCGACGGCCGCGTGTTCAGCCGCTCCACCTCGAACCCCGCGGTGCGCTTGTAGTCGGCGGCGATCCTCTCCAGCTCGGCGCGCGGGATCACGTCCTCGACGTTCGAGAAGCCGCCGGACGCGCGCTCCTCGGCCAGCTGCATCACCTGCTCCGGCCCGTTGCCGCGGTTGGCGAGCACGATGCGCGAGGTGGCCGGGCGCCGGTCCTCCTCGTAGCGGGCGAGGCCGGTCTCGACGTCGGGGGCCGTCGCGAGGTGCCAGGCGATGGTGCGGGCGTCGAGGATCGCCTGCGAGGCGCCGTTCGAGCCGATGGGATACATCGGGTGCGCGGCGTCGCCGAGCAGGGTCGCCCGCCCGAAGGTCCAGCGCTCCAGCGGGTCGCGGTCGACCATCGGATATTCGTAGACGATGCCGCCGCCGCGGATGACGCCCGGTACGTCCAGCCAGTCGAACGCCCAGCCCTCGAAGGCGGGAAGGAACTCGGCGAGGTCGCCCTGCCGGTTCCAGCTCTCCCGCCGCCAAAGGTCGCGGTCCCGGAACCGGATCTCGGCGATCCAGTTGATCAGCGACCGGCCGCGGCCGGCGTGCTCCGCGCTGATGGGATAGCAGACGAACTTCTGGTCCTGGTGCCCGGCCATCACCATCGACCGGCCGCTGAGATAGGGCGGCCCCTCCGTCGTCCCGCGCCACAGAACGCAGCCGTTCCACTTCGGCGGGCCCTCGTCGGGGTAGAAGGTCTTGCGCACGGCGGAGTGGATGCCGTCGCAGGCGATCAGGACGTCGCCCGTCGCCGTGCCGCGGTCCGAGCCGTCGTTGCCGACGAAGCGGGCGACGACGCGCCGCCCGTCGTCCTCGAACCCCGAAACCGCATGGTCGGTGAAGATGCGGTCGGCGCCGATCCGCTCCTTCGCCACGTCGAGCAGCAGCATCTGGAGCCAACCGCGGTGGATGGAGAACTGCGGCCAGCCGTAGCCCGCCTCCCGCCCCCGCGCCTCGCGCCAGATCTCCTGCCCGTGGCGGTTGGCGTAGATCAGCTCCCTGGTCGGGATCGCGATGGCGGCGAGGCGGTCCTGAAGGCCCAGCTCGGTCAGCTCCCGCACCGCGTGGGGCAACAGGTTGATGCCGACGCCGAGCGGCTTCAGCTCGGCCACCTGCTCGTGGACCTCGACCGAGATCCCCGCCGCGTGCAGGGACAGCGCGGTCGTCAGCCCGCCGATCCCGCCGCCCACCACGATCACGTGCATCGTCACGATCTCCCTCGGCCCGGGGGTCGGCCTGATCCACCCCCGTCCTCCTCATGCCAGACCGAGCAGCGCCAGCATCTGCGGCGTTTCCGCCCGGGTCGCCTGGGGATCGGCCTCCGACAGCGTCGGCAGGGGCCGCGTCCCCGGCACGCCCGGCCGCGGCGAGAAGCCGTCGGCGTTGAGGATCGCCTGCCCCGGCACCGACAGCACGAAGTCCAGCAGGAGCCGGGCCACCGCCGGGTTCGGCGCCCGGGCGTTCACGCTGACGAGGTTGTCGGTCGAGAGCGTCGGCTCGATGAAGGCCTGGCCGATCGGCGCGCCCTTGGCGACCAGCCCGACGAGGATCTGGTGGACCGCCGGGGCGTAGATCGCCGCCGCCCCCGCCGCCAGCTGCTGCGCGCCGGGCACGGCACTCGGCACGTAGGTCGCGGCCTTGCCGATCGTGCGCAGGAACTCGTCGCCGTAGGTCTTGCGCATCAGCGTGTACCAGGTCATCGCGTTGACCGCCACGCGCGGGTCGGGCAGCAGGATGCGGCCCGCCCACTGCGGATCGACGAGATCGCGCCAGCCGGTCAGCGGCCGGGTCACCACCGTCGTGTTCCAGGCGATGGAATAGGGGACGTGGGCGGCGATGGCCGTCGTCCCGTCCCAGGCATAGGCCGGCCAGTCCCTCAGGTTCGGCAGCCCCTCGACCGACGCGAGCCAGCCGCGGTCCTTCGCGGTCTGGGTGAAGACGGGGTCCGTCGTGATCATCACGTCGGCCACATGGGTGCCCGCCTGGTGCTCGGCCGCGAACCGCTGCGACAAGGGGCCGGAGGAGAGGCGCTGCATCTGCACCTTGATCCCGTAGGCCTTGTCGAACGCGTCGAGCAACCCCTGGACGAGCGCCGGGTCGGCGACGGTGTAGATCGTCCCCTTCCCCTCCCGCTTCGCCGCGGCGACGAGGTCCTGCGCCGCCGCCGGTCCGATCCTCGATGCGAGCCCCGTCGCCGCGAGGCCCGCGATCACCGTCCGCCTGTCCGTCACGATGCCCATGCCGTCCCTCCCTCGGGTCCCTTGGCCCGGTCGATCCGGGTCTCGATGAAATCCGCGACCGTCGCCGTCATCCGGGCGCGGTCCCAGCTGCGCGCGTCCACCATGCTCGCACGGATCTCCAGCACGGGGATGCCCGCGCGTTCCAGCGCCATGATGGCAAGCTTCGTCCCGTAGGCCGAGAGCCGGTCGCCGACCGGCACCAGCATCACCGCCCCGTGGGCGCCGAAGTCGCGCGCCTGATGGACGATCCAGTCCGCCATCCAGGGCGGCAGGTGAAGCTGCTCGTTCATGGAGATGTGGCGCGCGGCCAGCGCCCGCATCGGGTCGCCGTGGATCGCCTTGCGATACCCGTCGGCAAGGAAGTTCGTGTACATCGACCAGACGAAGACCGCGCCGTGGCTCGCCTCGAACGCGCGGTAGAATCCCGTGTCGTGCCACAGGCCGTTGTTCAGCCAGAGAAGGCGCACCCGCTCGTCGGCGCAGACGCCCGTCCCGCCCGCGACCCTGTCCTTCAGCTCGTCCAGATACGAGCGCATGTGGTCGATCGCCCACTGCGATCCCCGGTGCCAGGTGGCGGCCATGACGTTGGTCAGCTGTTCGGGCAGCGACACGGGGCATGGCCGCGCCTTCGCCACCAGGTCGCGCGCCTCGGCCACCAGGGCGCCGACCGCGTTCACCGCCTCCATCTGGCGGGCGAACGCGGCATGGTTGAACGGCCGGCCGATCGTCACCTCGGCGAAGCGGACGAGGGCCTCCAGCTGGTCGGTCTGGAAGTCGAGCCGGTCGGTGCCGTAGAGCTCCTCCCACCGGTCCCACCCCATCTCCCACCAGCGGGGCTTCAGCGCCGTCAGCGCGGTGGAATCCAGCATGAAGGCCGGCGCCCCCAGCGCCTTCGCCCATTGCTCGAAGATGCGCTGGGCATAGTCGCCGCGGAGCCGCTCCACCATCATCGCCGGCCGCGGCAGCCCGCCGTAGGGCGCGCGGGCCGGGTCGCCGTCGAGCGTGGTCAGGAACGGCAGGCTCATGTAGCGCGGCAGCCGGTCGTGATAGCCGAGCCGGTCCATCAGGTCGAAATAGTGGGGCGACAGGCGCTTGGCCGCGATCACCGCCGAGTACCACGGGGTGGAGACGACGGGCACGTCCATCGCGTGGAAGATCTCGTGCGGCGTCACCGCGTTCGCGATGACGTAGGGCTCGCCCTCCTCCAGCACCCGGCGGCGGAAATCGCCGAACCAGTCCTTCTGCTTCGCCCGGGCGCGGGGGGTGGCGGCGAGGTCGTCCCGGGGCTCCTGCCGTTCGCTCATGCCGCCCTCCGTGCTGCGATCCGGTCCAGCAGATCCGCCACCGCCGCCCGCAACGCGACACCGTCGGGGTTCGCGAAGGGCTGGTTGAGAACCAGCACGGCCGGTACGCCGGCCGCCTCCAGCATCGCCTTCTGGCCCGGCCAGTCCCAGCCGAGCGTGTCGTCGTGCTCGGGGAGCACCACCAGCACCCCGTCGACCCCAGCGGCGCGGACGCGGTCCATCATCCGCCGGTCCTGCACCGCTTGCGGGAAGCTCCGCGGGGTCGCGACCTCCCGCAGCATCTGGTCGGCCAGCACGTCCAGCGGGTCGCCCGCCCCCGGGTCGCCCCGGTCGGCGAGCGGGTCGCCCCACGGGTGGTCGTCGGCCACCACGTCGGCGCCGGTGTCGGCGATCAGGGCGTGGAGCGAGGGCGCGTCGAAGCCGAGGCCCTTCAGCAGCAGCCGCGGTCGCCCGGCCGGCAGCGGCGGGGGCGGCTCGACCAGGAGCGCGTCGAGCCAGGGAACGACGGTCTCGGGCGGG